>NZ_JBJMAB010000031.1:0-102272 GCF_045799175.1 Streptomyces sp. VTCC 41912
GGCCGTCTCGGGGCGTTCCTGGAGCGTGAGCGGGTGGCGCTGGCCGACGTCGCGTACACGCTCCACACCGGACGCGAGCCCATGACCGAGCGGCTCGCCCTCGTCACCGCTGACGGAGCCGAACTCGTCCGCGTCCTGCGGGAGTTCGCGAACGGAGGCGATCCGGAAGGGCTGCTGCGCGGCAGTGTCGCGCCGGACCGCGCGCCGGAAGCGCCGCAGCCGACCGACGACCCGCACACGGCCGCCGCCCAATGGGCGCGCGGCGACACCGACGACGTCGCGGGCCGGTGGACCGACGGACGGCGGACCCCGCTGCCCGGCTACCCGTTCGCCCGCGAGCGGCACTGGATCGCGACCGCCGACGGCACCCTGCCGGGCGGCACCCCCGCACTGCACCCCCTGCTGGACGCCAACGACTCCACCGTCGAGGAGCAGCGGTTCCGCAAGACGCTCCGCGCCACCGACCCGCTGCTGCGCGACCACGTGATCGCCGGGCAGCCGGTACTGGCCGCGGCCGCCGCGCTGGAACTGGTGCGGGCGGGCGCCGAACGGGCCAGCCGCCGGCCGCTGCGCGGCCTCTCCGACGTCGTGTGGGGCCGACCCGTCACGGTGCCGGCCGGACACACCGAGATCGAGCTGTACGCGGCGTTCACCGCGGACGGCGAACGGATCGCCTTCGAGGTCTACAGCGAGGCCGACGGCGCCCGCACCACCCACCTGCGCGGGCAGGCGCGCTACGGGGCGCCCGCCGCCGAGCAGGCGGACCGCACCGACCTGGCGGCGGTGCGCGAGCGCTGCACCGGGCGGCGCACCGGCGCGGAGGTCTACCGCGACTACGCGGGCGTGGGCTTCGCGTACGGCGACAGCTTCCGGGTCATCCAGGACGTCCGCATCGGGCGCACCGAGGCGCTCGCCGAACTGGCGCTGCCGGCCGGCGCGGGCCACGGCTGCACCCTGGCACCGCAGTTGCTCGACGGGGCGCTGCGCGCCTGCCACTGGATCGACCGCGAGCGGGCGCCGCGGGCCGAAGAACTGGCCGTGCCCTTCGGCGTCGGCGCGCTCACCGTCCACGGCGAGTTGCCCCCGGTCTGCTACGCGCACGCCGAGGTGCTGGGACGCGGCGAGCGGCGCGACACCTGGCGCTACCGCGTCACCGTCCTCGACCCCGAAGGCCGGGTGCTGGCCCGGGTGGAGGACCTGGTGGGCCGCCTGTTCGCCGCTGCCGACGCCGCCGAGAGCCCTGCCGATGCCCCCGACACCCCTGCCGGCGCACCGGCGCCGCAGCCGGTGCGCACCGCGGGCCGCGCGGCGCAGGAACTGTTCTACCGGCCGGTCTGGCACGACGCGCCGGCCCCGCGTGCGGGCCGCGCGGACCGGGCGACCCTGCTGGTCCTGACCGACCGCGCCGGCACGGCCGCGGAACTGGCCGCGGCCGGCGGGTGGCGGCAGGCCGTGGAGGTCCTGCCGGGCACCGGCTTCGAGCGCCGCGCGGCGGACCGGTACGTCCTCGACCCGGCCGAGCCGGAGCACTACCGCCGCCTCCTGCGGGAACTCGCCGCCGACCTCCCCGGCGCGAGCCGGGCCGGCCTGGACGTGGCGCACCTGTGGAGCACCGAGGCCCCCGACGGCGCGCCGCAGGACGTCGTCGAGGGGGACCTCGCCGCGCTGCACCGGCGGCGCGAGGAGGTCTTCGGGCGCGGCCTGGGCTCCGTGCTCCACCTGGTGCGCGCGGTCACCGACGCCGGCGTCGACGGGCGGGTGCGCTGCCTGTACCGCCACCCGGGCCGGGGCGCGGCCGGGGTGCCGGAGCACGAGGCCGTCGCCGGGCTGGCACTGTCGACGGCCCGCCACGCGCCGGGGATCGAGCTGTTCACCGTCCGCCACGACCCGGCGCGCGACGGGGCCCTGCCGGCCGCGGTGCTCGCCGCCGAACTCACCGCCGACGGGGTGCTCCGCGGCGCGGAGGTCCGGTACGAGGCGGGGCGGCGCAGCGTCCGCACGGTGGAGCGGGCGACCCGCCCGGCGACGCCGGCGGACGGCGCGGCACCGCTCGTCGAGGGCGGCGCCTACCTGATCACCGGTGGGGCCGGGGGCGTGGGCCGCCTGCTCGCCCGGCACCTCGCCGCGCGCTACCGGGCCCGCCTGGTCCTGCTGGGACGGTCCCCGCTGCCCGAGGCGGTCCGCGCCGAACTGGAGGAGCTGGGCGCCCAGGTGCTGGGCGTGCGCGCCGACGTGGCGGACGCCGGGCAACTGCGGGCCGCACTGATCGAGGCCCGGGGACGCTTCGGCGGGCTCGACGGGGTGTTCCACCTCGCCGGGGTGGCCGACCGGGTTCCGCTGACCGAGGTGGACGACGCCGGCTTCCGGCGGGCGCTCGCGGCCAAGGTGCAGGGCGTGGTCAACCTCGACGTGCTGACCCGCGCCGACCGGCTCGGGGTGTTCGCCGCCTTCTCGTCGGTGTCGGCGCTGTGCGGCGACTTCGGCGCGGGCAGCTACGCGGCGGCCAACCGCTTCCTGGACGCCTACCTGGCGGTGCGGGACGGCCGGGTGGCGTCCGGTGAGCGCACCGGACGCACGCTGTCCCTGGACTGGCCGCTGTGGGACGCGGGCGGCGTGGACGCCCTCGTCCAGGACGGCGAGTTGGACACCTACCAGGAGGCCACCGGCATGCTGCGGATGACTCCGCGGCAGGCGCTGGACGCCTTCGACCGGGCCTGGCAGTTCGACGCCCCCGTGCTGGTGCCGGTCCTCGGCGACCCGGAGCGGATCGCCCGCACCCTCGGCGGCGCCGCGGTGCCGTCGGTGGCCACGGCGGCCGGTGCGTCCACGGAACCGGCCCCCGCCGCCCCGCTGATGTCCCCCGCCGCCCACCCGGCGCCCCCGGCCACCGCGCCGACCGACGCCGAGCGGTACCTGCCGGCGGTGGTGGACCGGCTGCGCCGGACGCTGTCGGGCGTGCTGAAGCTGTCCGCGGCGCAGATCGACAGCCGCACGCAGCTGGACCAGTACGGCATCGACTCCGTCATGATCATGGAGGTCAACAGCCTGCTCGGCCGGGACTTCACCGGGCTGCGCGGCACCCTGCTCTTCGAGTACCGCACCGTGCAGGACCTGGCCGGGTACCTCGTGCGCGAACACCTCGACGACGTCCGGCGGTTGGTCGGTGACCAGGGCGCGCCGACGGCGCCGACGGCCCCGGCCGCGGTGGCGGCCCCCGCCGCCGTCTCCGTCTCCGTACCGGTCCCGCAGCCGACGACCGCCGCCCCCGCCCCGTCGCCGCGCACGCCGGACGACGACCCGATCGCCATCATCGGCATGAGCGGGCGCTACCCCCAGGCCCGCAACCTGGAGGAGTTCTGGGACAACCTCCGGCAGGGCCGGGACTGCGTGACCGAGGTCCCCGCGGACCGCTGGGACGCCGACGCGCTCTACGACCCCGACCCCGACGCGCCGGGCAAGAGCTACGGCCGGCACGGCGGGTTCCTGTCCGACGTGGACGCCTTCGACTCGCTGTTCTTCGCGCTCTCCCCGCGCCAGGCCAAGTCGATGGACCCGCAGGAGCGGCTGTTCCTCCAGACGGCCTGGTCCGCCCTGGAGGACGCCGGGTACCGCCTGGACGCGCTGCCGCGCCCGCGCTACGGCGACGAGGGGCGCGACGTGGGCGTGTTCGTCGGCGTCATGTGGGACGACTACGCCATGCTCGGCGCGGAGGAGTCCTTCAAGGGCAACCACGTGGTGGCCATGGCCAACCGGGCGTCCATCGCCAACCAGGTCTCCTACTTCGGTGACTTCCGCGGCCCCAGCGTCGTGATCGACACCGCCTGCTCGGCCTCCCTGGTCGCCCTCCACGCGGCCTGCGAGAGCCTGCGCCGCGACGAGTGCGCCTACGCCCTCGCGGGCGGCGTGAACGTCTCGGCGCACCCGCTGAAGTACGTCCACCTCAGCCGGAAGAAGATGCTCTCCACCGACGGGCGCTGCCGCTCCTTCGGTGCCGGCGGCAACGGCTACGTGCCCGGCGAGGGCGTGGGCGCCGTGGTGCTCAAGCGGCTGTCGCGGGCGCTCGCCGACGGCGACCAGGTGCACGCCGTGATCCGGGCCACCGCAGTCAACCACGGCGGCCGCACCAACGGCTTCACCGTGCCGAACCCCAAGGCCCAACAGGCCCTGGTGGAGGAGGCCCTGGCCAAGGCGGGGCTGAGCGCCCGCGACATCGGCTGCATCGAGGCCCACGGCACCGGCACCGCGCTCGGCGACCCGATCGAGCACACCGGCCTGGTGGACGCGTTCGCCCGGCACACCTCCGACCGGGCGTTCTGCGCGCTGGGATCGGTCAAGTCCGTCATCGGGCACCTGGAGGGCGCCGCCGGCATCGCCGGGGTCACCAAGGCAGTGCTCCAGCTGCGCCACGGCGAGCTGGTCCCCTCGCTGCACGCCGCGGAACTCAACCCGATCATCGACTTCGCCGCGTCGCCGTTCCGCGTGCAGCGGGAGGCGGCCGAGTGGCCCAGGGAGGCGGGCCGGCCCCGCCGGGCGGGCGTCAGCTCGTTCGGTGCCGGCGGCACCAACGCCCACGTCATCCTGGAGGAGTTCGTGCCCGAACGCCGCGCGCAGACGCCCACCACCGGCTCCGCGGAGCTGGTCGTGCTGTCCGCCCGCGACGAGGAGCGGCTGCGGGCGTACGCCGACGAGCTGGCCGGGTTCCTGGAGCGCGCCGAGCGCCGGGGGAACGCGCCGACGCTCGCCGAGGTCGCGCACACGCTCCAGACCGGCCGGGAGGCGTTCGCCGAACGGCTGGCGTTCACCGCCACCGACGTGCCCGCGGCGGCGGCCACGCTGGCGGCCTTCGCCCGCGGCGAAGCGGTCACCGGGCTCGCCCGCGGCACCGCCGGCCACCACGCGGCGCTCGCCGACCTGTTCACGCACGGCGCCGGTGGCGGCGACTTCGTCCGCGGCCTGGCCCGCGCCGGGCAGGTCGACAAGCTCGCCGGACTGTGGGTTACCGGCGTCGAACTGGACTGGGACGCGCTCGCCCTGGAGCGGACCGACCGGCCGCGCACGGTGTCGCTGCCGACCTACCCCTTCGCCCCGGAACGCCACTGGCTGACGCGAACCCCGCCCGGCGGGCCGGCGGCCCCGAGCGCCGTGACCGCGACGGCCGCCACCCCGGCCGCCACGACCCCGGCCGCCGAGGTGCGCGGCGGGGAACTGCCGCTGACCCTGCGCCCCGCCGACCCGCTGGTCGCCGACCACGTCGTCAGCGGCCGGACGATCCTGCCCGGCGCCGGCTACCTCGACCTCGTCCTGGACGCCGTCGGCGCCCGCGACGGCGACCGGGTGATCGACGACGTGTACTGGCTCACCCCCGTGGTCGTGGCCGGCGCGCCCGAAGAACTGGTCGTCGCGCTCCAGGAGGCGGACGGCGCCCGGCGCTTCGAGGTGCGCGGCGCGCACCGCGCCGCCGGTGGCGCCGCCCCGGTGCACGCCCGCGGCGTGCTGGTGCCGGCCGACCGGGCCCCCGCGCCCGCGCCGGTCGCCGTCCGCGACGTCGCGGACGCCTGCCCCACCGAGCTGACCGGCGCCGAGTTCTACGCCGGCATGGACCGGCTGCGGGTCTGCTACGGGCCGTTCTTCCGACTGGTCGAGTGGGTCCGCACCGACGGTGCGCAGGCGCTGGCACGACTGCGGCTGCCCGAACGGTTCGTGCCGGGCGCCGAACGCCGCGCCCTGCACCCGGCCGTGGTCGACGCGGCCCTGCACACCGTCGCCGCCCTGCACTTCGCCTCCCGGGGCTCCGAGGACCTGCCGCTGCTGCCCTTCGCCGTCGACCGGGTGCGCAGCCACCGGCCCGTGCCGCTGACCGGCTACGCGCACATCACGCCGCTGGGCGAGAACCGCTACGACGTGGCCCTGTTGGACGACGACGGCCGGGTCTGCGTGCTCTTCTCCGGGCTGTCGGTGCGCGAACAGAAGGACCCGCACCCCAAGCTGGCCCACCGGCCGCGCTGGGTCTCCCGACCGCACCCGCAGGACGGGCCGGCCGACGCCCGGCGGGTCCTGGTGGTCGCGCCCCGGGCCGCGGACGCCACGGCGACCGCGCTGGCCGCCGTGCACGCCGACGCCCGGGTGGACACCCTCCTGTTCGGTCCGGACGGCCCGTCGGAGGCCGAGCTGGCGCGCGCCTGCGGCAGCGGCGCGGACCCCGAACTCGTCTACTTCCTGGCCGGGTCGCCGGCCGGGGACGACGCCGGTCACGCCGCCCGCGCGCAGGGCGTGCTCGCACTGGTGCGGCTCGCCACCGCGCTGTACCGGGACGGCGACGCCCGACCGCCCGCCCTGAAGGTCGTCACCACCGACGTCCACCCGCTGCGGCCCGACGAGCCGTCCCGCCCGGCGGGAGCCGCCCTCCTCGGCCTGTGCTCGGCGCTGGCCAAGGAGCACCCGGGCGCGCGGATCGCCTGCGTCGACGTACGGGCCGAGGAGGCCGCGCAGGCCGCCCGTGCCGTCGCCGCCGAACCGTTCCCCGCGCGCGTCCAGCCGGTGCTGCTGCGCGACGGCGTGCGCTACCTGCGCACCCTGGAGCGGGTGCGGCTGCCCGAACCGGCGCGGCCCCCGCTGCGCGAGCGCGGGGTCTACGCCGTCATCGGCGGCCTGGGCGTCATCGGCTTCGACACCTGCCTGCACCTGGCCCGCACCTACCGGGCCCGGCTGCTGGTGCTGGGCCGCGCCGCAGTCGACCCGGCGCGTCGCGAACGCCTCGCGCAACTGGAGGCGGCCGGCGCCGAGGTGCTGTACGTGGCGGCCGACGCCGCGGACCCCGCGGCGGTGCGCGCCGCCGTGGACCGGGCCAAGGAGCGCTTCGGCGCACTGCACGGGGTCATCCACTCGGTCATGGACTTCGCCACCGCCCCGGTGACCGCCCTGGACGCGCCCGGCCTGCACGCCGCCCTGGACTCCAAGGAGGCCACCGTGCGCGGCACCTGGGCGGCGGTCGAGCGGGAGCCGCTGGACTTCCTGCTCTTCTACTCCTCCGGGGCCGCCTTCCAGGGCGCCGCCGGACAGGGCGGGTACGCCGCCGCGTGCTGTGCCGCGGACGCCCTGGCCCTGCACCTGGCCCGCACCGCACCGTTCCCCGTCAAGGTCGTCAACTGGGGCTTCTGGCACGCCGCCGGGGTCGCCGAGCGGGAGGAGGTGCTGCGCCCGCTGGTGGCGTCGGGCGTCACGCCCCTCAGTGCCGCGGACGGCATGCGGACCGTGGAGCGCTTCCTGGACAGCCCGCTGGAGCAGGTGCTGGCCCTCCAGGCCGGCGACCGCGTCCTGGCGGCCATGGGTGTGGACGGTGCGGCCGAGGTGCGCATCCGTCCGCGTCACCTCCCGCCGCTCGTCGACCGGTTGCGTCCCGTCGTGGCGCTCGCACCGGAGGAGATCCATCGGATCGAGTCCTACCAGCGGGCCTCCCGGGAGGCCGAGCGGCTCGCCCGGCGGCTGCTGGCCGGGGCGCTGCGGCGGATGGGCGTGCTGCGGGCCGCGGGCGAGCGGCACACCGCCGACGCACTGCGCGCACGGCTGCGGATCGCCGACCAGTACCACCGGCTGTACGCCTCCGTACTGGACATGCTCACCACCGCGGGGTACCTGCACCGCGACGGCGACGCCCTCGTCAGCACCTCCCTGGTCGACGACCCCGAGACGCTGCGGGCCGGCCGCGACCCGCACGCCGCCGCGGCCGAACTCATCGCGCGCTACCCGGAGATCGAGGCCGTGGCGACGCTCCTGGCCCGCTGCCTGGAGGCGTTCCCGCAGGTGGTGACCGGCGAGCAGAGCCACATGGACGTGCTGTTCCCCGGTGGCTCCATGGACCTGGTGGTCGGCATCTACCGGGGCAGCGCGCTCAGCGACAGCTACAACGCCCTGGTGGCCCGCTCGGTCGCGGACATCGTGCGCGAGCGGCTGGCGGCGGACCCGACGGCCCGCCTGCGGATCCTGGAGGTCGGCTCGGGCACGGGCAGCACCAGCGGGCCCGTCCTGGCGGCGCTGGCCCCGTACGCCGAGCACGTCACCTTCACCTACACCGACATCACCAGTGCGTTCGTGCGGCACGGCCGGAAGAAGTTCGCGGCCGACCACCCGTTCGCGGAGTTCACGGTCTTCGACGTGGACGCGGACCCGGTCGCCCAGGGCATCGCCCCGGACAGTTACGACGTCGTGCTGGGCACCAACGTCTTCCACGTCACCCCGTCCATCGAGCACACCATGCTCGGCGTCAAGCGGTTGCTGCGCGCCGGCGGCGTGGTGCTGGCCAACGAGGGGACCGGCTTCGCCGACTTCCTGCCGTTGATCTTCGGCCTGACCAGCGGCTGGTGGCGGTACCGCGACACCGACCTGCGGATCCCCGGCTCGCCGTTGCTCACCGTCGCCAAGTGGCGCGACGTGCTGGCGGTCTGCGGGTTCGACGGCACGACCGTGCACGAACTGCCGCCGACCGCCGAGGGGCCGGTCCAGCAGAGCCTGATCGCGGCCGAGAGCGACGGCACCGTCCTGGTGCCGGGGGCGGCCGAGGCGGCCCGCACGGAGCGGACGGCCGCCGGGCCGGCGCAACCGGCGGCACCCGAGGCGTCGCCCGACGCGGTGTCCGGGGAGCCGGCGCCGGTGGACCTGGCGGCGGTCGCGCTGGGACAGGTGAAGGCCGTGTTCGCCCGCGTGCTGGAGATGACCGAGGCGCAACTCGACCCCGAGGCGCCGTTCGAGGACTACGGCATCGACTCGCTCGTGGTGCCCGAACTCAAGCAGGCGCTGGAGGCCGACTTCGGGCGGCTGCCGGCCCCCCTGCTCTTCGAGCACACGACCATCGGACGACTCGCGGACTACTTCCGCGAGCAGCACCCGCAGACCCTGGCCCGGCTGGCGGGGGCCGCCCCCGCCGCGTCCGGACCGCACCGGCCGGCGGAGGCGACGGCACCAACGGCACACACGGCACCAACGGCACCAATGTCTGGGTCGGCGACGCCAGCGACCGCGGCGGTGCCGGCGGCAGCGACGGCACCGGCCGGGACCGGTGCGCCGGCCCCGCGTCCCACGGTCCGGGAGACGCCCGTCTCCCACGGGGCCGACGGGGCACAACTGGCCGGCGTCGTCGAGGACCTGTCCGACGAGCAGGTGGACCAGCTGCTGGGCGAGCTGCTCTCCGTGCTCGGCGGCGAGAACAACGGGGGAAGCGCGAAGTGAGCGGTACGTCGAATGCGTTCAGTTGCCATCTGATCGGTGAGAACACGCTGCTGGTGTCCTGCGCCGAGCTGCTGCTCGAACGCGGCCACACGGTGCTCGGGGTGGTCTCGCCCAACCCGGACGTCCGGCAGTGGGCCGCCCAACAGGGCCTGCCCACCCGCGACTTAGGCCCGGACCTCACGGACTTCCTGTCCGCGCGCCCCTTCGACCACCTCTTCAGCATCGCCAACCTGCGCATGCTGCCCGCCGAGGTGCTGGATCTGCCGCGCGGCCTGGCCGTCAACTTCCACGACGCGCTGCTGCCGGAGCACGCCGGCGTGTACGCCACCACCTGGGCGATCCTCCAGGGCGCCCAGCGCCACGGCGTCACCTGGCACGTCATGACCGAAGAGGCCGACGCCGGCGACGTCCTCGCCCAGCGCGAGGTCGAGGTCGCCGCGGACGACACCAGCCACACCCTGAACGTCAAGTGCTTCGACGCCGGCGTGCAGTCCTTCGCCGAACTCGCCGACGCACTGGCCCGGGGCGAGGCGCGGCGCCGCCCGCAGGACCTGTCCGGGCGCAGCTACCACGGCCGCCACGACCGCCCGCACGGCGCCGGCCTCCTGTCCTGGACGCGGCCGGCGGCGGAGCTGTCCGCCACCGTGCGCGCCGCGGAGTTCGGCGCGCACGCCGACAACCGCTTCGGCACCGCCAAACTCGACCTCCACGGCCGGCCCGCGCTCGTGGGCGGCCTGGAAGTCCTGCCGGAGCGCTCCGGCGCGCCCGCCGGCACGGTGCTGGCGGCCGACCGGGACGGCCTCGTGGTGGCCACCGGCACCCAGGACGTGCGGCTGACCGGGCTGACCACCGCCATCGGCGCTCCGCTGGACCCCGCCGCCGGGGACCTGCGCGGACGCCGACTGCCCGACCCCACCCCCGAGCTGGCCGAGGCCGCGACCCGCGCCGAGGCCGCCGGCCTGCGCCACGAACGCCGCTGGGTGCGCCGGCTGGCGGCACTGGCGCCCGTCGAACTGCCCGGCCGGGACGCGGCCGGGGCGCCCGCCCCCGGCGCCGCGCCCCGCACGTACCCGGTCGCGGTGCCGGACGGCGCGGCGCGGGCCGCCGCCGACGCCGGACTGCGCCGCGACGAGTGGCTGCTGGCCGGTCTGCTGGCCTTCCTCGCCCGCATCGGCGACGGCGCCGGCCGGGACGTGGACCTGCGGCTCCCCGACGGGGGCACCGGGCACCCGTTCGTCGACGCGCTGCGCGCACCGCGCGTGCCGCTGCGGGTGCCGGAGCTGACGCCCGGTACCGGCATCGGCGCGTTCGCCCAGGAGGTGGCGCGGCGGGTGACGGACGCCGTCCGGGCCGGTGCCTTCGGCCAGGACGTCTGGGTCCGCTACCCCCAGCTCGCCGGGCGCCGCCCGGCCGCGCTGGGCCTGCCCGTCGCGGTGGAGCTCACCGATGACGCGGCGGCCCCGGCGGTCCCGTCCGCCCCGGCCCCCGGCACCGCGCTGCTGGTCCGCGTCCCGCGCGGCGCCGGCCGGATGGAATGGGTGGTCGCCGACGGCGCGCTGGACGAGGCGACGGCCACCTTGCTGGCCGAGCACGCCGGCGCGTTCCTGCGGGCCGCGGCCGGCCCCGCGGGCGCGGACCTGACCCGCACGCCGACCTGCTCCGACGCCCACCGCCGGCGCGCCCTGATCGACTGGAACGACACCGCCGCCGACTACCCCCGCGACCGGCCCGTCCACGCCCTCTTCGAGGAGCAGGCCCGGCGGCGACCGGACGCGCCCGCCGTCACGGCCGGGCACACCACCCTGACCTACCGCCAACTGGACGCCCGCGCCGAGGAACTGGCGGCGCTGCTGCGCTCGCGCGGCATCGGGCCCGGCGCGCTCGTCGGGGTGTACCTGGACCGTTCGACGGACCTCGTCGCCACCTTGCTGGGCGTCATGAAGTCCGGCGCCGCGTACGTCCCGCTGGACCCGATCTACCCGCGCGAGCGCCTCGCGCACGTGCTCGCCGACACCCGCCTGCCGCTGGTCGTCAGCGAAGCGGCACTGGCCGACGGGCTGCCGGCCACCGACGCCGAGGTGCTGGTGCTGGACCGGGCCCGGCCCGACCGGGGCGCACCGGCCCACCCCGCCGCACCCGCCCGGCCCCAGCCCGACGACGGCCTCGCCTACGTCATCTACACCTCCGGCTCCACGGGCCGCCCCAAGGGGGTCAGGGTCGGGCACCGCGCGCTGACCAACTTCGTCTGCGCCATGGCCACTACGCCCGGCATCACCGAGGACGACCACCTGCTCGCGGTCACCACGGTCTGCTTCGACATCGCCGGCCTGGAGCTGTACGCGCCGCTGATCCGCGGCGGGCACGTGGAACTCGCCCCGGCCGAGACGGCCGGCGACGGCTTCGCGCTGCGCGCGTTGTTGGAGCGGCGCCGGCCCACCGTGATGCAGGCGACGCCGGCGACCTGGAAGATGCTGATCGCGGCCGGGTGGACCGGCAGCCGGACGCTGCGGGTGCTGTGCGGCGGCGAGGCGCTGCCCCGCGACCTGGCCCGGGACCTGCTGGCGCGCGGCGCACAGCTGTGGAACCTCTACGGGCCCACCGAGACCACCATCTGGTCCACGGCCGTCCGCCTGGACGACGCCGAGCGGATCGGCATCGGGCGCCCGATCGCCAACACCCGCTGCTACGTGCTGGACCGCTGGCGGCAACCGGTCGCCCCCGGCTTCCCGGGCGAGCTGTACATCGGCGGGGACGGCGTGGCCGAGGGCTACCTCGACCGCCCGGAGCAGACCGCCGAGAAGTTCGTGCCCGACCCGCTCGAACCGGCCGCGGGCGCGCTGTACCGCACCGGCGACCTCGTACGGCACCGGCCCGACGGGACGTTGGAGTACCTCGACCGGGTCGACAACCAGGTCAAGCTGCACGGCTACCGCATCGAGCCCGGCGAGATCGAGGACGCGCTGCTCGGCCACCCCGCGGTCGACCGGGCGGCCGTCATCGTGCGGGAGGACGTCCCCGGTGACCGGCGCCTGACCGGCTACGTCGTGCCGCACCGCCCCGGCATCGACCCCGCGGACCTCCGGCGCCACCTGGGGCAGGCGCTGCCCGCCTACATGGTGCCGGCCGCCTTCGTCGAACTGGACCGGCTCCCGCTCACCGCCAACGGCAAGACCGACCGCAAGGCGCTGCCGCGGCCGGCGCAGGGCCCCGCCGACGGGACGCCCGCCGCGCCCGCCGCCGGCGGCGTCGAACGGACCATCGCCCGGATCTGGCGCGAGGTGCTGAACGTCGACGCGGTCGGCGTGGAGGACAACTTCTTCGAGACCGGCGGCAACTCACTGCTGCTGATGCAGGTCATGGCACGGCTCAAGGCCGACGTCCACGGGCCGCTGACGCGGGTGGAGATGTTCAAGTACCCGACGGTCCGCTCGATGGCCCGGCACGTCGAACGCCAGGCCCCCGGGCCGGACCGCGTCCCCCGGACGGCCGTGGCCGCCCCGGTGGCGACGGCCGCCCGCCCCGCGCGGCGCGCACCGTCCTCTCGCGCGCCCCTGGGGGAGCTGCGGCGGCGGCGCGCGGAGCGGACCCCGCGCAAGCCGTCCGCCAACTAGCGCGCACCGCACGCGCATCCATCGATACAGGCAATCACCGGAGCATCCGGAACGGGGAGGTCAACCATGCGTTCGTGCACCATGTGCGCCCTCAAGGAGGGGCACCCCGGCGTGACCCTCGACGACGAGGGCGTGTGCAACCTGTGCAAGCTCGACATCGCGAGCGACCTGCTGGAGAACTTCACCTACACCAACCGCGTCTACGAGGAGTTCACCGCCGCCGGACCCAATCCGCACGGCGACTACGACTGCCTGTTCATGTACAGCGGCGGCAAGGACAGCACCTACATGCTGGACAAGTTCGTCAACGAATACGGCAAGCGGGTGCTCTCCTACACCTTCGACGTGCCCTTCGAGAGCGCGCACGCCGCCGAGAACATCAAGCTCGCACAGCAGAAGATCGACGCGACCTTCGTCCTCGACTCCGACGACGACAACATCAAGTCGATGATGCGGGAGGTCTTCAACCGGCCCGCGCCGAAGAAGCCGGGGAAGTACCTCGACGAGAAGCTGCCGTGCGTCTCCTGCCGCACCTTCTTCGTCATCCGGGCCATCCTGCACGCCGTCCGGAACAACATCCCCTACATCGCGCTGTGCGCCGACCCGCAGCAGATCCTCACCATGGAGTCCAACGTCCGCGAGATCGTGCGGGACTTCTACCAGACCTTCGGCCGGCGCTTCACCAGCGACCTCTTCCGCGGCGAGATCGAGCAGATCCTCTTCGCCGAGGACGACGAACTCCCCAAGATCGTCTTCCCGTTCATCGCGATGCGCTACGACTACGACCCCGACCGCATCGTCGCCGAACTCAAGGCCAAGGGGCTCTACGACTCCTCGCCGCTGGAGACGCACTGCACGTTGTTCCCGCTCCTGAACTACTACTCGTTCAAGAACTGGGACTGCATGTTCTACAAGCTCAACGCCTCCAGCCACAAAAGGTCGGTGGCGCGGAACAAGGACTTCGACCGCTCCACCTTCAGCATCAAGTTCCCGCGGGCCGCCAACATCGCCGACATCGAAGAGCGCATGAAGCGGGTCGTACTGGAGATCGCCGAGCACCGCGGGGACACCGCCGAGCACGAGCGCGAACTCATCGACATCTTCCGGCAGCTGGACGCCACCGAGGACGGGGCGCGGTTCGTCGCGCAGAGCTTCCTCGGCATGCGGACCGTGGCGGCCGACATGGGCATCGAGCTCTAGGAGGGGCAATGGAGCACGCGAGGGAGCAGGACCGGTCGCAGGAGACCGGGGAGTACCGGGACTCCGACGTGGCCGTCGTCGGCATGGCCTGCCGCTTTCCCGGCGCGGAGTCGGTGGCGGAGTTCTGGCAGAACCTCAAGGACGGTCGGGAGACCACGACCTTCTTCACCGACGGGGAACTGCTGGCGGCCGGCGTCGGGCCGGACGAACTGGCCGACCCCGGATACGTGCGGGCGGCGCAGCTGCTGCCGGACGTCGAGACCTTCGACGCCGGTCACTTCAAGGTCCCCGGCGACGAGGCGGAGATCCTCGACCCGCAGCACCGGCACTTCCTGGAGTGCGCCCACCAGGCCCTGGAGGACGCCGGGTACGAACCGTCCGGCTACGACGGGCAGATCGGCGTCTTCGCCGGCGCGGGCATGAACACCTACCTGCTGCACAACCTCGCCGAGCGCTACCGCACCGCCTCCTCCGTCGGCCACTACCGGCTGATGCTGGCGAACGACAAGGACTTCCTGGCCACCCGCGTCTCCTACAAGCTCGACCTGCGCGGCCCCAGCGTCAACATCAACACCGCCTGCTCCACCTCCCTGGTCGCGGTGCACACCGCCTGCCTGAGCCTGTTCGCCGGCGAGTGCGACATGGCCCTGGCCGGCGCCGTCCACCTGCGGGTGCCGCAGACCCGGGGGTACGTCCACCAAGAGGGCATGATCTTCTCCCCGGACGGGCACTGCCGGGCCTTCGACGCCGACGCCGCGGGCACCGTCATCGGCTCCGGGGTGGGCGTCGTCGTCCTCAAGCGGCTGGCCGACGCCGTCGCGGACGGCGACACCGTGCACGCGGTGATCAAGGGCTCCGCGGTCAACAACGACGGCTCGGCGAAGACCGGCTACACCGCGCCCAGCGTGACCCGCCAGGCCGCGGTGATCGCCGAGGCGCAGGACGTCGCCGACTGCCCGCCCGAGACCATCGGCTACGTCGAGGCGCACGGCACCGGCACCCCGCTCGGCGACCCCATCGAAGTCGCCGCGCTCACCGAGGCGTTCGGGGACGCCGGCGGACCCGGCAGCTGCGCGCTGGGCTCGGTCAAGACCAACGTGGGCCACCTCGACACCGCGGCCGGCATGGCGGGCCTGATCAAGACCGTGCTGATGCTGCGCGAGGGCACCCTCGTCCCCAGCCTCAACTTCCGCGCCCCCAACCCCGACATCGACTTCGCCGCCGGCCCGTTCGCCGTGCACACCGAACTGTCCGCGTGGGAGACCGGCGGGCGACCGCGCCGCGCCGGCGTGAGCTCCTTCGGCATCGGCGGGACCAACGCCCACGTCGTCCTGGAGCAGCCGGTGCCCCCGGCCCCGGCGGCCCGCCCGCGCGGCGCCGAACTGCTGGTGCTGTCGGCCCGTACCGGCGCCGCCCTGGACCGCGCCACCGGCAACCTCGCCCGCTACCTCAGGAGCGCCCCCGACGCCGACCTGAGCGCGATCGCCCACACGCTGGCCGCCGGCCGGGCCGCGCACCCGCACCGCCGCGCGGCGGTCTGCCGGGACACCGGCGACGGCGCGCTCACCCTGGCCATCCTCGACCCCGAGCAGGTCGCCACCCACGAGGCGGAGGAGGGCCGGGACACCGCCGCCCTGGTGCTCGGCGGCGGCGTCGCGGGACCGGCCACCGGCCCCGGCGCCGTCGAGCTCTACCGCGACCTGCCGGAGTTCCGCGCCGCCGTCGACGCCTGCGCCACCGCACTGGAACTGCCCGCCGTCACCGGCCCCGAAGCGCTGCTGACCACCGGCGACGGGGTGGCCGACTTCGTCCTGCAGTACGCGCTGGCCCGCGTCTGGGAGAGCTGGGGCGTCACCTGGGGCGCGCTGATCGGCTCGGGCCCGGGGCAGGCCGTCGCCGGGGCGCTGGCCGGGGTGCTGACGCTGCCGGACGCGCTGGAGCTGGCCCGGGCGCACGACGCGGGGGAGCCCCCGACCGTGCCGCCGGCCCGACTCGCCCCCGCCGGGCTGCCGTTGGTCGTCGGCGGGGAGGCGCGCTGGTTGGAGCCGCAGGAGGCGGCCGACCCCGCCTTCTGGGCCAAGCCGCCGGCCGCCGAGGCCGACCCGCGGGCCCTGGAGGCGCTGCTGGCCGAGGCCGGGATGCTGGCCGTCGACGCGGTACCGGCCGGCGCCCCGGACACCACCGCCCTCGAAGCGCTGCTGCACGCCCTGGGGGAGGTCTGGACCCGCGGTGTCGCGGTGGACTGGCAGGCCAGGTACCCCGCGGAACTGGCGCGCCGGGTGCCGCTGCCCACCTACCCCTTCGAGCGCACCCGGCACTGGGTCGAGCCGCCGGCCGCACCCGCGCCGTCGGCCGGCGCCCCGGCACCCGCCGCACCCGCGCCCGCCGCACCGGCCGGGGGTGCGACGCTGCGGCCGCGCATCGAGGCCGCGGACGCCGCGGAGCAGCGCCGGATCATCCAGGACTACGTCCGCACGCAGGTGGCGACGGTGCTCGGCCGGCGCGCCGACGACCTGCCGGACCTGGACCGGAACCTGTTCGACATGGACGTGGACTCGCTGATCCTCATCGACATCACGGCGCGGCTCGGGACCGAGCTGGGCCGGCCGGTGCCCTCGTCCTCGTTCATCGAGTACCCCACCATCCGCGCCTTCACCGACCACCTCGTCGGCAGCTGGCACGAGGGCGGGGAGCCGGGGGGTGACGGCGCCGAGGGCGCCGCGGCGCCGCGGCGGACCTCGCGCCGCGCCGCGGCCGGGGTCAGACGGCGGGGCTGACGTGTGACGGCGGGGCCGGCACAGCAAGGACATGCGGTACCCGAGGACCGCCCGGACCGGGCGGCCCGGGCAGACCGGGCGGTACACGGGGCAAACGGGGAAGGGACCATGGACAACAAGCGCGCTCTGCTGGTCAAGCTGCTGCGGCAGGTGGCGACGGCACGGCCCGGGGGCGACGCCGACGAGGGCATCGCCGTCGTCGGACTGGCCGGGCGGTACCCGCTCGCCGACACTCCCGACGCGCTGTGGGCGAACCTCCGGGACGGCCGGCACTGCATCACCGAGGTCCCGCCGGAGCGCTGGGACGCGGCCGAGCACTACGCCCCGGACGGCGCCGACGCCCTGCGCGCCCACACCAAGTGGGCCGGCTTCCTCACCGACGTGGACAAGTTCGACCCGCTGTTCTTCCACATCTCGCCGACCGTCGCCGAGAACATGGACCCGCAGGAGCGGCTCTTCCTCCAGACGGCCTGGGAGACCCTGGAGGACGCCGGCTACCCGCCGCGCACCCTGGGCCGGGACAACCCCGTCGGCGTCTTCGTCGGCCTGATGAACAGCAACTACGAGTGGATGGGCGGCGAGGCGGCCGCCCTCGGGGCGCCCACCGACGCCCACAGCGACCACTGGTCGCTGGCCAACCGCGTCTCGCACGTCCTGGACCTGACCGGCCCCAGCATGGCGATCGACACCGCCTGCTCGGCCTCGCTCACCGCCGTGCACCTGGCCTGCGAGAGCCTGCGCCGCGGCGAGTGCAACGCCGCGATCGCCGGCGGCGTCAACCTCATCCTGCACCCCAAGCACCTGGCCCTGTACTCGCGGCGCAACATGGTCTCCCACGACGACCGCTGCAAGAGCTTCGGCACCGGTGCGGACGGCTTCGTCGCGGGCGAGGGCGTGGGCGCCGTCCTGCTCAAGCCGCTGCGCCGCGCGGTGGCCGACGGCGACCGGATCCACGGCGTCATCCGGGGCTCGGCCGTCAACGCCGGCGGCAAGACCGTCGGTTACACCGTCCCCAGCCCCACCGCCCAGGCCGAGGTGATCAAGGCCGCGCTGCGGCGGGCGGGCGTGGACCCGCGCGACGTCAGCTACGTCGAGGCGCACGGCACCGGCACCCCGCTCGGCGACCCGATCGAGATCGCCGGCCTCCAAGAAGCGCTCGCGGGGAACGACCCGGCCGCACCGGGCACGGTCGCCGTCGGGTCGGTGAAGTCCAACATCGGGCACCTGGAGTCGGCCGCCGGCATCGCCGGGCTCACCAAGGTGCTGCTCCAGATGCGCCACGGCCAGCTCGCCCCGTCGCTGCACTCGGCCGAGCCGAACCCGGAGATCGACTTCGCGGCCACCCCGTTCACCGTGCAGCAGGAACTGGCCGACTGGCCGCGCCGGACCGCACCGGGCGCGGACGGCCGACCGGTGGTGCTGCCGCGCACCGCCGGCGTGAGCTCGTTCGGCGGCGGCGGCGCCAACGCCCACGTGGTCGTCGAGGAGTACCTCCCCGAGCGGGAACGCACCGGCTCGACGGGCGGACCCCAGCTGCTGGTGGTCTCCGCCCGCACCCCGGAGCGACTGCGCGAACAGGCCGGGCGGCTGGCCGACTTCCTGGCCGACGCCCCCGCCCCGGTATCCCCCGAACCGGCCGCCGCCCCCGCCGCGGCGGAGCCCGCGCACCTGGCACGGTGCGCCCGGCTGGCCGCCGAGGTGCTGGGCGTGCAGGAGAGCGAACTCGACGCCGACGCCGACCTCGCCGACTTCGGCTTCGGCCCCGCCGAACAGGCCAAACTGGCCCAGCGGTTGCACGAGGACCTCGGGATCGAGGTGCCGACGGCCGCCCTCGCGGGCGCGACCCTGCACACCCTCGCCGCCTCCCTCGACGCCCCCGCGCCGGCCGCCGACGTCCCCGCCGACGTCCCCGCCGACGCGACCGACGCCCCCGCCGACGGACGGTACCTGGCGGACGTCGCCCACACCCTCCAGGTCGGCCGCGAACCGATGGACGCCCGGCTGGCGTTCGTCGCCCACGACCTCGCACAGGCCCGGGCGCTCCTGCGGGACTTCGCCGACGGCCGGACCGAGCAGGTCGCGCACGCGGTCCTGACCGGCCGCGACGGCCTGACCGCGGAGGCCCGCGCCCGCCTCGAACGGGCCCTGGACGACGCGGACCTGACCACCGTCGCCGACCTGTGGACCCGGGGCGCGCAGGTGGACTGGGCGCGGCTGCGCACACCGGGCAGCGCCCTGCGCACCGCCCTGCCCACCTACGCCTTCGCCCGCAAGCGCTACTGGATACCCGAGGTGCGCCGGCGGCCCGCCGCAGCGGCGGCCGAACCGGTCGCCGCCCCGCCCCGCGAACCGGCGTCGTCCGGCGCCGCCATGGCGTACTACGGCCCGGTGTGGACCGCGGCCGACCGTCCGTCCGACCCGCCGGCCGCCCCCGCCGCCACACGCGTCCTGATCCTCGCCACCGAGGCGTCCCACCCCCTGGCCGACGCCCTCGCGGCCCGCCACCCCGGCGCCGCCGTGCGCACCGTCCGACTGGACCGGGCCGCCGCCGCGGACTGGGCGGCGGACGCCGCGGTCGCCGACCGGGTGTACCACCTCGCCGGCGTCCGGTCCCCGGGCGCCCGCGCCGCGTCCCTGGCCGAGGACCAGGAGGCCGGCATCACCACGCTGTTCCGGCTCGCCGGGCACCTCACCCGCACGTCCCGCGCCCGCACGCTCACCGTCGTCACCAGCGACGTGCACCGGCTGCCCACCGGCAGCGGGGGCAACCCGCACGCCGCCGCCCTCCAGGGCCTGACCCAGGTCCTGCCCAAGGAGGTGCCGGGGCTGCGGGCCGTCTGCGTGGACCTCGACGCGGCCGAGGCCGGGGACGAGCCGGGCCGGGCCCGCCTGGCAGCCGCCGTGGTGGCCGAGCCGGGCGACCGCGCCGGCGACACCGTCGTGCTGCGCCGCGGCGTCCGGTACGTGCGCCGGCTGACCGAGCTCGCCCCGCAGCGCCCGCAGCATCCGGTCTTCCGCGACGGGGGCGTGTACCTCGTCGTCGGCGGCACCGGCGGCATCGGCCGGGCGCTGAGCGAGGAACTGGCCCGCACCCACCGGGCCCGGCTGGTCTGGCTCAGCCGCACCGCGCCCGACGCGGCGCAGCGCGACACGATCGAACGGGTCCGGGCGGCCGGCGGCGACGTGCTCCACGTGGCGGGCGACGCCGCCGGTGAGGACGGCGTGCGCCGGGCCGTCGAGGCGGCCCGCACCCACTTCGGCGCGCTGCACGGCGTGTTCCACTCCGCGATGGTCTTCAACAACAGCGCGCTGGCCGAGCTGACCGAGGACGCGTTCCGGGCCGCCGTCGCGGTGAAGATGGAGGGCTGCGCGGCCCTCGCCGCGGCGCTGGGCGACGCGCCGCTGGACTTCCTGGCGTTCTTCTCCTCCATGGGCGCCTTCGCCGGCTCCGCGGGCAACGGGACGTACACCACCGCCACCGCCTTCGAGGACGCCTACGCCCTCGACCTCGACCAGCGGCTGCCCTACCCGGTGCGGGTCGTCAACTGGGGCTACTGGGGCGAGGTCGGCTCCGGCGACCGGCCGGGACTGCGGCAGATGTTCGCCGAGCTCGGCGTCGAGGCGTTCGGGCCGCGCGACGGGCTGGACGCGATCCCGCTGGTCCTGGCGGGCCGCACGCCGCAGGTGATGCCGATCCGCGCGCACGCCGGCGCGCTGGCGGCCCTGGGCCTGGCGACCGTCCCGTCGGCGGACCCGGGCATCGACCGGGTGGCGGCGGCCCACCGGCGCCTCGACGAGCTGAGCGAGACCGCGCTGCTGGGCGCCTTCCAACGGATGGGCGTCTTCGCCCGCTCCGGCGAGGTCCAGCCCGTCGAGGGGCTGGCCGAACGGCTCGGCGTGCCGGCCAAGTTCGCCCGCCAGCTCCGCGCGCTGCTCAACATGCTGGTCCGCGCCGGCCACCTGGTCGACGAGGGCGACCGGGTCCGCGCCCTGCCCGCCGTCGACACCGCCCCCGTCGGGGCGGACGCGCTGCGCACGGCCTTCGACCGGCTGGCCGTCGAACACCCCGACCTGGCGCCCGTGGTGACGCTCACCCGGATGTGCCTGGAGCGCTATCCGGAGGTGCTGCGCGGCACGTTGCGGGCCACCGAGATCATGTTCCCCGACGCGTCGATGGACCTGGTCAAGGACTTCTACAAGGGCAATCCGCTCACCGACTGCTTCAACGACATGGTCGCCGACGCCGTCCGCGCGCACCTGGCCGCCCGGCCCGCCGGCGAGCGGATCCGGGTGCTGGAGCTGGGCGCCGGGACGGGCGCGACCAGCGAGCGGGTGCTGCCGGTGCTGGCCGCCCACGCCGACCGGGCGGAGTACTGGTTCACCGACATCTCCGCCCGCTTCCTCGAACACGGCCAGGAGCAGTTGGGGCGGCAGTACCCGTACACCGTGTTCCGGGTCCTGGACCTGGAGAAGGACGTCGCCCGCCAGGGCTTCGAACCCGGCACCTTCGACGTGGTGGTGGCCACCAACGTGGTGCACGCCACCCGCGACCTGCGGACCACCCTGGGCAAGGCCAAGCACCTGCTCAAGCCGGGCGGCCGGCTCGTCCTCAACGAGCTCACCACCCTGCGCAGCAGCAACACCGTCGGCGGCGGGGTCCTGGAGGGCTGGTGGCTGTCGCAGGACGCCGAACTGCGCATGGCCGACGCCCCGTTGGCCACCCCCGAGACCTGGCAGCGGCTGCTGCGGGAGGCCGGCTTCGAGGCCGTGACGGTACGCGGCGGCACCGCCTCCGACGGCACCGACCTCGGGCAGAGCGTGGTCACCGGCCGCAGTGACGGGGCGGTGGCCGGCCCGGCGGCCGACACCGTGCCGCAACCGGCCGCCCGAGCGGCGGCCGGCCCGGCCGACGGCTCCCAGGACGCCGTGCTCGCCCGCCTGGTGGCGGTCGCCCGACGCGCCCTGAAGATCGACGAGGAGATCAGCCCCGACCTGCCGCTCCAGGAGTACGGCTTCGACTCGCTGACCGGCATGAAGATCGTCTCCGGCATCGCCGACGAGTTCGGCGCCACGGTCGAGCTGAACGACTTCTACGAGTACCCCACGCTGCGCGAGGCGGCCGCACACTTCCTCGCCAGTGGCGTGCTGACCGGCCCGGACCCGGCCCCCGCACCGGCCCCCGTGCCCACCGCCGCACCCCCGGCACCGGCCGCGCCGGCCGGGACCGCGGCGCCGGCCGCGCCTGCCAGGCCCGCCGCCTACGTCCTCGGCGCGCCCGAGGTGACCCCGCCCGCCACCCGCCACCCGCTCTCGCGCGGGCAGTACGCCCTGTGGGTCGTGGAGCAACTGGCCGACGGCGCAGGCGCCTACAACCTGCCGCTGGCCTCCTGGCTGGCCCCGGACGTGGACGTCACGGCGCTGCGCACCGCCCTGCAGAGCCTGCTGGACCGGCACCCGCAGCTGCGCGCCACCGTCCGCACCGAGGACGGCGAGCCGTTCCTGTCCGTCGACGGCTGGCAGGAACTCTCCTTCGTCCAGCGGTACCTGACCGTCACCGACGACGCGGTGGTGCTTCAGCGGCTGCGCGAGGAGGTCCGCCGCCCCTTCGACCTGGCCCGCGGCCCGCTGCTGCGCGCCACACTGCACAGCCTCGCCGACGGCCGCCGGGCGCTGCTGCTGGTCTTCCACCACCTCGTCTTCGACGGCGTCTCGATCGGCGTCTTCCTGCGCGAACTGGAGGACGCCTACCGGGCCGCGGCCCAGGGCCGCGCCCCGTCGGCCACCGCCCCGTCCGCCACCTACACCGACTTCACCACCCGCCAGCACGCCCTGCTGGCCGGCCCCGAGGGGGAGCGGCTGCGGGCGTACTGGACCCGGCGGCTGCACGGCGAACTGCCGGTGCTCCAGCTGCCGTTGGACCGGCCGCGGCCCGCGGTGCCCAGCTACCGCGGGGCCAGCGTCGAGGGCCGGATCGACGCCGCGCTGACCGACGCCGCCAAGCGGCTCGCCCGCACGCAGCGGGTGTCGCTGTACGTCGTGCTGGTGGCGGCCTACGTCGCGCTGCTGCACCGCCACAGCGCCCAGCGCCGCATCCTCGTCGGCACCCCCACCACCGGGCGCCCCGCCGACGGCTTCGACGACGTCCTCGGCTACTTCATGAACATGGTCGTGCTGGACCAGGAGGTGGCGCCGGACGCCGCCTTCACGGCACTGCTGGGCCAGGTCTCGCGCACCGTCTCCGAGGCGCTGGAGCACAGCGCGTACCCGCTCATCGACGTCGCCCGGGCCCTCCAGGAGGACGGCCGGGGCACCGCCGGCCCGTTGTTCCAGGCCGCCTTCTACTTCCAGAACTGGCTGGACCGCGGGCGCGCCCAGGACGGCCTGGTCCGCGGCATGGTCGACGGGGTGCACCAGGAGGGCGAGTTCGACGTCACCCTGGAGGTCATCGAGGAGCGCGACGGCTGCCGCTACACCGTCAAGTACAACCCGGACCTGTTCGACGAGGACACCGTCCAGCGCCTCGGCGCGGGCTTCGTGCGGCTGCTGGACGCCCTGGTCGCCGCGCCCGACCGGCCCGTCGCCACCGCCGACTTGCTGGCCCCCGAGGAGCGGCGCGCCCTCCACGAGGAGTGGAACGCCACCCGGCGGGACTACCCGCGCGACCGGCTGGTGTGCGAACTCGTCGACGAGCAGGCGGCCGCCCGGCCCGACGCCGTCGCGGTGGTCTGCGGCGCGCAGCGCCTGACGTACCGGGCACTCGCGGACCGCGTCGACCGGCTGGCCGGCCACCTGCGGGCGCGCGGCGCCGCCCCCGGCCGCACGGTCGGCGTGCTGATGGAGCGGTCCGCGGACCTGCTCGTCGCCCTCCTCGCGGTGCTGAAGGCCGGCGGCGCCTACGTGCCGCTGGACCCGTCCTACCCGACCGCCCGGCTCGCCCACATGGCGGCCGACGCCCGGCTGCACCTGCTCGTCGCCCACTCCTCGACCGAGCACCTGCTCGCCGGCGCCGTGCCGGAGACCGTCGTCCTCGACCGCGACCACGAGCTCATCGCGGCCTCGCCCGGTGCCGGTCCGGTGCCCGGCGCCACCGCCGAGGACACCGCCTACGTCCTGTACACCTCCGGCTCCACCGGTGAGCCCAAGGGCGTCGAGGTCGGCCACCGGGCGCTGGTCAACTTCCTCGTCTCCATGGCCCGCGAGCCCGGGCTCGGCCCCGACGACCGCCTGTTGGCGCTGACCACGGTCTGCTTCGACATCGCGGGGCTGGAGCTCTACGGCCCGCTGATCACCGGCGGCCGGGTGGAGATCCTGCCCACCGAGGACGCCCGGGACGGCGTGCGGCTGCGCGCCGCCCTGGAGGCCGCCCGCCCCACCGTCGTCCAGGCCACGCCCGCCACCTGGAAGATGCTGTTGGCCGCCGGCTGGCCGGGCGACCCGGCGCTGAAGGTGCTGTGCGGCGGCGAGGCGCTGGACCAGGACACCGCCGACCGGCTGACCGCCGGCTGCGGACAGGTGTGGAACCTCTTCGGCCCCACCGAGACCACCATCTGGTCCGCGGCGGACCGCCTCCTGCCCGGCGCCCCGGTCACCATCGGCCGCCCGTTGGCCAACACCCAGCTCTACGTCCTCGACGAGCACCGGACCCCGCTGCCCGTCGGCGTGCCCGGTGAGCTCTACATCGGCGGCGACGGCCTGGCCCGCGGCTACCTGGGCCGACCCGAGCTGACCCGCGAGCGGTTCGTCGCCAACCCGCTCGCCGACGGCCCCTCGCCGCGCCTGTACCGCACCGGCGATCTGGTGCGCCGCCTGCCGGACGGCCGGATCGGCTACCTGGGCCGGATCGACTCCCAGGTCAAGGTCCGCGGTTTCCGGGTGGAACTGACCGAGATCGAGGCGACGCTGCGCCGCCTGCCGGGGGTGCGCGAGGCCGTGGTCGTGGCCCGCGAGGTCACCCCGGGCAACGTCGGCCTGCGCGCCTTCTACCTCGGCACCGACGGCACCGGCAGCCCCGGCAGCCCCGACAGCCCCGACAGCACCGAGGGAGCCGCCGCGGTCGACAAGGACGCGCTGCGCGCGTGGCTCCCGGAGTACATGGTCCCGGACGTGCTGGTGCGGCTGCGGTCCTTCCCGCAGACCCTGAACGGCAAGGTGGACCGCACCGCCCTGGCGGCCCGGGAACTCGCCGCGCTGCGCGCCGCGCACGGTACCGGCGACGCCGAGCCGGGCGCGCCCGCCGCCCCGCAGGGCCGCACCGGCCACCAGGACCGACTGCACGCCGAACTCGCCGCCATGATCGGGGAGTTGGTGAACCTGCCCGCCGAAGCGGTCCCGTCGGACGCGCCGTTGGGCGAGCTGGGCATGAACTCGGTGACCTTCACCGCCCTGAGCACCGCGCTCCAGCGGCGCTTCGGCATCCCCGCCAACCCGACGCTCTTCTACCAGTACCCGACCCTGACCACCCTGGTCCCGCACCTGTACGGCGCCCACCCCCAGCGCCTCGCCGCGGCCTACGGCGCGCCGGCCCCCGCCGCGCTCACCGGCGACCGTGCGGCGCAGCTGCCGGCCCCCGCGGTGGCGCCGGCCCCGGCCGACGGCCCGCACCCCGCCGGCGACACGGACGTGGCGATCATCGGCATGGCCGGGCGCTTCCCCTCCTCCGTCGACCTCGACGCCTTCTGGGACCACCTCGTGAGCGGGCGGGACCTGATCCAGGAGATCCCCGCCGACCGCTGGGACTGGCGCGACTACGCCGAGGACGCACCGGCCGCACCCGACGCACCGCGGGCGGGGCGCGCGGGCGGCGGCACCTCGCGGTCGCGGTGGGGCGGCTTCCTGCCCGACGTGGACCGCTTCGACGCGGCGTTCTTCGGCATCTCGCCCCGCGAGGCCGAACTGATGGACCCGCAACAGCGCCTGGTGCTGGAAGCGGTGTGGACCGCGGTGGAGGACGCCGGCTACCGGCCGGGCGACCTGGCGGGCCGGCGCGTGGGCGTCTTCCTCGGCGTCACCAACTCCGACTACCCCGAGGTGCAGCGGGCGGCGGGCCGCGGCATCGAGGGCCACACCGTCACCGGCTCCGCGCTGTCGGTCATCCCCAACCGCGTGTCGTACCTGCTGGACCTGCGCGGCCCCAGCGTCGCGGTGGACACCGCCTGCTCCAGTTCGCTGACCGCCGTCGAGCAGGCCGTGACCGCCCTGCACGAGGGCAGTTGCGACCTGGCGCTGGCCGGCGGGGTCAACCTGATCCTCAGCCCCGCGCTGTACGTCGCGCTCAGCCGCGGCGAGATGCTGAGCGAGGACGGGCGCTGCAAGGCGTTCGACAGCCGCGCCAACGGCTACGTGCGCGGCGAGGGCGTCGGCGTGGTGCTGCTCAAGCCGCGGGCCGCCGCGGAGCGGGACGACGACCCGGTGCACGCCGTGATCAAGGCGGTGGAGGTGGGCCACGGCGGCCGCACCAACTCGCTGACCTCACCGAACCCCAACGCCCAGGCCGACCTCGTCCTCGCCGCGCACCGCAGGGCCGGCACCGACCCGGCCACCGTCGGCTACCTGGAGGCGCACGGCACCGGCACCGCGCTCGGCGACCCCATCGAGATCGCCGGCCTGAAGGACGCCTTCGCCGCGCTCCACCGCGACGCGGGCACCCCCGTACCGGACCGGCCGACCTGCCTGGTGGGCTCGGTGAAGACCAACATCGGCCACCTGGAAGGCGCCGCCGGCATCGCCGGGCTCATCAAGACGGTGCTGGCGATGCGGCACGCCGAGATCCCGGCCACCCTCCACTACGAACGCCGCAACCCCTACGTGGACTTCACGGGCACGCCGTTCGAGGTCGTGGACCGCACCCGGCCGTGGCCGGCGCCCCAGGGCCCCGACGGGCGGGTACTGCCGCGCCGGGCCGGGGTGAGCTCCTTCGGCTTCGGGGGCGCCACCGCCCACGTCGTCCTGGAGGAGGCCGTGCGGCCGCGCCGGGACGCGGCGGCGCCGCACGGCACGCTGGTCTTCCCGCTGTCCGCCCGGACCGCCGAGGCGCTCGCCGAGACCGCCGACCGCCTCGCCCGGTTCCTGCACGCCGGCACCGTGGCGCTGGCGGACGTGGCGCACACCCTCCAGGTCGGCCGCGAGGCGTTCGAGGAGCGGCTGGCGATCGTCACCGACGACCGCGCCGCACTCCTCGCCGCGCTGGCGGCCGCCGCCCGGGACGCCACCCACCCCGCCGCTCTCCGCGGTCGGGTCCCGGCCGGGCGGCCCGCCGCCGCGACGGACGGGGCGCCCCTCGGGCTCGCCCCGGTCGAGCTGGCCCGGCGCTGGGCCGGCGGCGCGGACGTCGACTGGCGTGCGCACGCACCGGTCGGGGCGCCGGCCGCGCGCCGCATCGCGCTGCCCACCTACCCCTTCGCCCGCACCCGCCACTGGGTGGCCCCGGGCCCGGCCGCGCCGGAGCGCCCCGCCGCCCCGGCCGCCGCACCCGCGCTCCACCGGGACCTGCTGGACCGCAACGTCTCCACCTTCCGCGGCACCGCCTTCGACAAGACCCTGACCGGCGCCGAGTTCTTCCTGCGCGACCACGTCGTGGCGGGCACCCCGGTGCTGCCCGGCGTCGCCTATCTCGACATGGCCCGCCTCGCCGGCGAACTCGCCCACGGCGCCCCCGCCGACGGCCCCCGCGCGACCCGCATCGAGGACGTCGTCTGGGCCGCCCCGGTCACCCTCGACGACGGGCCCCGGCGCGTCCGCCTGCGGCTGACCCCCGGCGAGGACGCCGCCACCGCCCGCTTCGAGCTGGTCGGCGTCGACGCGCGCGGCGAACGGGCCGTGCACGGCAGCGGACGCCTCCACTTCACGGCCCCCGCAGTCGATTCCGCCGCCGGTACCGCCGCCGATCCCGCCGTCGCCCCCGCCGTCGACCCCGAAGTGGACGCGGCAGAAAGGCGGTTGGACCCGTCCGCGGTCCGCGCCCGCTGCACCACGGTGCGCACGCACGAGGAGTGCTACGCCGTCTTCACCCGGCACGACTTCGCCTACGGGCCCTGCCTGGCGCTCCTCGACGAGGTCGCCCACGGCACCGACGAGGCGCTGGCGGTGCTGAGCCTGCCCGCCGCGTTGCGGGACACGGCGGCCGACTACCGCTTCCACCCCGCGGTGTTCGACGCCGCGCTCCAGGCCGTCGGGGTGTTCGCGGCCGACTCCGCCGACCGGCCCCACCTGCCGTACGCGATCCGCGCCGTCGAACTCCTCGGCGACGCCACCCGGGCCCGCTACGCGCACGTCACCCGCGCCGGCCGGGGCGCGGTCTTCGACATCCGCCTGGCCGACGCGGACGGCCTGGTCGTCGCCCGCATCGACGGGTTCACGCTGCGCCCGGTGCCCGGCGCGGGCCCCGCGGACGGGCCCGGGACGGGCCGGCCGGACACGGCCGGGACCGGCAGCTACGTGCCGGAGTGGACGCCGCTGCCCGCCGCCGCCCCCGCGGCGCCGCGCGGCACCGTGCTCGTCCTGGACGCCTCCGGCACCGACGGCACCGCCGGCACCGGCGGCGCGGACCTGGCGGCGGCCGTCGAGGCCGGCACCGGCGGCGCGCACGCCGTCCTGCTGCCGCTGCGCTCCGCACCGGACGCGGCGCGGGCGCTGGAGCGGGCCGCGACGGCGGCGGCCGGCCCGGACCCGGTGCGGGTGGTGCACCTCGCCCCGCGCACCGGCGACGCCGAGCACGCCCTCGACGTCGGCTTCGGCGCCGCCCTGGAGTTCTGCCGCGGCTGGACGGCCCGGCGGCTGGGCCCGCTGCGCTACCTCTACGCCCACCGGACGGACTCCCCGCACGCCGCGCTCGACGAGGCGATGGGCGGCTTCGCCCGCTCGGTGCGGCTGGAGCAGCCGCACCTGCAGCTCACCACCCTGGCCTGCGCCGACGACCGCGACCCGCACACCGCACTGCTGGCGGAACTCGCGGCGGACGACGGCCCGGTCGAGGTCCTGGCCGACGCGACGGGCCGCCGCACCCGCACCTGGCGGGCCGTCACCCCGCCCCACTCGGCCCTGCCGGACGCCCCGTTCGGCACCGGCGGGGTGCACCTGGTCACCGGCGGGACCGGACGCCTGGGCGTCCTCGTCGCCGAGCGGATCGCCGCCCGCACCGCGGGCACGGTGGTCCTGGTGAGCCGTTCCGAGCCGGGCCCCGACGCCGCGGCGGCGATGGCCCGGGCGGCCGCGGACGGCGGCCGGATCGTGCACCTGCGGGCGGACGTCTCCCGCCGGGCCGAGGTGGACGCGGTCGTCCGGGAGACCAGGCGCCGCTTCGGCGCCCTCACCGGCGTCGTGCACGCCGCGGGCGTGCTGCGCGACGGCTTCGTCCTGCGCACGACGCGGGCGGACGCGGACGCGGTGCTCGGGCCGAAGGTGCTCGGCGCGCTGTGGCTGGACGAGGCGACCCGCGACGAACCGCTGGCCTACTTCTGCGCCTTCTCCTCGCTCGCCGCGGTCCTGGGCGGCGTCGGGCAGTCGTCCTACGCCTACGCCAACGCGTTCCTGGGGGCCTTCCTCACCGCCCGCGACGCCGCCCGCCACGGCGGACTGCGCGCGGGCCGGAGCCTGGCGGTGGACTGGCCGCTGTGGCGGGACGGCGGGATGACCGCCGACGCCGCTGCGGTGGCCGCGCTGCGCGACGGGCTGGGCATGGTGCCGCTTCAGAGCACGGCGGCCCTGGACGCCTGGGAGCGGGCACTGGCGGCGGGCGCGCCGCGGGTGCTGGTGGCCCAGGGCGACCAGGACGCCGTCGCCCGCGCCCTGCCCGGCGGCGAACCCGGCGCCGCGCCCGCGGCACCGGCCGGCGCCGCCGTCCCGGCTGCCACCGCCGCGCCGGCCGGCACGTCCGCCGTCGTGCCGGAGCCGGCCGCCGGGTCCGGGGGCCGGCCGTCCGCCGCGGGTCCGGACCTCGGCCCGCGCACCGAGGAGTACCTCGTCGGCCTGTTGGCGGAGGAACTGCGGATGCCCGCCGACCAGGTGGACGTCGACGAGTCCTTCGAGCGGTACGGCATCGACTCGCTGCTGGTGATGAGCCTGACGCGGCGGTTGGAGGAACACTTCGGGCCGCTGTCGAAGACGCTGTTCTTCGAGTACCTCACGGTGCGCGAACTGGCCGGGTACTTCACGGCGAAGCACCCCGAGGCACTGGCGGCGGCGCTGGGCACTGACGCCCCCGGCGACGCGGACGCCACCGCGGCCGCCGGCACCGCGACCACGGCCACCGACGCCCCCGGCGACGCCCCGACCGAGGGGGCCGCGGCGCCCGCCGACCCCACGGACGACGACGCCATCGCGATCATCGGCGTGGCCGGTCGCTACCCGCAGGCCGACACCCTCGACGCCTTCTGGCGCAACCTGCGCGAGGGCACCGACTGCATCGAGGAGGTGCCGGCGGACCGCTGGGACCACTCCCGGTACTACGACCCGGACCCGCAGACGCCCGGCCGGACCGCGGCGAAGTGGGGCGGTTTCCTGTCCGACCCGTTCGCCTTCGACCCGATGTTCTTCCGGATGTCCAAGACCGAGGCCGACCACCTCGACCCCCAGGAGCGGCTGTTCCTCCAGACGGTCTGGCACCTGTTGGAGGACGCCGGCTACACCCGGCAGAAGGCCAACCGCGGCCGCACCGGCCTGTTCGTCGGCATGATGTACGGCCACTACCAGCTCTACGGCGTCGACGAGGCGCTGCGCGGCACCGGGGCGGCGACCTCGTCCTCCTACGCCTCGGTGGCCAACCGCGCCTCGTACTTCTTCGGCTTCACCGGCCCCAGCGTCGCGGTGGACACCATGTGCTCGTCCTCGCTGGTCACCCTGCACCTGGCCGGCCAGGCGCTGCGCGACGGCGACTGCGAGGTGGCGGTGGCCGGCGGCGTGAACGTCACCAGCCACCCGGTGAAGTACCTCCAGCTCAGCCAGCGCGGCTTCCTCTCCAGCGACGGCCGGTGCCGCAGCTTCGGCGAGGGCGGCGACGGCTACGTACCGGGGGAGGGGACCGGCGCGGTCCTGCTCAAGAAGCTGTCGGCCGCCGAGCGCGACGGCGACCGCATCCTGGCGGTGCTGCGCGGCTCGGCCGTCAACCACGGCGGCGCCAGCAAGGGCTACAGCGTGCCCAGCCCCCGGGCGCAGGGCGAGCTGATCGCCGCGGCGACCGCCCGCTCGGGCCTCGACCCGCGGGCGATCACCTACGTCGAGGCGCACGGCACCGGCACCGCCCTCGGCGACCCCATCGAGATCAGCGGACTGATGCGGGCCTACGAGGACCAGGACCTGACCGGCCGGCGGATCGCGATCGGCTCGGTGAAGTCCAACATCGGGCATGCCGAGTCCGCCGCGGGCATCGCCGCCGTCACCAAGGTCCTGCTGCAACTGCGCCACCGCCAGTTGGTGCCGTCCCTGCACGCCGAGCGGCTCAACCCCCATATCGACCTGGCCGCCACGCCGTTCGAGGTGCAGCGCACCACCGCCCCGTGGCCCGCCGCGGTCGACGCCGCCGGCCGCACCCTGCCGCGGGCCGCCGCGGTGAGCGCCTTCGGTGCGGGCGGCACCAACGCCCATCTGATCCTGGAGGAGTACGTGCCGCACGCCCGGCCCCGGTCCGGCCACGTCCCGCAGCTGTTCGTGCTGTCGGCCCGCGACGAGGAGCGGCTGGCCGAGTACGCCGGGCGCTTCGCGGAGTTCCTGGGCGGCGAGGGCGCCGACACCGACCCCGAGGCCCTGGTCTGGACGCTCCAGACGGGCCGGGAGGCGATGTCCCACCGGCTCGCCGTCACCTTCGCCGACCGTGACGAACTGGTGGCGCGACTGACCGCGTACCGGGACGGGCGCACGGACGTGGCGGGCGTCCGGACCGGGACCGCCGCGCGCAGCGGTGCCGCCGCGGTCCGGGCGGACGCGCTGCCCGTCGAGGAGTTGGCCCGGCACTGGGCCGGGGGCGGGGCCGTGGACTGGGAGTCGGGGGTGGGCACGCCGCCGCTCACCGTCTCCCTGCCCGGCTACCCCTTCGAGCGGCAGCGGTGCCGGCTGGACGTGGCGCTGCCGGCGCCCGGCGACCCGGTCACCACCCACCCCGCGCCCGCCCCCGCCCCCGCGCCCGAGTCGGCGCGGGAGTCGGAGCCGGTGCACGCAGAGCGCGCGCGGCCGGAGTCGACCGGGCGTCCGCGGGAAACCGTGCTGCTGGCCAAGGAGTGGCAGGCCGCGCCGGTCGCCGCCGGTGAACTGCCGCGCTCCGTCGCGGTCCTGGCGGCACCCGGCAGCCGGGCGCTGGCCAGGCGCCTGTGCGCCGAGCTCCCGCACGCCCGACTCCTGCTCCCCGACGACCTGGCGGCCGACGCACCGGACGCCGACCGCGGCGCCCCCGCCGCCGCGCCCTACGACGCCCTGGTCGACCTGACCGGGTGCGCCGCGGACGGCGCCGCCGGCGAGGACGGTCTTCAGGGGTGGCTGCCGTGGCTCCAGCGCCGGATCGCCGGCGGCGCCGGGCTGCTGGCCCTGGGCGTCACCCGCGGCCTGGAACGGCTCGGCGACGCAACTGTGAACCCCTCGGGCGCCACCCGGGCCGGGCTGTACCGCATGCTGCAGAGCGAGTACGGCAAGATCCGCTCCCGGCACGTCGACCTCGACCCGGCGGCCGACGACGCCACCGCCGTACGGCAGTTGCTGGCCGAGCTCGCCGCCCCGGACGACGAGGGCGAGGTCGCGCTCCGCGGCGACGGGCGCTTCCGGCCCCGGCTGCGTCCGCTGCCCCCGGACGCCGCCGGCAGCCCGGCGGCCTTCCCCGCCGACGCCGTCCTGTGGGTCACCGGCGGCACCCGCGGCCTCGGCCTGCTCGCCGCCCGGCACTTCGTACGGCGGCACGGGGTGCGCAAGCTCGTCCTGACCGGCCGCGAGCAGCTGCCGCCGCAGCACGACTGGCCGGCGCTGCGCCACGAGCCCGGCCCGCGCGGCGAGAAGCTGCGCGCGCTGCACGAACTGGCCGCGGACGGCGTCGAACTGCGGGTGCTCGCCGTGCCGTTGACCGACGCCGCGGCGGTGGCGGACGCGGTGCGGGACGTCCGGGCGACGATGGGCCCGATCGCCGGCGTGCTGCACTGCGCCGGCCTCGTCGACGGGGAGCACCCGGCGTTCGTCCGCAAGCCGCTGGAGCGGGTCCGCGAGGTCTTCGCCCCCAAGGTCGCCGGCCTCGACGCGCTGGTCGCGGGCCTGGCCGACGAACCGCTGCGCTTCTTCGTGCTGTTCTCCTCGGTCGCGGCCGCGGTGCCCGCGCTGGCCGTCGGCCAGAGCGACTACGCGATGGCCAACGCCGCGATGGACTACGCGGCGCTGGCCGCACCGCCCGGCCTGCCCCTGGTGAGCCTGCAGTGGCCGAGCTGGCGGGACAGCGGCATGGGGGAGGTGCGCAGCCCCGCCTTCCGGCGCACCGGCATGGGCAGCCTGACCGACGAGGAGGGGCTCGCCCTGCTGGACCGGGTGCTGGCCGGCGGCCACGGGCCCGTGGTGCTGCCCGCCGTCATCGACGACCCGGCGCTGTGGCGCCCGGAGGCGTTGACGGCCCGCAAGGCGCCGGACGCCCCCGAGGCGCGGCCGACGGCGTCGCCGGTCGTCCCCGACGAGGCGGCGGCCCCGGCCGTCCCCGCCCCGGGGGTGGCCCCGGAAACGGTGTCCGCGGCCGTCGACTGGATGCTGGACCGGCTCGCCGAGGACCTGGGCTTCGCGCGCCACAAGCTCTCCGCCGAGGTGCCGATCGAGGACTACGGCATGGACTCGATCATGGTGACCCAGCTGATGACGTCCGTCGGCAAGCGGCTGGGGTCCGAGGACCTCGACCCGTCGGCACTGCTGGAGCACTCCTCGGTCTCGGCCTTCACGAACTGGCTGGCGACGCGCCACGGCGCGGCGCTGACGGCGGCCTTCGGGCCCGAACCGGCCACTGAGCCGACCGCTGAGCCGGCCACGGAGACCGCCGAGCCGACCGTCGAGCCGACCCCCGAGCCGACCGCCCCGGCCCGAACGCCCGCCCCCACGGCGGCCGTTGCCGCCGCGGAACCCCGCCGCACCGTCACCGCCCGCGTCGACACCGACCCGGCGGCCACGGCCGACGCCGCGCAACCGGCCGACGCCGGCCCGCTCGACGTCGCGGTGGTCGCGGTGGCCTGCCGGTTCCCCGGCGCGCCCACGCCCGAGGACTACTGGCAGCTGCTGCGCACCGGCCGCAGCGCCCTCGCGCCGGTGCCGCCGGAGCGCTGGGGCCGCCCGACCCCGTACCACGCCGGACTGATCGACGGATACGGGGAGTTCGACCCGGAGTTCTTCCTCGTGCCCGACAGCGACGCCGCGGCCATGGACCCGCAGGCGCTGCTGCTGCTGGAGGAGACGTTGCAGCTGTGCCACCGCGCCGGCTACCCGCACCAGGAGCTCAAGGGCCGCCCGATCGGCGTCTACATCGGGGGCCGCACCCACCACGTGCCGGACGAGCGGACCCTCACGGCGGCCCGCAACCCCATCGTCGCGGTCGGCCAGAACTACCTGGCCGCCAACATCTCGCAGTTCTTCGACTTCCGGGGCCCGAGCGTGGTGGTCGACACCGCCTGCTCGTCCGCGCTGGTCGCCATGGGCATGGCCGTCCAGGGGCTGCGCACCGGCGAGATCGAGGCCGCGGTGGTCGGCGGGGTGAGCCTGCTCAACACCGACCAGGCGCACCGGGTGTTCTCCCGCCGCGGCATCCTCGGCACGGACCCCGCCTTCCACGTCTTCGACCGGCGGGCCCGCGGCATCGTGCTCGGCGAGGGCGCGGGGCTGGTCCTGCTCAAGCCGCTGCGGCGGGCGCTGTCCGACGGCGACCAGGTGCTCGCCGTCGTCAAGGGGCTCGCGGTCAACAACGACGGCCGCACCGCGGGACCGGCCACGCCCAACATCGCCGCCCAGCGCGCCGTCATGCGCGCCGCGCTCGAAGCGAGCGGCAAGCGCCCGGAGGACATCGACCACATCGAGGCCAACGGGTCCGGGGCGGCCCTGACCGACCTCCTGGAACTCAAGGCGATCAACGAGGTCTACCGGGCCGACTCGGCGCGCCCCTGCGGGCTCGGCTCGATCAAGCCCAACATCGGCCATCCGCTGTGCGCCGAGGGCATCGCCGGGTTCCTCAAGACGGTGCTGATGCTCCACCACCGCGAGCAGGTGCCGTTCCTGTCGGGCCAGGAGCCGCTGGACCACTTCGACCTGGCCGCCTCCCCGTTCCGCTTCGTCCGCAGCGCCGAGCCGTGGACCGGCGAACGGCCCACCGCCGCGCTCAACTGCTTCGCCGACGGCGGGACCAACGCCCACGTGATCGTCGAGGGGTGGCGGGAGCCGGCCGGCGGCCGGGCGACCCGGGCCGCGGTGGCCCTGCCCGAGCTGCACCGCCGGCCGGTCACCCGACCGACCCCCGAGCCCGTACCCGAAGGAGCGACCTTGCACCAGCGACTCGTCCTGACCGCCGAGCACCCCGCGGTCGCCGGGCACCGCGTGCACGGCAGGCTGCTGCTGCCGGCCCTGGCCTACGTGGACCTCGTCCACCAGCTGTTCCGCGCGCACGGCGGGACACCGGAGCGCCTGGAGCTGCGCGACCTGACCGTGCTGCGGCCCCTGGTCGTCGAGGACGGCGGACACGCGGACGTCGACCTGCGGGCCGAGCCCCTCGACGGCGGCAGCTGGCGGGTGCGGGCCACCGCCCCCGACGCCCCGGACCGCCCGTACGCCACCGTCGAGGCGGTCCCGGTCGAGCCCGTCACCTTCGACGGCCGCATCGACCCCGCCCGGCGCCCCGGCACCCCCCGGACGCTGGACGAGGTGTACGCCCAGCACGGCAGCCAGGGCCTGACGCACGGCGGCGCGCTGCGCGCCGAGGGTGAAGTCGGCGAGGACGAGGACGAGTTGATCGCCTCGGTGGCGGTCCGCGCGGCGTTCGCCGCGGACGACGCCGTCACCTTCCACCCGGCGCTGCTGGACGGCAGCGCGATCGCGGCCGGACCGCTGTTCCACGCCGCCGTGGCCGAGGAGGGCCACCTGTTCCTGCCGATCCACGTCAGGTCGTTCCGGGCCAGCGGCCCCCTGGGACGGCGCTGCCTGGCCCGGGTGGACAAGCGAACGGTCGGCCGGGCCCAGGAGTTGGTGTACTTGACGATCGACCTGTACGACGAGGACGGCCGGCAGGTGGCCCGCCTGGAGCGGCTCACCAGCAAACTGGACCGGGTCGGCGCCCCCGCACGGGGCCCGCAGGACCGGCCGGCGGCCCAACGCCCCGCCGCCGAGCGGCCGGTGGCCGGCACGCCGGGATCGGTCGACGCGGCGGGCGCGCTGCTGCGCGAACTGGTCGCCGCGCGCCTGGGCCGCCGCGCCGACGAGATCGACACCGGGATCGGCTACTACGAGCTGGGGCTGGAATCGGCGCAGGTGCTGGAGCTGGTCGGCACGATCGAGGAGACCGTCGGCGAACCGGTCCCGCCCACCCTGCCGTTCGAGTACGCGACCATCCGGGACCTCGCCGGGCACCTCGCCACCCGCTACCCGACGGCCTTCGGCGGCACCGCCGCGCCGACCGCCACGACCGCGCCCGCCCCGGTCGCCGCCACCGAAGCCGCCCCGGAGCCCGTGCCGGCCGCCCCGGCCACCCAGGACGGCGCCCGCCCCGCCCCCGAGACCGCCCCGGCCCCGGTCCCCGCCGCGGCCGGGACGGGTGAGCCGATCGCCATCATCGGCATGGCCGGCCGCTACCCCGACGCGGACAACCTGGACGCCTTCTGGGCCAACCTGCGCGAGGGACGCAGCTCCGTCACCGAGGTCCCGGCCGCCCGCTGGTCCCAGGACGAGGTCGCGGACGTCCGCGGCCCCAGCGGCCGGCCGGTGTCCCGGTGGGGCGGCTTCCTGGAGGACGTCGACCGCTTCGACGCCGGCTTCTTCCGGATCACCCCGCGCGAGGCCGAGGGCATGGACCCGCAGGAACGGCTGTTCCTGGAGACCTGCTGGCAGGCCATCGAGGACGCCGGCTACACCCCGCAGAGCCTCTGCCCGCCCGACGGGCCCGACGCGCGCCGCCACGTCGGGGTGTTCGCCGGCGTGATGCAGCACGACTACCTGCTGGTGGGCGCCGACGCGCGGGCCGCCGGCGCGATGGTCCCCCTGGTGCTCAACCAGGGGCAGATCGCCAACCGCGTCTCGTTCTTCTGCGACTTCCACGGGCCGAGCGTCACCCTCGACACGGTGTGCTCCTCCACGCTCAGCGCGGTGCACCTGGCCGTGCAGAGCGTGCGGCTGCGGGAGAGCCGGGTCGCCGTCGTCGGCGGCGTCAACCTCTCGCTGCACCCGGCCAAGTACGTCACCTACGGCATGGCCAACATGCACGCCAGCGACGGCATCTGCCACTCCTTCGGCGAGGGCGGCGACGGCTACGTCTCCGCCGAGGCCGTCGGGGCGGTGGTCCTCAAGCCGCTGTCCGAGGCGCAGCGCGACGGCGACCACGTGTACGCGGTGATCCGCGGCAGCGCGGCCGGACACGGCGGGGCGACCAGCGGCGTCACCGTCCCCAGCCCGGTCGGCCAGGCGGACATCATCGCCCGCGCCATCGCGGACTCCGGCGTCGACGCCCGCACCATCGGCTACGTGGAGGCGCACGCCGCCGGCACCTCCCTGGGCGACCCGATCGAGGTGGAGGGGCTGGCCCGGGCCTTCCGCCGGTGGACCGACGAAACCCAGTTCTGCGCCATCGGCTCGGTGAAGTCCAACATCGGGCACGCCGAGGGCGCGGCCGGCCTCGCGGCCCTGACCAAGACCGTGCTCCAACTCCAGCACGGCACGCTCGTGCCCTCGCTGCACGCCGACCCCGCCAACCCGCACCTGAACATCGAACGGTCGCCGTTCCACGTGCAGCGCACGGCGCGGCCCTGGCTGCCCGGGAGCGGCCCCGACGGGACGCCGGTGCCGCTGCGCGCCGGGGTCAGCAACGTCGGCGCCACCGGCTCCAGCGCCCACCTCGTCCTGGAGGCGTCCCCCGCACCCCGGGACCGGGGCGCGGCGGCCGCCGCCGGCGGGCCGGTCGTGCTGCCGCTCTCCGCGCGCGACGGCGAGCGGCTGACCGCCTACGCCGCACGGCTTCTGGCCCACCTGCGCACCCAACAGGGCGCCGACGTCGAGGAGGTGGTGCGCGACCAGCTCGCGGCGGTGCTGCGGGTGCGCCCCGCCGAGGTGGACCCCGACGCGGGCTGGGAGGACCAGGGCGTCGAACCGGTGCACCTCGCCGCCCTCCAGAACCGCCTCCACGACGCGGCCCGGCTGAGCATCGACACCGCCGGGCTGCTGGAGGCCGGCACCGTCCGGGCGGTCGCCGCCCGGCTGCGGGACGGGTCCGGGGCGCCCGGCGCCACCCTGGCGGAGCTGGCGTACACCTTCCAGGTCGGCCGGGTCGCGATGCCCGAGCGGGCCGCGTTCGTCAGCCGCGACCTGGCCGAACTCGCCGCCCAGCTGGAGGCGTTCGTGCGCGGCGACAAGGCCGTCCCGGGCGTCCACCGGGGCACGGCCAAGGACCACCGCGAGGTCGCCGCCCTCTTCTCCGGCGACGACGTCTACCGGGAGGTCGTGCGCGGCTGGGCCGCCCAGGGAGCACACGACAAGCTCGCCAAGTCCTGGGCCGCCGGCTTCGACGTGGACTGGGCCGCCGGCTACCAGGGGCGCCCGCCCCACCGAGTGGCCGCCCCCACCTACCCGTTCGCCCGGGACCGCTACTGGCTGCGCACCGACGGTGCCGTGCCGCGGCCGGGCGCCGGCGCCGCGCCGGCCGCGGACGGACTCGCCAACACCTCGAACCTGGACGGCACCCGCTTCACCGCGGAAGCGGTCGCGGGTCCCGACGGGCGGTTCGCGCTCGCCGAGGACGCGGTGCTGGAGCTGGTCCGCAAGGCGGCCGTGCGGGCGTTCGACGACCCGAGTGCCGACGTCGAGCCGGCGGACGTGGTGTGGTCCGCCCCGGTGGACGTGCCGGCCGCCGCCGGCAGTCGCGTGCGGCTGCACGTCCTGCTGGTGCCGGAGGAGGACGGCTCGGTCTCCTTCGAGGTCACCAGCGAACCCGCCGACGGCACGGCCGACCCCGTCGCGCACTGCACGGGCACCGTCCTCGACCACGGCGGCCCCGCGGAGGGCGCGGAGGGCGCGGACGACGCCGACCGCACCCACGTGTTCCTCACCAAGCACTGGGACGCCGTCGCCGCGCCGGCGACCGCCCCGCAGGACGAGGACGGGCCGCGCCGCCGGGTGCTCGTCCTGGCCACCGAGGAGACCCGGGACCTGGCCTGGGCCCTGGACCGCCACCTGCCGGCCCGGCACGAGGTCGTGGTGCGGGAGGTGGACGGCGCCACGGCGCTGCCCGACCCGCGCTGGGACAAGGTCGACGGCTGGATCGACCTGACCGGTTGCGGCACCCGCGCCGGCACCTCGGACGACTGGCTCGCGCTGCTCCAGCGGTTCATCGAGTCCGGCCGCCGGGACCGGATGCGGGTGCTGTGCGTGACCCGCCACCTGGAGCCGTTCGGCGGCGCCCCGGTCAACCTCGCCGGCGCGACCCGCGCCGGGCTCTACCGGGCCCTGCAGAGCGAGTACGCCCACCTGCTGTCCCGGCACGTCGACACCGACGCGGCCCCGACCGACGTCGAGGCGCTGGCGGCGCAGATCGGCGCGGAGTACGCGACGGACGCGGAGGACCCGGCGGTCTGCTACCGCGCCGGCCGCCGTCACCTGCCGCAGCTGCGGCCCGCGCCCGCCGCCGATGTCCCGGCCCCAGAACCGTTCCCCGCCGGGCACGTGCTGTGGGTCACCGGCGGCACCCGGGGGCTGGGCCTGCTCAGCGCCCGGCACCTGGTCCGCTCCTACGGGGCGCGCAAGGTGGTGCTGATGGGCCGCGAGGCGCTGCCGCCCCGCGAACGCTGGGCGGAGCTGGCCCGCGAGGACTCCGCGTGCGGCCGCAAGGTCGCCGGCATCCTCGCCCTGGAGGCGGAGGGCGCGCAGGTGCGGGTGCTCACCACCCCGCTCGGCGACCTGCCGGCGATGCGGGCCGCGGTGCAGGACGTGGTCCGCGAGATGGGACCGGTCGGCGGGCTGCTGCACGCCGCCGGCGCCGGCGACGCGGAGAACCCCGCGTTCATCCGCAAGCCGCTGGAGACGATCCGCCGGGTGTACGAGCCCAAGGCGGCGGGCCTGGACGTGCTCCACGCGTGCCTGGCGGACCAACCGCTGCGCTTTTGGGTGCTGTTCTCCTCGACGGCCTCGGCCGTCCCCAGCCTCGGCGCGGCCAACTGCGACTACGCCGGCGCCAACGCCTACCTCGACTTCTTCGCCGGCGCTCACGCCGGACGGCTGCCGGTGGTCAGCGTCCAGTGGTCGAGCTGGCGCGAGAGCGGCTTCGGCGAGATGACCACCCCCGCCTACCGGCGCACCGGGCTGGGCAGCCACCGCGACACCGAGGGGCTGCGCATGCTGGACGAGGTGCTGGCCGGCCGGACCGCGCCGGTCCTCCTGCCGAGCATCCCCGAGCCCGGGAACTGGCGGCCCGAGCTGCTGCTGGGCCGGCAGATCCCCGAGACGGAACCGGACCGCGGGCCCGCCGCGCCGCGCCCGGCCACCGCACCGGCCGTCCCGGCGCCCCAGGCGGCCCCGGCCCCCGTGCCGCTCGCCGCGGGGGACCTCGTACCGGTGATCCGCGGCTGGCTGGTGGAGGTGTTCGCCGAGGAACTGCGCATGAAGAAGGAGGAGTTGGACGGCGGTCTGGCGTTCCACGAGCTCGGCGTCGACTCGATCCTGCTGGCGCAGGTGCTCCAGCCCATCAACCGGCGCATCAGCGACCCGATCGACCCCTCCGCGCTGTACGAGTACGCCACCTTCGACGAGTTCGCGCAGTGGCTGGCGGACACCCGGGGCGACGAACTGGCCCCGGTGCTCGGCGCCGCACCCGCGGCCCCCGAACCCGCCGTGCCCGCCGCCCCGGCCGCGGCACCCGCCCGGCGCCCGGCGGCGCGCCGCCCCCGCCGCGCCCGCCGGACCCCGTCCCGGTCCGCGGCCCGGCAGCACCCCGCCCGGCCGCAGCGCACCGACATCGCGGTGGTCGGCCTGGCGGGCCGCTTCCCCGGCGGTGACGACCTGGACGGCTACTGGCGCCTGCTGACCGAGGGACGGTCCGCCATCGGCCAGGTGCCGCCGGAGCGCTGGGGCGCCCGCCCCGGCGACTTCGCGGCGCTGCTGCCCGACGTGACCTCCTTCGACGCGGCGTTCTTCGGCATCCCGCCCGAGGAGGCGGCCGCGATGGACCCGCAGGCGCTGGTGCTGCTGGAGGAGAGCGTGGCCCTGCTCGCCCACGCCGGCTACACCCGCGAGGAGGTCAAGGGCAGCCGCACCGGCGTCTACGTCGGAGCCCGCGGCCGACTGCGGGCCGAGGACGAGACCCGGCACTCCATCCGCGCGGTGGGCCAGAACTACCTGGCAGCCAACGTCTCCCAGTTCCTGGACCTGCGCGGCCCCAGCCTCGTCGTCGACACTGCCTGCTCCTCCGCCCTGACCGCGATGAACATGGCCGTCCAGGCCCTGCGCGACGGGGAGGTGGAGTCCGCGGTGGTCGGCGCGGTGAGCCTGCTCACCAGCGGCGAGGCCCACGACGGCATGCGCCACCGCGGCATCCTCAGCCCCGAACCCGCCTTCCACGTCTTCGACCGCCGCGCCGCCGGCGCGGTCCTGGGCGACGGCTGCGGCCTGGTGCTGCTCAAGCCGCTGGACCGGGCGGTGGCCGACGGCGACCGGGTGTACGCCGTCCTCAAGGGCATCGCCGTCAACAACAGCGGCCGGACGGCGGGCCCGACGGCACCCAGCTTCGAGGCCCAGAAGGACGTGCTGCGCACCGCCCTGGAACGCAGCGGCCTGCACGGCGAGGACATCGGGCACGTGGAGACCAACGGCTCCGGCTCGCAGGTGACCGATCTGCTGGAGCTCAAGGCGATCCAGGACGTCTACCGCGCCGGCTCCGACCGGCCGCTGACGCTGGGCTCCGTCAAGCCCAGCATCGGCCACCCGCTGTGCGCGGAGGGCATCGCGGCGTTCCTCAAGGCGGTGCTCTCGCTCGTGCACCGCCAGCAGGCGCCGTTCCTGTCCGGCCAGGAGCCGCTGGACCACTTCGACCTGGCGGCCTCCCCGTTCCGCTTCCCGCGGGCGGTGGAGGGCTGGCCGGACCGGCGACCGGTGGCCGCCGTCAACTGCTTCGCCGACGGCGGGGCCAACGCCGCCGCGATCCTCGCGGCGTGGGACGACGCGGCGGCCCCGACCCCGGTCCGCAAGCCGCTGTCCGCGCCCCTGCTGGACCGCCGCCCGCTGCCCGGCACCGCCCGTACCGCACCCGCCGCGCCCGCCGCGCCCGTCACCGACCCCGTCACCGACCCCGCCGCAGCACCCGCCGCGGGCTCCCCGCTGATCTGGGAGACCTACGCGGCCACGGCCACCACCGGCTCCGAGGGGCAGTCCACGCCGTCCACCGTCTGGGAAAGGTTCTAAGACCTTGTTCACCGCACAGTTCGACCTCTCGCAGCGCAACCCCTTCGTCGCCGGCCACGTCGTGCGCGGCCGGGCGCTGATGCCCGGCCTGGCCTACGTGGACCTGATCCTCCAGGTCTTCGCCAAGCACGGGCACCGCTTCACCGAGCTGGAGTTGCGCAACCTGACCCTGACCGCGCCGCTGGCGGTGCCCGACGGCGCGTCGGTACCGCTGACCGTCACCGCGCAGGAGGACCGGCCGGGCGTCTGGCGGGTCGAGGTGACCGCCCGGCCCGCCGGCAGCCCCGCCCCGGTGCTGCACGCCGCCGCCGAGGTGCACCGCGGCGCCCCCGCCGTCTTCGACGCCCGCACCGACCCGGCCGCCGAGCGGGCCGCGGCCCGCGAGGTCACCGACTTGGACGAGGTCTACCGCCACTGCCGCACCGAGGAGTTGACGCACAGCGGCGCGATGCGGGCGCTCGGCCGCGTCCACCACCTCCCGGCGGCCGTCCTCATCGACGTCGAGGTGCCGGCGGCCGCCAGGGCGGACGCCGGGGAGTTCCTGGCCCACCCCGCCCTGCTGGACGCCTGCGCCGTCGCCGGCGGCTACGCGCACTCCCGCGACCGGCAGGGCCAGCCGCTCCACCTCCCGCTGTGCTACGAGTCGTTCCGGATCAGCGCCCCGCTCACCGCGCGCTGCCAGGCCCGGATCACGGCCGACGCGGTGCGCCGCACGAACGACCTGCTGTCGCTGTCCCTGGAGTTCTTCGACGAGCACGGGCGGCAGGTGGCGGAGCTGCGCGGCTTCACGAGCAAGCCGGCCCACACCCCGCAGGCACCCGCCCCCGTCCCCGCCACGAGCACGGCCCCGGCCGCACCCGCGCCGGGCGGCGGAGCGCAACTCCTGCTGTGCGCGCTGCTCGCGGACGAACTGGCCACCGCGCCCACCGCCGTGGACACCCGGGCCGGCTTCTACGAGATGGGCCTGGACTCCGCCGCACTGCTGCGCGTGGTCGGCGCGCTCCAGCGGCGGCTGGCCCGCACGCTGCCGCCGACCCTGCTGTTCGAGCACACCACCGTCGAGGCGCTGGCCCGATGGCTGGAAACCTCCTTCCCGCAGGCGGAGTTCACGGTGCGTGCCACCGGCACCACCGGCACCGCCGGCACCGGCACCGGCACCGCCGCGGCGCCCGCCAGCAGCACCGCGGCCACCCCCCGACCCACGGCAGCCCCCGCAGCCCCCGCAGCCCCCGCAGCCCCCGCAGCCCCTGCCGCCCCGGCCGACTCCGCCGCTCCCTCCGCTCCCTCCGCTCCCTCCGCTCCTGGCGACACCGACCTCGCCGTCATCGGCATGTCCGGCCGCTACCCCGGGGCCGGCGACCTCGACGCGTTCTGGGACAACCTGCGCGGCGGCCGCGACTGCGTCACCCCGATCCCGCAGGACCGCTGGGACCCGACCGCCTACCGGGGCGGCCGGCCGGGCGAACTCGGCTACAGCTACTGCGAGCGCGGCGGGTTCATCGACGGCGCCGACCGCTTCGACCCGCTGTTCTTCGCCATCGCACCGCGCGAGGCCGTCGCCATCGACCCGTTGGAGCGGCTGTTCCTGGAACACTCCTGGTCCGCCCTGGAGGACGCCGGGTACACCCGCGCCGCGCTGCGCGGCAGCGTGGGCGTCTACGCCGGGGTGATGTTCCAGGACTACCCGCTGTTCGCCGCCGAGCACACCGGGCCCGACGGGCGCCGCGTGGGCCTGGGCGCGGGCGGCGCCTCGATCGCCAACCGGGTCTCCTACGTCTGCGACTTCCACGGCCCGTCCATGATGGTGGACACCTCCTGCTCCAGCTCGCTGACCACGCTGCACCTGGCGGCCCGCGCCCTGCGCGCCGGCGAGGTCGACGCGGCACTGGTCGGCGGGGTCAACCTCGCCCTGCACCCCAACAAGTACCTGGTGCTCAGCCAGGGCGAGTTCCTCTCCGCCCAGGGCCGCTGCGCCGCGTTCGGGGCCGGCGCCGACGGCATGGTCCCCGGCGAGGGCGTGGGCGTGCTCGTCCTCAAGCGGCTGCGGGACGCCGAACGCGACGGCGACCACATCCACGGGGTCATCAAGGGCACCGCGGTCAACCACGGCGGCAAGGCGAGCGGCTTCACCGTCCCCAACCCGCAGGCCCAGCACGACGTGATCGCCGCGGCCCTCCAGGACGCCGGCGTGGACCCGGCCACCGTCAGCTACGTCGAGGCCCACGGCACCGGCACCGAACTGGGCGACCCGATCGAGGTCGCGGGCCTCACCCGGGCGCTCGGCGCGCGCCCCGCCGACGCCCCGACCGTCGCCGTGGGCTCGGTGAAGTCCGGCATCGGGCACCTGGAGGCCGCGGCCGGCATCGCCGGCGTGACCAAGGTGCTGCTCCAGATGCGCCACGGCGAACTGGCCCCGACCCTGCACGCCGACGAGCCCAACCCCCGCATCGACTTCACCGCCACGCCGCTGACCGTCAACACCGCACTGCGGCCCTGGCAGCGCCCGGTGGTCAGCGGACAGGAGGTCCCGCGGCGGGCCGGCGTCTCCAGCTTCGGCGCCGGCGGCTCCAACGCCCACGTGGTGCTGGAGGAGTACCGCGACGTGCGGGACCGCTCCGCGGGCCTGACCGGGCCCGCCGTGGTGGTGCTCTCCGCCCGGGACGGCGACCGGCTGCGGGAATACGCCGCCAGGCTGCGGGACTTCGTCGCCGGCGCGCCGTCCGCGACCGGCGGCGCGCCCGCGCCCGACGGCACGCTCCGACGGCTGACCGCGCTCGCCGCGAAGGTCCGCGGCGTCGCCCCCGCGGACCTCGACCCCGACGCGGACCTCACCGCCGCGGGCTTCGAGGGCGTCGCCGGCGCCCGCCTGCTGCTGGGCATCGGCCGGGAGTTCGGGCTGTCCCTGCCGCCCACCGCCGTCCACGACCACCCGTCCCTGACGGCACTCGCCCGCCACCTGCACGCCGCCGAACGGGCCGTGGACGGACCCGGCGGGTCCGCGCCGGCCGCCGCACCGCGCGAGCTGCCGCCCCTGCACGCACTCGCCCACACCCTGCTGACCGGGCGCGAGGCCCTGGCCGAGCGGCTCGCGGTGGTCGCGGACGACCTGGGCGGACTCGCCGCCGCACTCGACGCGTTCCTCGCCGGCACGCCCTCGCCGAAGCTGTTCCACGGCAACACCACCGAGCAGCGCGCCGCCCGGGACCGCGAACTCGTCGGGGACCGGGCGGACGAGGTGATCCGGGCCGCGGTGCACGGTGGCGACCTCACCGAGCCGGCCCAACTGTGGGTCAGCGGCGTCCCGGTGAGCTGGGACCTGCTGCACCCGCGCCGCCCGGTCCGGACGCCGCTGCCCACCTACCCGTTCGCCCGCGAGCGCCACTGGATCACCGACGCGCTGACCGGCGGGCGCCCGGCCCCGGCCCCGACCGCCGCCGCGGCGCAGCCCGCCCCCGCCGGCCGGCCGCCGGTGCCCGCCGCGCCCTCGCTGCTCGCCGAGGTCGAGGAGGCGGTCGTCACCCGGCCGCGGGTCTACGAGGTCGAGTCGAGCCTGACGGACCTGGCCGCCTACCAGGACACGGTGGCCGAACTCAGCCACGTGTGCCGGGTCTCGCTGCTGAGCACCTTCCGCTCCATGGGGGCGCTGTGCGAGGCCGGCGAACGCACCACCCGGGACGGGCTGCGGGACCGGCTCGCGGTCGCCCCGCAACACGGGCGGCTCTTCGACGCGCTGCTCGGCCTGCTCGCCGAGGCCGGCTACGTGCGCCTGGACGGCGACGCGGTGATCACCGCCGAGGTGACCGAGCACGACCTCCAGGCCGAGGTCGACCAACTGGCCGCGCGCAAGCGCGCCCTGCTGGAACGGGCCCCCGACAACGACGGCCTGCTCGCCGTCCTCGACGCCTGCCTGCGGGCCTACCCGCAGGTGCTCACCGGCCGCAAGGACCCGCTCGACGTGCTCTTCCCGGGCGGCTCCTTCGACCTGATGGACCAGATCTACAAGAACCAGCAGCAGACCAACGCGCTGATGGTCCAGGTCGTCGACGCGTACGTGCGCGAGCGGCTGGCCCGCGACCCGCAGGCCCGGGTGACCCTGTTGGAGATCGGGGCGGGCACCGGCGGCACCAGCCGCGGGGTGCTGGCAGCCCTGGAACCGCACGCCGACCGGCTGCGCTACCTCTACACCGACCTGGGCAGCAGCTTCGTCCAGTACGGCGCCAAGGAGTACGGCGGCCACTCCTTCGTGGAGTTCCGGCAGTTGGACGTCGAGCGCTCGCCGCAGGAGCAGGGCTTCGCGGCCGGCGAGGTCGACGTGGTGATCGCCAGCAACGTGCTGCACGCGACCCGGGACATCGGCCGCACCCTGACGCACGCCAAGTCCCTGATGCGCCCCGGCGGCCTGCTCGCCCTCTTCGAGATCACCCGGCTGCACGAGCTGCTGACCATCGCCTTCGGCCTGTTGGAGGGCTGGTGGGCGTTCGAGGACGAGCGGCTGCCGGGCTCGCCGCTGCTGAGCGTGCCGATGTGGCGCCGGGCCACGGAGCGCGTCGGCTTCCGCGGGATGCGGGTGCTCTCCGGCATGCCGCTGCGCGAGGACCGGCTCTCGGAGAGCGTGCTGCTGGCCGAGAGCGACGGCGCGCCCGTCGACCTGACGCGCGCCGCCGCCCCCGCCGTGCCCGCCGTGACCCCGGCCCCGGCCCCCGCGCCGGCCGCGGTCCAGAAGCCGGCACCGGTGACGGCCCCGGCCCCGCGGCCCGCCCCGGCGCCCGCCGCACCCGTCGCCCAGGCACCCGCCCCGGCACCCGTCGAGACGCCCGCTGCGGCCCCGGCCCCCACCGGCGGCACCGTCGAGCAGAGCACCGGGGACGACATCGAGCGCCTGGTGCGCGAGGCGTGGCAGGAGGTCCTGGGCGTCGCCCAGGTCGGGCCGGAGGACTCCTTCCAGGCCCTCGGCGGCGACTCGATCATGGCGTCCCGCATCAAGGCCCGGCTCAATGACGGCCTCCCCTTCGAACTGGAACTGCGCGACCTGATGACGGCCGACACGGTCCTCGCGATGGCCCGGCTGGTGGAGACCGAGGTCATCGAGAAGATCGACGAACTGCCCGAGGAGACCGTGCGGGCCATGTTCGCCCACTGACCCGGCCGCGCCGAGAAGAGGAATCCCATGTCACTGGACGATGTGCTGGCCGCCCGCCGGGCCCGGCTCTCGCCGTCGAAGCTCGCCCTGCTGGCCAAGCTGAAGGGCTCGGCCCAGGGCGGCACCCGCACGGCCATCCCGCGGCGCACCCAGCAGGGGCGCCTGCCGCTCTCCTTCCACCAGCAACGCATGTGGTCGCTGGACCAGTTGGTGCCCGACAGCCCCGCCTACAACGTGCCGCTCGCCTTCCGGCTGAACGGCCCGCTCCGCCCGGAGCTGCTGGCCCGCGCCGTCAACGAGGTCGTGCGCCGCCACGAGGTGCTGCGCACCACCTTCCCCAGCGAGGCCGGCGAGCCGTGGCAGGAGATCGCCCCGAGCCTGACCCTGCCGCTGCCCGTGGTCGACCTGACCGGCCTGCCCCCGCAGGAGCGCGAGCCGGAGTTCCGGCGCCTGGCCCGGGAGGAGGCGGAACGCGCCTTCGACCTGAAGGAGGGGCCGCTGCTGCGGGTGACCCTCTACCGGCTGGCCGACGACGCCCACGAGTTCCTGCTGAACACCCACCACATCGTCACCGACGGCTGGTCGATCAACAACTTCGTACGCGAGATGCTGCTGCTCAACTCCGCGTACGAGGCCGGCCGGCCCTCCCCGCTGCCCGAACTCCCGCTCCAGTACGCCGACTACACGCTGTGGGAGCGCGAGCGGATGAGCGGCCGGGCCCTCCAGGAGCGCCTGGCGTACTGGCGCGGCCGGCTCGGCGACCGTCCGCCCGGCTCCGAACTGCCGCTGGACCACCCCCGGCCGCCCGTCCAGACCTTCCGCGGCGGCAGCACCCGCTTCGACCTGGAGCCGGAGCTCGCCGACGCGCTGCGCGAGGTGAGCCGCACCCACCACAGCACCCTGTTCGTCACCCTGGTGTCCGCGCTGAAGGTCCTGATGCACCGGTGGACCGGCGAGGACACCGTGGCCATCGGCACCCCGATCGCCAATCGGCACCACAAGGAGATCGAGGGGCTCATCGGCTTCTTCGTCAACACCCTGGTGCTCGACACCGACCTGTCCGGCAACCCGACGATGGCGGAGGTCCTGGACCGCGTCGGCGAGGTCGCCAAGGGCGCCTACGCCCACCAGGAGGTGCCCTTCGAGATCCTCGTGAACGAGTTCCGCCCGGAACAGGGCATGAGCATGAACCCGCTGTTCCAGGTGTGCTTCGCGCTCCAGACCGCGCCCGCGGACGAGGCCGGCGCGGACTCGATCCTCGGACCGGTGCAGGAGATCCGCAACGGCACCAGCAAGTTCGACCTGTGGATCTCCCTCGCCGAGCGGGAGGGACTGCTCACCGGCTCGGTCGAGTACAACGCCGACATCTTCGAGCCCGCCACCATCGCCCGGTTCATCGACGCCTACCTCGTCCTGCTGCGCAGCGTCGCCGAGGCCCCCGAGCGCCGCATCGGCGACCTGCGGGTGCTCTCCGACGCCGAGCGGCACAAGGTCCTCGTCGAGTGGAACCGCACCGCCCGCGACTTCGGCGAACCGGGCCGGCGCACCCTGCACGACCTCGTCGCCGACCGGGCGGCGCAGTCCGCACCGGGCGAACTCGCGGTGCGCTTCGAGGGCACCGGCCTGACCTTCACGGAACTGGACCGGCGGGCCAACCAGGTCGCCCACCTGCTGCGGGACCTGGGCGTCGGCCCCGGCCAGCCGGTCGCGGTGTGCATGGAACGCTCCCTGGAACTGGTGGTCGCCCTGCTCGGCGTCCTCAAGGCCGGCGGCGCCTACGTCCCCGTCGACCCCGGCTACCCCGCCGAGCGGCTCGCGTTCATGCTCTCCGACGCGGCCCCGGAGATCCTGCTCACCCAGGAACGGCTGTGCGCCGCACTGCCGGCGCACACCGCCCGCACGGTGTGCCTGGACGCGACCTGGCAGACGCTGGACGGGCACCGCACCGAACCGCCGGAGCCGCTCGCCGGACCGGACGACCTCGCCTACCTGATCTACACCTCCGGCTCCACGGGCAAGCCCAAGGCCGCCCGGATCAGCCACCGGGCGATCGTCAACCGCCTGCTGTGGATGCAGGAGGAGTACGGGCTCACCGCCGAGGACCGGGTCCTGCAGAAGACGCCGTTCAGCTTCGACGTCTCGGTGTGGGAGTTCTTCTGGCCGCTGATCACCGGCGCCCGTATGGTGCTCGCCCGGCCCGGCGGCCACAAGGACCCCGGCTACCTCGCCGGCCTCATCCGGGACGAGCGCATCACCACGCTCCACTTCGTGCCCTCCATGCTCCAGGTCTTCCTGGAGGAGCCGGACGTCGAGGCGGCCACCGGCTCGGTCGTCCGGGTCTTCGCCAGCGGGGAGGCCCTGCCGTACGCGACCCAGGAGCGGTTCTACGCACGGCTGGCCACCGCCCGGCTGCACAACCTCTACGGCCCCACCGAGGCCGCCGTGGACGTCACCCACTGGGCCTGCCCGCCCACCGGCGGCCCCCGCGTCGTCCCCATCGGCCGACCGGTCGCCAACACCCGCATCCACATCCTGGACCGCTACCTCAACCCCGTACCGGCCGGTGCCCCCGGCGAGCTGTACATCGGCGGCGTCCAGGTGGCCCAGGGCTACCACAACCGGCCCGAGATGACCCGGGAGCGGTTCGTCCCCGACCCGTTCGACGCGACCCCCGGCGGGCGGCTCTACAAGACCGGTGACCTCGCCCGCTACCTCGCGGACGGCACCATCGAGTACCGCGGCCGCACCGACTTCCAGGTCAAGGTCCGCGGCTTCCGCATCGAACCCGGCGAGATCGAGACCGCCCTGTGCGCACACCCCGACGTCCGCGAGGCGGCGGTGCTCGCCCGCGGCACCGGGCCGGACGGCGACGACGGCGCCGAGGAGCACAAGCGGCTGATCGCCTACGTCGTGCCCCAGCCGGGCGCCGACGCGGACGCCGACGGCGAGGAGCAGGTGGCCGAGTGGGAGAGCGTCTTCAGCCGCACCTACGCCGAGGAACCCGGCACCGACGACGGCGACTTCAACATCGTCGGCTGGAACTCCAGCTACACCGGCGAGCCGCTGCCCGCGCACGAGATGCGGGTGTGGGTGGAGACCACCGTCGACCGCATCCGCGCGCTCGACCCCGACCGCGTCCTGGAGATCGGCTGCGGCACCGGCCTGCTGCTGTCCCGGATCGCCCCGCACTGCACGTACTACCTCGGCACCGACATCTCCCAACAGGGCCTGGACTTCGTCCGCGAACGGATCGTCGGACCGCTCACCGGGACCGCCCGGGTGGAACTTCAGAAGCGGGACGCCGATGACTTCGAAGGGCTGGCGGAGGGCGCCTTCGACGTCGTAGTGATCAACTCGGTCGCCCAGTACTTCCCCGACGTGAACTACCTCAGGTCGGTCATCGAGCGGGCCGTGGCACGCCTGCGCCCCGGCGGCACCCTCTTCCTCGGCGACCTGCGCAGCCTGCCGCTGCTGGAGACCTTCCACACCGAAGTGGAGGCGCAGCGCGCACCCGATGCGCTGCCGCTGGCCCAACTGCGCCACCGGGTGGCCGAACGCCTCGCCCAGGAGCAGGAGTTGGCCGTCGACCCGGAGCTGTTCGAGGTGCTCCGGGACGAACTGCCGCGCCTGGCCGCGGTCGAGGTGATGATGAAGCGGGGCGACCACGCCAACGAGCTGACCCGCTACCGCTACGACGTGGCCCTGCACGTGGGCGAGGAGCCCCCGGCGGCCCTCGCGCCACGGCGGCTCGCCTGGGGCACCGCCAGCGCACCGGAGGCCGTCCGGCGCCTCCTCGCCGACGACGCGCCCGAGGCCCTGCTCATCGAGGACGTGCCCAACCCCCGCCTCCACGAGGCCAACGGGGCACGGGCCGCACTCGCCACCCTGCCGCCCGCCGCCACCGCCGCGGAGCTGCGCCAGCACACGGCCCCGGGCGCCCCGGACGCGGCCGACCCCGAGCAGTGGTGGGGCCTGGCCGCCGACGCGGGCTACCGCGCCGAGGTCCGCTGGAGCCGCGGACGCACCGACGGCAGCTACGACGTGCTGCTGCACCGCGGCGCCCCCGGCGCCCCGACCGGCGACGACCGCGGCCGACCCCGGCCCCTGCACACCTACGCCAACCACCCGGCGCTGCACCGGCTCAGCCGCCGCCTCACGGCCCAGATGCACACCTTCCTACGGGACCGGCTCCCGGAGTTCATGGTGCCCTCGGCGGTCGTGGCGCTGCCCGCGATGCCCACCGACGCCAACGGCAAGCTCGACCGCCGGTCGCTGCCGCTGCCGGTGCTGTCCGCCGCCGGCACCGCCGGCGACCACGTCGCCCCCCGCACGCCCGAGGAGGCGGCCCTGGCCGAGGTGTGGGCGGAGGTGCTGGGCGGCCAGGAAGCCGGCGTCCACACCAACTTCTTCCAGGCGGGCGGCGATTCGATCCTGAGCATCCGGCTGGTGAACAAGGCCAACCAGCGCGGCTTCGCCTTCACCGCCCAGGACGTCTTCACCTACAAGACGGTCGCCGAACTGGCCCGGGTGGCCGGCGAACGCGGCACCGGGGCGACCGGGGCAGCCGCCCCGGACACCACCCCGGACGCCGAGGCGCTGCGCCGGGCCCGCGAGACCTTCCCCGACGCGGTGGACGCCTACCCGCTCAGCAGCACCCAGGACACCGTCCTGCACCGGTTGCTGCACACCCGCGAGCCCGGCGCCAACGTCGTCCACCAGCGGTGGCGGATCACCGGCGCGGGCTTCGACCCGGACGCCTTCGCCCGCGCCTGGCAGCACACCGTGGACCGCTTCCCGGTGCTGCGCACCTCGTTCCTGTGGGAGGGCCTGGACGAGCCGCTCCAGGTCGTCCACCCCGAGGTGGTGCTCGACGTGCACCGCGCCGACTTCCGCGACCTGAAGCCCGCCGAACAGGACCGCAGGCTCCAGGCGTACGTCGCCGCCCGCCGCCGCCGGGGCTTCGACCCGGCGCGGACCCCGCAGACCCACGTGGCGCTGTTCCGCACCGGCGAGGACACCTACGAGTACCTGTACATGTTCAACCTCGCCCTCCAGGACGGCTGGAGCTACCCCCTCATCATGGCGGTGCTGTTCGACGCCTACGAGGCGCTGGCCGACGGGCGGGAACCGGCGACCGTGCCACCGGACACCGTCTACCGCGACTTCTGCGTCGCCCAGCACCGGCGCGACGCGGGGGTCGCCGAGGAGTTCTGGCGCGCCGAACTCGCCGGACTCGCGCTGCCCGCCCCGGCCCTGGTCGCCCCCCGCGCCGCGCGCACCCCCGCGCCCGAGGCGCCCGAGGAACCCGACCTGCTGCACGACGGGCTGCTGGTGCCGGACGCGACCACCGCCGCCCTGGCCGCCCTCGCCAAGGAGTACGAACTCACCCCGTTCACCTTCCTCCAGGCCGCGTGGGCGCTGTCGCTGTACGCCGAGTCGGGCGCCCCGGACGTCGTCTTCGGCGCGGTCTTCTCCGGCCGCGGCAGCTCCCTGGTCGACGTCGACCGCGGGGTGGGCCAGTTCTTCAACATCCTCCCGGTCCGGGTGCACGTCGACCCGGACGCCAAGGTGCGGGAGTGGCTGAACGCGCTCCAGGACAAGGTCGGCGAGATCGCCCGGCACGAGCACGTCCCGGTCCGCCGCCTGTACGAGTGGGCGGGCAGAGCACGCGAGGAGTTCCTCTTCGACAGCTACCTCGTCAACGAGACCTTCCCCGAACTCCCCTCGCTCTTCGGCCGGTTCGGCGACGAACTGGGCGCCGAGCCGGTGGAGTTCATCAACCAGACCGAGCACCCCCTGCGCATCGAAGCGATCTTCATGGACTCCCACCTCGTGCTGAACCTCAACTCCTACTCCGGCGACGCCCCGCCCGGCCGGGGCCGGGCCCGCCTCGACGCCTTCGCCCGGCTCCTGGCGGACCTGGTCGCCGACCCCGACCGCACCCTCGGCGCCCTGCTCGCCGACGCCGGCCGCCGTGCGGAGGTCGCGCGATGACCTCGACCACCGCCACCCCCCTGTCGACGGGCGCCCGCCGCAAGCTGGTGCTGGCGCTCGCCCTCCCGGTGATCGCCGAGAACCTCCTCGAAGCCCTGATGCAGGTCGTCGACTCCTACCTGGTCTCCGGCCTCGGCGACGAGGCGCTGGCGGGCGTCGGCGGCGCGTTACAGGTGCTGTTCTTCCTGCTCGCCGTGCTCGGTTCGCTCTCGATCGGCGTCTCGGTGCTGGTGTCGCAGGTCTTCGGCGCCGGGGACCTGCCCGGCGTCGCCCGCCTCGCCCGCCAGGCACTGCTGCTCACCGCGGTGCTCTCGGTGCCGGTCGCGATCCTCGGCTACCTGCTCGCCGGGCCCGTCATCGGGCTCTTCGGCATGGACGCCGGGGTCGCGCGGATCGCCACCGAGTACCTGAAGGTGACCATGGCCACCATCGTGGTCCTGGTCGGCCTCTACACCGCCGGCGGCGTGCTCCGCGGCATCGGCGACACCCGCAGCCCGATGCTGATCACGGCGCTGGCCAACGTGTTGAACGTGGTGCTGGCCTACGCCCTGATCCACGGCTCGTTCGGCCTGCCGGCACTCGGCGCCGTCGGCAGCGCCTGGGGCACCTTCATCGCCCGGGCCATCGCCCTGGCCCTGATGCTGGCCCTGCTCGTCAAGGGCCGCAACGGGGTGTCGATCGGCGGTCGCGGCTGGCGGCTGGGCGGCGACACCAGCGCCCGCATCTGGAAGATCAGCGCGCCCGCGGTGATCGAGCAGGTGCTGACGTCCGGCGCCTTCCTGTTCCTGGCGGCGGTCATCGCCCACCTCGGCACGGCGTCCCTGGCGGCGCACCGGGTCGTGCAGAACGCCATGTCGATCTTCTTCCTCACCGGTATCGGCTTCTCCACCGCGGCCATGGTGCTGGTCGGACAGAGCGTGGGCGCGCAGCGGATCCACGACGGCGTGGCCGCCCTGCGCATCGCCACCCGCTGGGCGGTGGGCGCACTGGTCGTCCAGGCCGTGGTGGTGCTGGTCTTCGCGCCGCAGATCATGGGGCTGTTCGCCGACGACCCGACGGTCACCGGCCCGGGCGCCGACGCCCTGCGGATGCTCGCGCTCGCCCAACCGTTCTGGGCGGTGCTCTTCGTCCAGTCCGCCGGCGTCCGCGGCACCGGCAACACCCGCTGGCCCCTGGTGGTCACCGGCACCGGCATGGTCGTGATGGTCCTGCTGTCCTACCTGGCGATGCGGGCCGGCGGCGGCCTCGGCCTGACCTGGAGCACCGGGCTGGTCGTCGTCCCCGTCGTCGGCGCCCTCCACTGGTGGCGCTTCCGGCGCACCGTGGCCGACCACCCCGCACCACCCGCCGGCGCGACCGGCCCGCACCCCGACACCCAGGAGGTTTCCCCATGACCGACGGGGTCAGCACCGTCTTCATGTTTTCCGGACAGGGCTCGCAGTACTACCAGATGGGCCGCGACCTCTACGAGGGCGAGCCGGTCTTCGCCGCGGCCATGCGGCGGATGGACGAGGTGGTCCGCGACGAACTGGGCACCTCGGTACTCGACACCCTCTACGACGACGACCGCTCCAAGGCCCAGCCGTTCCTGGACACGGCCGTCACCCACCCGGCCATCGTCATGGTCGAACTCGCCCTGGCCGAGATGCTGATGGCCGAGGGCATCCAGCCGGACCTGCTGCTCGGCGCGAGCCTGGGCGAGTTCGTCACCGGCGTGCTCTCCGGGGCGCTGGCCGAGGAGGACTGCCTGCGGATGCTCATCCGCCAGGCCCGCGCCCTGGACGACTGCCCGCGCGGCGGGATGCTCGCCGTCCTGGGCCCGCTCGCCCTCTACGACACCCTGCCCGAACTGCGCGACCACACCGACCTGGCCGCCCGCAACTACGACCAGCACTTCGTCGTCGCCGGCGCCGAAGCGGCCCTGCTCGGCGCCGAGGCCCGGCTGCGCGCCGACGGCGTCCCGTACCAGCGGGTGCCGGTCGAACAGGGCTTCCACTCCCGGCTGATGGACCCCGCCCACGCCGCCTGCGCGGCCACCATGGAGCACGTGCGCATCGGCCGGCCGGCGCTCCCGCTGGTCTCCTGCGCCACCGGCGGGCCGCTGACGGAACTGAGCGCGGCGCACTTCTGGCGGGTCGCCCGCGAACCCATCGAGTTCCAGCGCGCGGTCACCGGCCTGGAGGGCCAGGGCTCCTACCGCTACCTGGACCTGGGCCCCTCCGGCACGCTGCACAACTTCGTCCGCAACAATCTCGCACCCGGCTCGGCGTCGGTCTCCCTGCCCCTGCTCAGCCCCTTCGGCAGGAACGCGGCGCTGCTGGCCGCCGTGCGCCAGGAGATCACCGCACGCCGGCCGCGGCGCACCGAGGCGAAAGGCAAGGGTATGAAGGTCTACGGCTTCCCCGGGCAGGGCTCGCAGGTCAAGGGCATGGGCAAGGGGCTCTTCGAGGAGTTCCCCGACTACACCGCCACGGCCGACGCGGTGCTCGGCTACTCCATCGAGCGGCTGTGCGTCGAGGACCCCGACAAGGAGCTCAGCCTGACGCAGTTCACCCAGCCCGCGCTCTACACGGTCGGGGTGCTGTCCTACCTCAAGCGCCTCAAGGAGGACCCCGAGCCGCCGTCGTACGTCATCGGGCACAGCCTCGGCGAGTACGTCGCGCTGTTCGCCGCCGGCGTCTTCGACTTCGAGACCGGGCTGCGGCTCGTCCGGCACCGGGCCCAGCTGACCGCACGGTCCGAGGGCGGCGGCATGGCCGCCGTCGTCGGCTGCGACCAGGCGAAGGTCGAGGAGACCCTGCGCCGGCCGGAACTCGCCGGACTCACCATCGCGAATTACAACTCCCCGGAACAGTTCGTGCTCACCGGGGCGCGCGACAAAATCGATGTGGCGCGGGCCTTCTTCGAAGCCGACGGCGCCTTCTACACCCGGCTTCGGGTGAGCGGCGCGTTCCACTCGGAATTCATGCGACCGGCCTCCGAGGAATTCGCGGCATTCCTCGCGCAGTTCGAACTGAAAGCGCCGAGCATTCCGGTCGTCTCCAATGCGGACGCCCGCTGCTATCCGAACGAACCGGACCGCATTGCCGATACCCTCACCCGCCAGATATGGAGCGGCGTGCAGTGGATCGACACCGTGCGCTACCTCATGGGCCAGCAGCAGGACTTCACCTTCGAGGAGGTGGGTCCCGGGACCGTCCTGACGAAACTCGTCAAGAAGATCCGGGACCGGGCGACCCCGCTGCGCATCGAGGAGCCCCGACCCGCCGCGGCCGTCCCGGCCCCGCAACCGCAGGCCGCCCCGGCCCCGCTGCCGACGCCCGCACCGCACCCCGAACCCGTCGCCCGGCCCCGCCCGGAACGGGTCGCCGCCCCCCACCCGGAACCCGCGGTCGCCGCCCCCGCGCCCCGGGCCACCACCGCCCTCGACGCCGAAGCGCTGGGCGCCGAGGGCTTCCGCCGCCGCTACGGCCTGCGCCACGCCTACCTCGCGGGCGGCATGTACCGCGGCGTCTCCGGCGCGGACCTCCTGATCAGGCTGGGCAAGGCCGGTGGACTGGGCTTCTTCGGCACCGGCGGACTGCCCCTCGCCGACGTCGAGGACGGGCTGCGCACGGTCATCGCCGCCCTCGGCGACGACGCTCCCTTCGGGGCGAACCTGCTCCACCAGCACGCCGACCCCGAACGGGAGGCGGCGCTGGTCGACCTGTTCCTGCGGCTCGGCGTGCGCACCGTGGAGGCGTCCGGCTTCCTCCAGATCACCCCGGCCCTGGTGAAGTACCGCTTCAAGGGCGGCCGGGTCCTGGCGAAGGCGTCCCGCGCCGACACCGCCCGCGCCTTCCTCTCCCCGCCGCCGCGCGCCGTGGTGGACCGGCTGCTGGAACGCCGGGAGATCACCGAGGCCGAGATCGCCCGCTACGGCGACCTGCCGGTCGCCGACGACCTGTGTGTGGAGGCGGACGGCTGGCATCAGGCGACCGGCGACCTGACCACCCTGCTGCCGACCGTCCTGCGGCTGCGCGACGAACTGGCCACCGCCGGCCCCCGGGTCCACGTGGGCGCGGCCGGCGGCATCGGCACCCCGGAGGCCGCCGCCTCGGCGTTCCTGCTGGGCGCGGAGTTCCTGCTCACCGGCTCCGTCAACCAGTGCACCGTGCAGGCCGCCACCAGCGAGGCCGTCAAGCAGATGCTCCAGGACGCCGAGGTCCACGACGTGGACGCCGCCCCGTGGGGCGAGGAGTTCGAGCTCGGCGGGCGGGTCCGCACCCTCAAGCGCGGGGTGTTCCAGCCCGCCCGCGCCGCCAAGCTCCACGAACTGTGGCGCCGGCACGCCGCGTTCGAGGAGGTGGACGCCGCCACCCGCGACCAGGTGGAGCACAAGTACCTGCGCCGCCCGTTCGCCGAGGTCTGGGCCGAACTCGCCGCGGACCACGGTGCCACCGCCGCGCCCGTGCAGCACACCGGCAAGCAGCGGATGGCGCGGGTCTTCCGCTGGTACCTGGACCGCTGCCTGGACTTCGCGGCCCAGGGCGACCCCGACCGCCGCGTCGACTACGCCGTGTACTGCGGGCCCGCCCTGGGGGCGTTCAACGCCTGGGTGCGCGGCACCGACCTGGAGGACTGGCGCGGCCGCCACGTGGACGTGGTCGCCGACCGGCTCATGACGTCCGCCGCCCAACTCCTGCGGGACCGCTTCGCCACCCTGGTGGGCCAGGGCGACTGACACCGGTACGACGACGGCCCGCCGGACCCCCGAAGGGTCCGGCGGGCCGCCGGGCGCGGGCCGCCGTGCCGGTGCTCAGCGGGCGGTGAGCGCCGCCCACACCGGCTTGTCGGGCCGCAGGTTCCCGGTCTGCTGGTAGGAGACCGACTCCTCCAGCGACTCGATGCGGAACTTCCGCAGCACCGCCTCCAGCAGCACGGTGGCGGCCAGCAGCGCGAAGTGCTCGCCGATGCAGACGTGCGGACCGCCCCCGAACGGCAGGTAGGCGTAGCGGGGCCGGTCGTGCTCGCCGACGAAGCGGTGCGGGTCGAACCGCTCCGGCTCGGGCCAGAACTCCGGGTGGCGGTGGGTCACCCAGGGCGAGAGGAACACCGCGGTCCCCGCCGGCACCCGGTACCCGCCGAGCACGATGTCGGCGGTGGCCAGGTGCTCGGTCATGTAGACCGGCGGGTAGAGCCGCATCGACTCCAGCAGGCTCGCCCGCGCCAGCGACTCGCGCTGCTGCGCGAACTCCGCCGGCGTGCCGCCCCCGCGGGTGTACTCCAGCGCCTCGTCGGCCACCGCCTGCTGCACCTCGGCGTGGCGCCCCAGCAGGTGCAGCGCGAAGGTCAGCGCGGTCGCGGTGGTCTCGTGGCCGGCCATCATCATCAGCAGCGTCTGGTCCCGGATCTCGGCGTCCGAGAGCCCCGCGCCGGTCTCCGGGTCCCGCGCGGTGCGCAGCCGGGTGACGATGTCGTCCCGCTCGGCCCCGCCGGCCTCCGCGTCGCTGCGCGCCAGGATCCGGTCGATCAGGGCGTACAGCTGGGCCTTGGTGCGCAGGAACGCGCGGTTGCGCGGCGTCGGCAGGGCCAGCGGCGGCTTCAGGAGCTGGGTGGTCCGGCCGATGATCAGCTCGTTGGTGAGCGGGATCAGCTTGTGCAGCTCCGGCGCGGTGTAGTCGATGTCGCCGCTGAACAGCGCCCGGCCCACCACCCGCAGCGAGTAGCGCAGCATCAGCCGGTGCAGGTCCACGCGGTCGGCGGTGGTCCCGGCCGGTACGTCCTCGGCGACGATCCGGGCCGCCTCGGCCGCCATCAGGTCGGTGTACTGCGCGACCCGCTTGGGCGTGAACAGCGGTTGGAGCGTGCGGCGCTGGCGGCGCCACTCCGCGCCGTCGGTGGTCATCAGGTTGCGCCCGATCATGTCGTCCAGCACCTGGGTGCTGGACGGGCCGCGGCCGATGGTCCGCTCGGTCTCGGTGAGGACCTGCCGGGCCGCGTCGGGGTGGTACGCCGCCACGACGACCTTCCCCAGCGGGCCCTTGCGGGGACCGAAGGGGAAGGCGACCAGGTCACCGTGGTCGCGGTGGGCGCGCGCCAGCACCGCGATGGGGTCGCGCAGGAACTCGGGGGCGACGCCCGCGACGCCGCTGCCCTGCGGGCCGGGGACGTCGGCGAACGCCGCGATCTGCTCAGTGGTGGTCATCGGTTCTCCGTCCGTTCGTCCGCGCCGGCCGGCTCAACGGCGGGTGAAGGTGGTGCGGACATCGCGGTCCGGACGGATGCTGTTGAGGACCTTCATCGAGATCTGCTCGTCGTGCGAGGTGATCTGGTACTTGCGCAGCAGCGCCTCCATCAGGATGGAGGAGGCCAGCAGCGCGAAGTGCTCGCCGATGCACACCCGCGGACCGCCGCCGAACGGGAAGTACGCGTAGCGCGGGCGGTCGGCCTGCTTCCCGACGAAGCGGTCCGGGTCGAACCGCTCGGGGTCCGGCCAGAACTCCGGGTGGCGGTGCGTCACCCACGGCACCAGGAAGACCGAGGTGCCCTTCGGGACGTGGTAGCCGTTCAGCTCCAGGTCCTCGTTGGCCACCCGCTCGGTCATGTGCACCGAAGGGAACAGTCGCAGGCCCTCGTTGAGCGCCGCCCGGCCCAGCGTGTCGCGGTTCTGCGCGTACTCGGCCCCGGTGCCGCCCGCCGCGTGGTGCGCGTCGATCTCCGCGGCGATCGCCTTCTGGACGTCGCCGTGCCGCCCGATCTGGTGCAGGCCGAACGTCAGCCCCATGGCGGTGGTCTCGTGACCGGCCATGAACAGCAGCAGCGCCTCGTTGCGGACCTCCTGCTCGGTCAGCGGCTCGTCGCTCTCGGGGTCCCGCGCCTCGCGCAGCCGGGAGACGATGTTGTCCTCGGACGACGCGGCGTCGCCGCTGCCGCTGCGCTCGATGACCCGCTGGATGAGGTCGTACAGGGAGTCCCGGGTGCGCACGAACATGCGGTTCGTCGGCGACGGGAACTTCAGCGGGAGCTTGGGGATCTGGGTGGTCCGGGCCATGATCCCGCGGTTGGCGTCGGGGATCAGCGCGTGCAGTTCGGCCTCCGCGTCGTCGAGGTCGCCGCCGAACAGCGCCCGGCCCACGACCCGCAGCGAGTAGCGCATCATCGCCTGGTGCAGGTCGATCTCGGTGCCCTCGAACTGCTCGTGCTCGGCGATGATGCGCTCCGCCTCGGCGGCCATCAGCTCGGTGTACCGCGCGACGCGCTTGGGCGTGAACAGCGGCTGGAGGATGTGCCGACGGCGGCGCCAGTACGGGCCCTCGGTCGTCATCAGCCCGCGGCCGACCAGCTCGTAGGTGGCACGGAAGCCGTCGGTGTCCCGGCCGAAGGTCCGCTCGGTGTCCATCAGCAACTGGTGGACCAGGTCGGGGTGGTAGACGGCGAGGATGGTCTTGCCCAGCGGCCCCTTGCGGGGGCCGAAGCGGTAGGCGACCAGATCGCCGTGCTCCTGGAAACCCCTCGTCAGGAAACCGAGGGGATCGGCGTTGAAATCCGGGAGCAGCCCCGCCAGGGCGTGCCCTTTCGGTCCAGGGATGTCATGGAACGGACGTAGTTGAGCCGTGGTGGACATGCTTTCCTCTCCCCGTGCCCGACGCGCTAGGCGAGGCGACCGCCTTCGTGACGGTGGCTCCTCGGCAGTCGGAACCGCAGCGATCGACAGCCAAAATTCGCGGAACGAACTTGCCGGGTCCGGTTAAAAGGTCGCTTTCCGTCCGGCAGTTGACTCAGATGTGCTGCAAAGATCCTATACATCGCGACGAGTTGACGGAAGGGCGATGCGGAATGCCGACGGCGGTTCACCGGATGGTTCACGAAATCCCTGGCGTATCTTCCGGTCCGCCGCTTAAGGTGACCGCCATGCGCGCTGTGCAGATCAAGAATTTCGGCGGACCGGAAGTTCTGGAGCTCGCCGAAGTGGCCGACCCGTTACCGGCGCCGGGCGAAGTGCTCGTCGAGGTCTCGCTGGCCGGGGTCAACTACCGCGACACGCACCTCTCCGAGGTCGGCGCCCTGCCCGGCGACCTCCTGCCGCTGATCCCCGGCATGGAGGTCGTGGGCCGCACCCCCGACGGCACGCGCGTCGCCGCGGTCGTGCCGCGCGGCGGATACGCCGAACGCGTCGCCGTCCCCGCCCAGTTGGCCGTCCCCGTCCCCGACGCCGTCGACGACTTCTCCGCCCTCGCCCTCCTGGTGCAGGGCACCACGGCCTGGCTGCTGCTGCACGAGAGCGCCCGGATGCGCGCGGGGGACTCCGTCCTGGTGCACGCCGCCGCCGGGGGAGTGGGCAGCCTGGCCGTCCAACTGGCCCGGACCGCCGGCGCCGGACGGGTGATCGCCGCCGCCGGCTCGCCCGAGAAGCGCGCCCTCGCCCTGGACCTGGGGGCCGACGAGGCCATCGACTCCCACGACCCCGACCTGGCGGCCGCCGCGCGCCGCGCCAACGGCGGCCGGGGCCTGGACGTCGTCCTGGAGATGACCGGCGGCCCGGTGACCGCGCAGAGCCTCGCCGCCCTCGCCCCGCTGGGCCGGCTGGTCTTCTACGGCATGGCGTCGCGGACCGCCCCCGCCCCCGTCGAGCTGCCCGCCCTGATGGAGACCTCCACCACGGTCTGCGGGCTGATGCTCGAACACGCCATGACCCGCCCCGGACTCCTGGAACGCGCCATGGACGCGCTGTTCGAGCAGGTGGCGGACGGCCGGCTGCGGGTGGTGTGCGGTGCGGTCCGCGGCCTGTCCGAGGTCCGCGGCCTGCACGAGGACCTCGCCGCCCGCCGCACGGTCGGCAAGCTAGCCCTGGACCCCGGCCGGTGACCGCCACCCCCGTCACCGGACCCGGCCGGGCCGTCGGTGCCGCTGGCGCCCGCGGTGCCGCTGACGTCACCGACGCCGGCATCGCCCGGGTCCGGCCGGGCGAGTGCCACGTCTGGTTCGCCGAGGCCAGCGCCGACCTCGGCCTGCTGAGCCTGCTGGACGCCACCGAACGCGAGCGCTACCGCCAGTTCCTGCGCGAGCAGCCGCGCGCCCTGTACCTGACGGCGCACGCCCTGGCCCGCAAGGTCATCGCGGCCCAATACGGCGTGCGGCCGGCCGCGTTGCGGTTCGCCGCCGTCTGCAAGCACTGCACCGGCGCGCACGGCAAACCCCGCCTGGTCGACCCGCCGTTCCCGTTGGAACTCTCCCTCTCGCACTCCGACGAGCGGGTCGCCGTCGCCCTCACCCTCGGCGCCGACGTCGGCGTGGACCTCGAACGCGTCGACCACCACCGCGAGGACCTGCCCCGCACCGTGCTGTCCGCCGCCGAACGGCGCACCCTTCAGTCCGTCCCCGAGGGGGCCCGGGACGCCGCTTTCATCCGCTACTGGTGCCGCAAGGAAGCCGTCCTCAAGGCCACCGGCGACGGACTGCTGGTCAACCCGGCGGCACTGACCGTGAGCCCGCCCGACGCCCCGGCGCAGCTGCTCGCCTGGGACGACCGCACCGGACCGGCGCGCCCGGTCCACCTGACGGACCTCGACCCCGGCCCGGGATACCGCGCCGCGGTGGCCGTCCTCGACCACGCCCCGCGCGTCGTGGCACACCGCATGGACGACGTGCTGGGCCCGCCGGCCTGACCCGGCGCACCCCGACCACCCACCGCCCGCGCCCGTCCCACCCGACCGGCCCGCGCGGCCCGACCAAGGAGGCAAGCCCGTGTACCGGGTCATCCAGTGGTACTCCGGAACCATCGCCAAGAAGCAGATCAAGCTGCTGGCCGAGCACCCCGACTACGAACTCGTCGCGGTGGTCACCCAGTCGCCGGAGAAGGACGGCGTGGACGCCGGCGAGATCGCCGGCATCGGCCCCATCGGGGTGCGCGCCACCACCGACGTGGCGGCGGCCCTGGCCCTGGACGCCGACTGCGTCCTGCTCAACCCGCCCTTCTGGGACGGCGACCTGGCCGCCCGCATCCTGCGCTCCGGCAAGAACCTCATCACCCCCAGCGGCGGCTTCGACCTGCGCGGCACGCCCTTCCACGCGGAGCTCTCCGCGGCCTGCGCCGAGGGCGGCACCACCCTCACCGGCGGCGGCAACATGCCCGGCCTGCTCAACGACGTCATGCCGCTGGTCCTCTCCGGCTACACCACCAACGTCCGCCGGGTGTGGACCCGGGAGCGCAACTTCCACCGCGACTACGCCGCCGCGGACGTCCTGCAACTCCTCGGCTTCGGCGCCCCCTTGGAGGAATGCGGCCCGGACAGCCAGCGCGCCCAGATGCTCGGCATGGCCTTCCACTGGTACGAGGGCCAGGCCGCGCACCTGGTCACCGACGCCCTCGGCCTGAAGCTGGACGAGCTGCGCACCACCGCGTGGGAGATCCTGCCCGCGCCCCACGAGATCCACCTGCCCGCCAGCGGCCTGACGATCCCCAAGGGCACCGCCGCCGGCATGCGCTACGAGTTCACCGGGTTCGTCGCCGGCGAGCCCTGGCACACCACCGTCGTGGAGCACGTCGCCGAACTGGGCCTGGGCGAGGGCTGGCAGCAGTCCGCGGACGACCCGGAGTTCAGCATCCGGATCGACGGCGACCCGGACCTGCGGGTGGACTTCGCCCACCTCGGCGTGGACGGGCTGATCCAGCTCAACGCCGCCCGGATCGTCAACCTCATCGCCCCGGTGTGCGCGGCCGAACCCGGCTGCCGCACGATCCTGGAACTCCCCTTCGTCACCGCCAACGCCGCCGTGGTCCCCACCGCGGCCGACTGACCGGCCGCCGTGCCGACGGGGTGCGGCGGGACCCGCCCGCCGCACCCCGCTCAGTCGCCACTCACTCCCAACTCCCGTGCCAGCACCGCCGCCTGGAGCCGACTGCGCAGTTCCAACTTGGCCAGCAGCCGGCTGACGTGGGTCTTCACGGTGGCCTCCGCCATCGCCAACCGCACCGCGACGTCCGCGTTCGACAACCCCTCGCCCAGACAACCCAGCACCTCCCGCTCCCGCGGGGTGAGCGCCTCCAGCACCGCCGGGTCCGCGGCCGGCCGGGCGCCCGCGGCCCGGCCGGCCGCCCCGGGCCGGGCGAACTCGGCGATCAGCCGCCGGGTCACCGCCGGCGCGATCACCCCCTCGCCGGCCGCCACCGTGCGCACCGCCGTCAGCAGCGTCGCCGCGTCGCTGTCCTTGAGCAGGAAGCCCGCGGCGCCCGCGCGCAGCGCGCCGAACACGTAGGCGTCCAGGTCGAAGGTGGTCAGCACCAGGACGTCGGCCAGCTGCTCGGCGGTGATCCGGCCGGTGGCCGCGACCCCGTCCAACCGGGGCATCTGGACGTCCATGAGCACCACGTCGGGCCGCAGGGCGTGCGCCAGCCGGACCGCCTCCTCGCCGTCCACCGCCTCCCCGACGACCTCGATGTCGGGCGCGGACCCCAGGATCAGGACCAGCCCGGCCCGTACGGCGGACTGGTCCTCGGCGACCAGGACCCGGATCGGCTGCGCCGCGGCGCCTGTCATCGTCGTCCTTCCTCTCCGGCGGCGGGCAGCGCGGCCCGCACCAGCCAGATGGTTCCGTCCGGCCCGTCCGTCGGGCCGGCGTCGAACTCCCCGCCCAGCAGGGCGATCCGCTCCCGCATGCCGACCAGTCCGGCCCCGGACCCGGGGACGCGGGGGCCCGGCCGGTCGGCGTGCGGACTGCGGACGGTGACGGTGAGCGGCCCGGCGGGGCCGTCGTGGGCGATCCGCACCCGGACCTCGCCGGGCGCGGCGTGCTTGAGCGCGTTGGTCAGCGACTCCTGGACGATCCGGTATGCGGCCAGCTCCACCGGCGCCGGCACGGGCGCGTCCCCCGGTCCGGCCGGCCGCCGCGCGTCGTCCAGGACGAACGTCAGGCCGCTGGTGGCGCCGTTGGCCCGGGCCTGGTCGACCAGGGCCTGGAGGCCGCCGAGGGTGGGTGTGGCGGCCGGTTCCGCACCGTCGGTCCGCGCGTCCCGCAACAGCCCGATGAGCCGGCGCATCTCGGCCAGCCCCTGGACGCTGTTCTCGCGGATCACGCCGAGCGCGGTCCGGGTCGCGTCCGGGTCGTCGAGGGTCTGGGCGGCGGTGGCGTGGATGGCGATCGCGGACAGGTGGTTGGCGACCAGGTCGTGCAGTTCCCGGGCCATCCGGGCGCGTTCGCCGGCCACCGCCTGGGTGCGGTCCATCTCGGCCAGCAGCGCGGTCTGTTCGGCCCGCAGCCGGGCGGCGTCGGCGGCGTCCCGGTGGTTGCGGAGCATCAGCCCGGTCCAGGCCGGCACCACGGTGACCAGCGCGATCCCGATGGCGAGCAGCACCACCTGCGGATTCGGCCAGAGCGCCGCCGTGACGAGGGTGGCCACCACCGTCAGCAGCTCCGTGCCCCGCGGGATCCACCGGGTGGCGCCCGGCGGCCCGTACAGCACCGCGGCGTAGACCACGTCGGTGAACATCAGGACGGTGGCGACCAGGGTGCCGGTGGTGACGTCCAGCGCCAGCGCCGGCACCGCCAGGGCCAGCGCGGCCATCGGGGCGACCCGGCGCAGGAGTTCGGCCCCCGCCATCGTGCCGAGCGCGAGCAGCGTCACCGAGGAGGGCAGTCCGAAGAGCGGCGGTCCGCCGTGCAGGTGCAGCAGCCACAGCAGCACCCCGGTGGCCAGCCCGCCGCCCGCGAGCAGCACGTCGTGGTGGTGCGGCCGGCGGGACGCGGCGGGGGCTCGGGCGATCACCCCTCCATCCAACACGGCCCCGGCGCCGTCCACCGCCACCGGGCGGACGGCCTCGGCCACGGCGACTACATCGAAAGGTGCAGCACCGGATCGTCGCCGCCGACGACGTCGCGGCCCCCGACGGCTGGGAGTCTGAGGAGGACCGCCCCGCCCGGTGGGAGCCCCGGGACCGCCCGGGGCGCGGAGCGGCGGGAAAGGAGGGGCGCCGTGGTCGTCACACTGATCATCGCCTGCGAAGTGGGCTTCTGGGTGCTGCTCGTCGTCGGCCTGGCACTGCGCTACCTGGCGCGGATGCCGAGGACCGGGGCGGCCGTGCTGCTGCTGGAGCCGCTGCTGGAACTGGCGCTGCTGATCGTCACGGCGATCGACCTGAAGAACGGGGCCGCCGCGGACTGGAAGCACGGCCTGGCCGCCGTCTACATCGGCTACACCGTCGCCTACGGGCACACCACCCTCACCTGGGCCGACCGGCTCGTCGCGCACCGCTTCGCCGGCGGCCCGCCGCCGGTCAAGCGGTACGGCATGGACCGCTTCCGGCACGAGGCCGGGCTGTGGCTGCGCACCGTGCTGATGGCCGCGGTGGCGGCCGCCCTGCTCCAGTGCGCCGTCTGGTACGTCGGCGGCGACGGGGACGTCACCTCGCTGCGGGAGTGGCAGGGCACGACCGTGCGCCTCGTGGTGATCCACGGCGTGATCGCGCTGACGTACCTCATCTGGCAGAAGAAGGCCCCCGAGGACCGGGCCGCGCCGCGGGAGGCGCCGACCCGGCCCCGGCAGAAGACCCTGGGCTAGGGCAGGTCGGGACGGCGGGTCAACGCTCCCCGCCCGGCACCCACAGCACGTCCCCGACCTCCTTGTTCGCCGTCCGCGCGAGGATGAACAGGAGGTCGGAGAGGCGGTTGAGGTAGGTGGCGGTCAGCGGGTTCATGGTGTCGCCGTGCTCCTCCATGGCCGCCCAGGTGGCGCGCTCGGCCCGCCGGACGACCGTGCACGCCTGGTGGAGCAGGGCCGCCCCGGGGGTGCCGCCCGGCAGGATGAAGCTGCGGAGCTTCTCCAACTCCGCCAGGAAGCGGTCGCAGTCCGCCTCCAGCTTGTCGACGTAGGACTGCTCGACGCGCAGCGGCGGGAACTCGGGGTCCTCGACGACCGGGGTCGACAGGTCGGCACCGACGTCGAAGAGGTCGTTCTGCACCCGCAGCAGCACCGCGGCGACCTCTTCCGGCAGCGCACCGAGCGCCAGCGCCACGCCGATCGCCGCGTTGGCCTCGTTGGCGTCCGCGTACGCCGCGATCCGGGAGTCGGTCTTGGCGGTCCGGCTCATGTCGCCGAGCGCGGTGGTGCCCTTGTCTCCGGTACGGGTGTAGATGCGGGTCAGATTCACCATACGGCTGAGCCTACGCCGCGCTCCGGCGGAAGGCCCGGGCGCACGGGACCGCCGCCGGCGCCGCGGCCCGACCGCCCGCGGCCGGTCCGTCCACGCTCCGGACGCGCGGGACGGGGCGCCGGGCGGGCGACCCCCAACTACGCCGTGCGGCCGCCCGCCTGACGGTCCCCCGGGCACCGTGCGGGGCCCACGGTGTGATGTCCGTCATTCGAGACGTGACGCGCATCTCTTCACCGCCAATCGATCGCCGGCGACCGCTAACGTCACTCAGGACCGCCAAATGCACAGGGTGTGAGGGGACAGCAGTGGCAAAGAAGCTTGCCGTCATCGGCGCCGGACTGATGGGTTCCGGCATCGCGCAGGTCTCGGCCCAGGCGGGCTGGGACGTGGTCCTCCGCGATGTGACGGACGAGGCGCTGGCCCGCGGCAAGGGCGGCATCGCCGCCTCCTTCGAGAAGTTCGTCGCGAAGGGCAAGCTGGCGGCCGACGCCGCCGAGGAGGCGCTCGGTCGGATCACCACCACCACCGACCTGGACGCCGTCGCCGACGCGGACGTCGTCGTCGAGGCCGTCTTCGAGAAGATCGAGGTCAAGCGCGAGATCTTCCAGGCGCTGGACAAGCTCGCCAAGGACGACGCGGTGCTGGCCTCCAACACCTCGGCGATCCCGATCACCAAGATCGCCGCGGCCACCTCCCGGCCCGAGCGGGTGGTGGGCACGCACTTCTTCTCGCCGGTGCCGATGATGCAGCTCTGCGAGCTGGTGCGCGGCTACAAGACCAGCGACGAAACCCTCGCCACCGCGCGGGAGTTCGCCGAGTCGGTCGGCAAGACCTGCGTCGTGGTCAACCGCGACGTGGCCGGCTTCGTCACCACCCGGCTGATCTCGGCACTGGTCGTCGAGGCCGCCAAGCTCTACGAGTCCGGGGTCGCCAGCGCCGAGGACATCGACGTCGCCTGCAAGCTCGGCTTCGGCCACGCCATGGGGCCGCTGGCCACCGCCGACCTGACCGGCGTCGACATCCTGCTGCACGCCACCGAGAACATCTACACCGAGTCCCAGGACGAGAAGTTCGCCCCGCCGGAGATCATGCGTCGCATGGTGGACGCCGGTGATATCGGCCGCAAGAGCGGGCAGGGGTTCTACGCACACTGACGCTGCGTCAGTCTGTACTCCGGCGGGGTCACCCCGCAGGGTGATTTCGGTATCGGTTCGCTTACAGACGGCAACTTCGCCGCATGAGAGGCAGTCAGATCGGTAGACGACAATGCACCACAACCCATGACATCGGGGAGCGCATATGCACATCAGGGGCGACCACGCCGAGCTGGTCGTCGGGGGCCGCCTCGACGTCCGCAGCGCGGCGGACGCCCGGACGGTCCTGCACGCCGCGGTGGACTCCGGTCGCGGTGACCTGGTGCTGGACCTGACCGAACTGGATTCGTGGGACGCCACCGGGCTCGGCGTGATCATGGGCGCGCACCGCCGGGCCGGCCGCAACAACCGGAGGTTGGTCCTGCGCGGAGTGCCGCCGCAGATGCAGCGGCTCCTGGTCGCCACCCGGCTCCACCGCATCCTCGCGATCGAGGGCGGGATCGAAGCGGAATCGCTTCCCCGGGTGTGAGGCGGGGCGCGGTCACCACCCGCGCCCCGCCTCGCCGCGACCAGATCGGGAAAAATGCCGCAAGCCGTACACATCACCTGATCTGGTGTGGTTTCCGTCAAGGTGCCACCCCGCCCGTGCCCCGCGCCGGGGACCGGTCTATGGTTCGGTTGCCCGCCGTGTGCCATCATCCGCGGCGGGGCACCGGACCAGACGCGACGGCTGAGGAGATCCGCCGGAGCCGGGGGAGTGCGGACGGCCGGAAGCACCGACGGCACGCACATCTGGGAGCTTGCAGCATGGACCCGAACACCACCCCGGGGCCCGAGGAACACGGCCAGCAGGACGGTCCGGCCGGCCCGCCGCCGCCCGAGGCCACCGGCCGCCAGGGCGGATCCGGCGGCCTCGCCCGCGTCGTCCGGCTCGTCTCCGGCAACTACCTCGTCACCGTCAACCCGGTCGACGGGTGCGAAATACAGCCCTGCCCGCCCGGCGAGCGCCCCGCCCCGCCGGTCAAGCTCGACCCGCAGGAGCGCGCCGCCGCGGCCCGCGCCGCCCAGCCGCCGGCACCGTCCGGACCGCTCTCCTTCGCCGGCCACGAGATCCTCCTCGAAGAGCGCTCCGAGGACATCGCCCGGCTGGTCCGGCTGCTGACCCGCGGCCGCTCGGTCCGCGTCACCGGCCCCGCCGGCTCGGGCCGCACCCGCCTGCTGGACGCGGTCGCCGGCAGCGTCGCCGACCTCGCCCCGGACGGCGTGGTCCGGCTCTCCGGCTACCACCGCAGCGTCACCGACGTCCTGCACGCCCTGTTCGCGGCGGTCTACCGGGCCCCGCAGCACCGCCCGGAGCGCCCGGAGCTGCTGCGCCTGCTCGGCGGCATCGGCGCCGTCGTCGTCCTGGACGACCTGGAGTTCGGCGGCGCCGCGCTCGACGAACTGCTGGAGGCCACCCCCGAGTGCGCCTTCCTCTTCGCCGCCACCCCCGACGTGCCCGCCCCCAGCGCCGACGCCCACGTCGAGGAGGTCTTCGTCGGCGGCCTCAGCAAGGAAGCCGGCCTGCGGCTGCTGGAGCGCGCCGTGGACCGCCCGCTCACCCGCGACGAGAAGACCTGGACCACCGACCTCTGGTTCGAGTCCGAGGGGCTGCCGCTGCGGTTCGTCCAGGCCGCCGCCCTGCTCCGGCAGCGCGACAAGGCCCGGACCGCACCGGGCGCCCTCGACGACGGCTACGGCCTCTTCCCCGAGGACGGCCCGGCCGACGCGGCGGACCCGGAGCAGCGCCCCGGGGTGCCGCTCCCGGCCGTCGGCGAGGCCGCCGCGCCCGCCCCGCTGCTCGCCGAGCGGCTCGGCGCCGCCGCGCAGGAGACCCTGCGCTTCGCCCTCGCCCTGGGCGGCGAGCTGCCGCACCAGGCGCACCTGCCGGCCCTCACCCAGGACACCCACGCCGACGCCGCCCTCGGCGAACTCCTCGGCTGCGGTCTGATCAGCCCCGTCGGCGGCCACTACCGGCTCGCCGCCACCGTCCAGGAGCAGCTGACCGAGGCCGGCTACGCCGAGGGCGCCGCCGCCCGGGCGCACGCCGCCGCGCAGCACTACGCCTGGTGGGCCGGCCACCCCTCGGTCACCCCCGAGCGGGCCGCCGCCGAGTCCGATGCGGTGCTGGCCGCGATGGCCGTGCTGACCGGCAGCCGGGAGAACGGCCACCCGGCCGCCGCCGTGCTGCTGGCCCGCACCGCCGCCCCGGCGTTCGCCGCGGCGCTGCACTGGAGCGCGTGGGAGCGCAGCCTGCGGCACGGCCAGGAGGCCGCCCGGCTGGCCGGCGAGGTCGCACAGGAGGCGTACTTCCACCACGACCTGGGCGTGCTCGCCCTGTGCAGCGGCAACGTCGACCGGGCGCGCGCCGAACTGGAGGCGTCCATCGGCCTGCGCGGGGTGCTCTCCGACCGCGACGGCGCGGTCGCCGGGCGCCGGGCCCTGGCCCTCGTCATCGACCGGTCCCGGGCCGCCGCTGCGGACGCGCCGACCACCCTGCTGGCGTCCGTCGGCCCGGCCGTCGCGGCCGGCGGCACCGCCGGCGGGCAGGGCGCTGCGGAGCCCCACGACCCGGCCGCCGAGGCGTCGCCGGACGCGGTGTCGACGGCCAAGCTCCAGGCCGTCGCCCGACCGGAAGGCCCCGCCGGCACGGTCACCGCCCGACCCGCCGCCGGGGCCGCACGGCCGGCGCCCTCGTCCGGCGAGACCACCGCGGCCCTCCCGGCCGCGAAGACCGCGAAGACCGCGAAGGCAGCGAAGGCAGCGGCCGCCGCGGCGAGCGCGAAGAGCGGCGGCGCCGCCGGCGGTCTGGGCCGCGGCATCCGCCGCACCGGCCGCCGCAACCTCATCGCCGCCGGCGCCGCCGTGCTGGTGGCCGCCGCGCTCGGCACCGCCCTCACCCTCGGCATGTCCTCCGACGCCTCCAGCCCGCACGACGACAAGGTCACCACCGACCAGTCCCCGGCCGCCGGCGGCGACAGCCAGGAACCGGCCCAGGAGCCCGGCACCGGCGCCGGCCTGCCGCCCACCGGCTCGGGCACCACCCGACCGGGCACCCCCAGCGCCCCGGGCCACCGCCCCACCACCGCGCCGACCGCCCCCGGCACCACCGGCGCCCCCACCACCCCGACCGGCGATCCGACCTCCGGCACCACCGGCCCGACCGGCGGGCCCACCTCGCCCACCGGCCGCCCGACGCCCCCCACGCACAGCCCGACCAGCAGCCCCACCGACCCCACTCCGACCCACAAGCCGACCGGTACGCCGACGGACCCCACCCCGACCCAGAAGCCCACCGACACCCCGACCGGACAGCCGCCGACGACGTCCGGCGGCTCCTCGGGCGGCAAGCCGTCCGGCAGCAACTCCGCGGTGGCGCCGTCCACGAGCAACGGCGGCGCGGCAACCGCCTCGGACACCCCGCCGGCCCCGTCCGACCCGTCGGCATCCAGCCAGGGCACACCGGCCGGCTGACGCCCCCGGCGTCCCTCGGGCCCCACCCGGCACACCCGCCACGGGCCGCAACGTCACGACGGCCCGGTACGCGCGCCTCCCGCCAGAGCGGCGGGAGGCAGGCGTACCGGGCCGTCGTCGTCCGGCCGGCGCGGGCCGGTCAGAACAGGCGCAGCTTGTCGTCCTCGATGCCGCGCAGCGCGTCGTAGTCCAGCACCACGCAGCCGATCCCGCGGTCCGTGGCCAGCACCCGGGCCTGCGGCTTGATCTCCTGAGCTGCGAAGACGCCCTTCACCGGCGCCAAGTGCGGGTCACGGTTGAGGAGTTCGAGGTAGCGGGTGAGCTGCTCGACGCCGTCGATCTCACCGCGCCGCTTGATCTCGACGGCGACGGTCTGCCCGGCGGCGTCCCGGCACAAGATATCCACCGGGCCAATGGCGGTGGGGTATTCACGCCGAATAAGCGAGTAGCCCTCGCCCAGTGTCTCGATCCGGTCGGCGAGCAACTCCTGGAGGTGGGCCTCCACGCCGTCCTTGATGAGTCCGGGATCCACCCCGAGCTCGTGGGAGGAGTCGTGCATGACCTCCTCCAGGGTGATGATGAGCTTCTCGCCGCCCTTGTTCACCACCGTCCAGACGTTGCCGTCGCCCTCCTTGAGGGAGCAGGGCGGGGACATCCAGTTGAGGGGTTTGTAGGCCCGGTCGTCCGCATGGATGGAGACGGAGCCGTCCGCCTTCACCAGGATGAGGCGGGGGGCGGAAGGAAGGTGGGCCGTGAGCCGACCCGCGTAGTCCACGGAGCAGCGGGCGATGACGAGACGCATGGTGCGCCACGCTACTCGAACCGGGGCCGCCGACGCGATTCGCCCCCGCCCCGGGGTCCCTTTACGGCGGAAACCCCCGCACCCCCGGCGCGGGTCCTTGGCCGGTTGTATGTGCAATCTCCTGGTGCGGGCCCCTTGCGCGGCATACCGTTGACGCGGGGGGTCGCGGGGCGAACACGCTCTGTCGCGAATTCCCCTTGTCCCATCCATAAGGCCCCGTTCGTCCCGGCGGGGTCGCGAGAGGAGAACCTCATGTCGCTCGACGTCTCACCGGCCCTCCTCGAACAGGCCGAGCGAGGCGAGGTCGACGAAGCCGCGTTTGTCGACTGCGTCCGCACCTCCCTGCCCTACGCATGGGGGATGATCAGCTCTCTGGTGGACCGGCTGAAGGCGGACGGTGGAGAGTTCGCCGACAACCAGACGCCGCCGCCGAACGAGCAGGCGCGCGGCCAGCTGCTCCGTGCACTGGCGAGTGACGCCATCCGCGGCTCGCTGGAGCGCCACTTCGGAGTGCGCCTCGCCTTCCAGAACTGCCACCGGGTCGCGGTCTTCCCGCTCGACCCGGCCGTCGACCAGCGGCTGGTCCGCTTCACCTCGGTCCGCGGCCAGTTGCTGAACCAGTCGCCCGAACTCCGCGACTGCTGAGCGGAGTTGCTGCCGCTGAGCCGGTCGACCGGAGCACCCTCCGGAACCGCGCACCGGCGGCAGCACCACCGACCAGCCGTGCCCCAGACCGGTGAGAGCTGACCCCGCCGCCCACCCCCGGCGGGGTCACACCAACTGCGGCAGCACCTCCGTGCCCAGCCGCCGGACGTTCTCCTCGGTGGCGGCGAGGTCCCCCGAGCCCTCCACCATCAACGCGAACCGTCGGATGCCGGTGCGCTCCGACGTCGCCGCCAGCCGGTCCGCGCACAACTCCGGCGGCCCCACCGGATGCAGCGCGCACAGCAGCTCCGTGTACGCCAACGGATCGCGCATCGACCGGTACCGGCCGTCGACCGTCACGTGCGCGCCCAGCCCCTGCCGGAACCAGCCGGGCATCGCCTTCGTCAGCGTCTCCACCGCGGCCGGCCGGCCGTCCGCGACCTGCACCACCCCGGCCGAGACGTGCTCCGCCGCGGCCACCTCGGCCGGGTCCCGGCCGGCCGCCAGCGCCGCCGAGCGCCACAGCGCGACCATCTCCGCCTTCTCCTCGTCGTCGCAGTGCATCCCGAGCAGCATCGGCAGCCCGCGGGCGGCGGCCAACCGGACCGAGGACGGCGAGGTGCAGGCGACCACCACCGGCGGACCGTCGGTCAGCCCCTGCGGGTCGTCCGGATCGACCAGTGCCTCGGCCGCCCGCGGCACCACCGCCACCTCGCGGAACGCGTACCGCTCGCCGGCGGCGCCCACCCGCGGCTCGCGCAGCCAGCGCAGCAGCAGATCGAGCGATTCAGGGAAGCCGTGCTCGTACGCCGCGAGGCCGGCACCGAAGACCTCCAGGTCCACCCAGGGACCACCCCGGCCGACGCCGAGCGTGAACCGGCCCTCCGACGCCAGGTGCAGCAGCGCCGCCTGCTCGCCGAGCGCCACCGGATGCTGGGTCGGCAGCACGCTCACCGCCGTGCCGACCCCGATCCGCCGGGTCCGCCCCAGCAGCAGCGCGGCCAGCGTGGCTGCTTGCGGGCAGACCCCGTACGGGACGAAGTGGTGTTCGGCCAGCCAGACTTCGTCGAGTCCGGCCTGTTCCGCGATCTGTGCGGAACGCACCGCGCGGTGCAGTGCTTCCCCCTGCCCCTGACCGGGGAATTGGGCGGCCAGGATGAAAGCCCCTACGCGCATCGCTCTCTGCCTCCTTGCAGCCGACGCGACCCCCCCCTCACCCGGCAACAACGGGCGACACGTGCCCAGGGCACGGCCTGACGCGAAATTTCCAGATCATCGCAGAAACGTGACGGCGGACTTTTGCCCCTGACCGCGCCGCGTACGCTGGTGACAGCCCTCCCCCGAGCTCTCCACTCCGTTCGGGCTGGGGGCTCCCCTCCCCGTCGATCTGCCGAGGTGTGCCGTGTCCCCGCGTCGAAACCGCCAGCGCGGTGCGAATCCCCCCGACCGCGCGGACCACTCCGGCGTCGGCCGCTACGGCTTCGAGACCACCGAGGAGTGGCACGGCGAGGACTGGGTGGTCCGCCCGGTGGGCGGCGCCGGCGCGGCCAAGCACTACCGCTGCCCGGGCTGCGACCAGGAGATCCCGCCCGGCGTCCCGCACGTCGTCACCTGGCCCCGGCACGGCGACGTGGACGACCGCCGGCACTGGCACAAAGCCTGCTGGAACGCACGGAACCGCCGGAGCGCACGGCTCCAGCGGTCCCGTAACGCGCCGCGGTACTGACCGCGTCACACGTCACACGTCGCGCTGCCGCATGGTCGCGTAGGCGGCGCCGAGCGCGACGGCGGCGAGGCCCATGACGATCCACAGCGGCTGCCAGCCGGACGGGCCGCCGTCCACGAACGGGAACTTGTTGCCGTACATCACGGTGAGCTGGTTGGGGATCGAGTAGCCCATCAGGAAGTTGCGGACCCCCTCCAGGCTGTCGGCGAACATGAACATCGACAGCACGAACGGCAGCAGCACCACCCCGACCATGAGCGTGATGGCGCCGGCGGAGTGCCGGATCAGCGAGCCGACGGCCAGGGCCAGCAGCCCGAGGAACGAGACGTACAGGCCGATGCCCACCGTCGACCGCAGCCACTCGCCGGCGCCGACGTGCACCCGGCTGATGTCGCTGATCATGGCGTTGTCGGTGAGTGCGACGAGTCCGGTGACGACGGTGGTCACCACGAAGGTCAGCGCGAAGAAGACGAGTGCCTTGGCCGTCAGCACCCGGCCGCGGTTCGGACAGGCCGCCAGGGTCGTGCGGATCATGCCGGTGCCGTACTCCGAGGAGGTCACCAGCACGCCCAGCGGCAGCACGCACAGGACGCCCAGCAGCATCCCGAAGAGCCCGAAGAACAGCGGCGAGGTGTCGCCGACGGTGCTCATCGACGCCACCGACACGGCCACCAGCACACCGATGCCCAGGACGAGGACGGTCATCACACCCAGCGTCCACACCGTCGACCGCACCGAACGGATCTTGGTCCACTCGGCGGCCAGCGCGTGCCCCAGGTGCGTCGGGCGCACGGGGATGGGGGAGACGTAACCGGGCGTCGCCGCCTGCCAGTTGGCGGCCGGGGCCGGGGCCGGGGCCGGGGCCGGGGCCTGCTGCTGCGGGACCGACGCGTGCTGCGGGGCCGGGCCCGGGTGCGGCGGGGCCGGCGGCTGCGCGGCGGCGGTGAGCAGCATCGTGCCGGCCTCCTTGCCCGGCCCGTGCGCCGACAGCGGCGTCGGCTCGGGATGGCCACCGGCCGGCGGCTGCGCCTGGAGCATCATCGTGCCGGCCTCCTTGGCGGGCGCCGGCGGGGCCGGTGCCGGCGGCTGGGCCTGGAGCATCATCGTCCCCGCGTCCTCGGCGGGGGCGGGCTGAGCCGGGGCGGGCTGCGGCGGAACGGCGGGCGGCATCGGCCCGGCGGACGGGGCGGGCGCGGGCACGGCGGGCGGCATCGGCTGCGCACCGGGCGCCGGCTGCGGCTGGGGCTGCTGAGGGCTGGTCATCGGGCGTCCTGGGTGTGCGGCGCGGGCTGGTCGGTCGGGGCGGCGGGCGGCGCCGGCGGAGCCGGGGGACCGGCCGGCGCGTACGGGGCCGCTGGCATGGGGGCGGGCGGCTGCTGCCCGTACGGGTGGGGCGCACCGTACGCGGCGGGTGCCCCGTACGGGTGACCCTGCTGCGGGGGCACCGGCCCGCCCGGCACCGGGGCGGGCCGGGCGTAGGGGTCCTGCTGGGCGTACGGGTTCGGCGGCGGTCCGGGCATCCCCGGCGGCACCTGGCCCGGCGCGCCCGGCTGGCCCGGCACGAAGCCCTGCGGCGCGGCGGCCCCCTGCGGCGGGTACCCGGCCACCGGTTGCAGGCCGGCCCGCTGGTCGGCCGTCGAGCGGTAGTCGACGGCCCCCTGCGTCATCCGCATGTACGCCTCCTCCAGCGATGCCTGGTGCGGCGACAGCTCCCACAGCCGGACATCGGCCGCGTGCGCCAACTCGCTGATCCGGGGCAGCGGCAGCCCGGTCACCCGCAGCGCACCGTCCGCCTCCGGCGCCGCCTGCCCACCGGCCTCGGCCAGCGCCGCGGTCAGCTTCTCCCGCTGCTCCGGTGCACCGTCCGGCGTCCGCACCCGCGCGAAGTCCGCCGAGTTGGCGGAGATGAAGTCCTTGACGGCCATGTCCGCGAGCAGCTGCCCGCGGCCGATCACGATCAGGTGCTCCGCGGTCAACGCCATCTCGCTCATCAGGTGCGAGGAGACGAAGACCGTACGGCCCTCGGCCGCCAACTGCCGCATGAGGTTGCGCACCCACAGGATGCCCTCGGGGTCCAGGCCGTTGACCGGCTCGTCGAAGAGCAGCACCTGCGGGTCGCCGAGCAGCGCCGCCGCGATCCCCAGCCGCTGCCCCATGCCGAGCGAGAAGCCCTTGGACCGCCGGTGGGCGACGTCCTGCAGCCCGACCACCCCCAGCACCTCGTCGACCCGCTGCGCCGGGATCCCGGACAGCTGCGCCAGCGACAACAGGTGCGCCCGCGCGCTCCGTCCGCCGTGCACGGCCTTCGCGTCCAACAGCGCACCCACCTGGCGCGCGGCGTTGGGCGTCTGACGGAACGGCCGACCACCGATCGTGGCGTGGCCGGCCGTCGGGGCGTCGAGGCCCAGGATCATCCGCATCGTCGTCGACTTGCCGGAGCCGTTGGGCCCGAGGAAGCCGGTGACGGTTCCCGGACGCACCTGGAACGACAAGTTGTGCACGGCCGTCTTCGGCCCGTAGCGCTTGGTCAGGCCGACTGCCTCGATCAATTCTCCGCCCCTCGCGAGATGGTCGGGGCAGAGGCGCCCTCGTGCCCCCCATGAGGGTTATGAGGCTATCGGCACGTTGACGGTTCCCGCCAAAACGGCGGAAACGCCGGCCGGCGGCCGCCCGGCCTCAGGCGTCCCGCTTGTCCAGCAGCAGGTAGCCGACCAGCAACGCGGCCACCGTCCACACCGCCATGATCCCGAAGCCGCCCCACGGCCCGTACGGCGTCTCGTCGTTGACCGGCGCCACCACCTGCATGATCTTCGAGCCGGCCTGGTCCGGGAGGTAGCGCCCGATCCGTCGGGTCGCCGACACGTTCCCCAGGATGTTGGAGATCAGGAAGAAGAACGGCATCAAGATGCCCAGCGACAACATCGGGCTGCGCAGCATCGTGGCCACCGCCATCGAGAACAGCGCGATCATCGTCATGTAGAGCGCGCCGCCGACCACCGCCCGCAACACCCCCGGATCACCCAGGTGCGCCCGGTGCCCGCCCAGCGCCGCCTGCCCCGCGAAGAACGCCGCGAAGCTCGTCGCCAGCCCCACCACGAAGACCAACGAGGTGGCCACCAGCATCTTGCAGAAGAGGAACACGCCCCGCTGCGGCACCGCCGCCAACGAGGTCCGGATCATCCCGGTGCCGTACTCGTTCGACACCACCAGCACCCCGAAGACGATCATCGCCAGCTGCCCCAACCCCATCCCCGCGAAGCTCATGTTGGTGGGATCGAAGGCCAGCCGCCGCTCGTCCGGCATCGCATCGAAGTCCTTCCGCGTCAACGTGCAGATCACCACGCCCAGCACCACGGTGACCACCACCGCCGTGCCCAGCGTCCACACCGTCGACCGCACCGACCTGATTTTGACCCACTCCGCACGCAGGACCTGCCCGACGACAGCCATCCGTCAGCTCCTCTTCCTCTGCCAGCCCGCACCCCAACCTCCCGGGGGCGCCCCACCCGACAGCGCCCGCTCCGGAACCACCGGCCGCTGCGGCATCCCGCGCCCCGGCCCCGGCCGACCGCCGTTGTGCGCGTGGTACTCCACCGCCCCGGCCGTCAACCGCATGAACGCTTCCTCCAACGACGCCTGCTGCGGGCTCAACTCGTGCAGCACCACCTGCTGCGCCGCCGCCAGTTCGCCCAGCCGCTCCGCCGGCACCCCGTCGACCTCCAACACGCCGCCCCGACCGGCCACCGCCCGCACGCCCGCCCGGTGCAGCACGTCCAGCAACCGTTCCCGGTCCGGCGACCGCAGCCGCACGTACGACCGCGAGTTCTGCCGGATGAACTCCGCCATCGAGGTGTCCGCGAGCAACCGCCCCTGCCCGATCACCACCAGGTGCTCCGCGGTCAACGCCATCTCGCTCATCAAATGGGACGACACGAAGACCGTCCGCCCCTGGGCCGCGAGGTTCTTCATCAGATGGCGGATCCAGTGGATGCCCTCCGGGTCCAACCCGTTGACCGGCTCGTCGAACATCAGGATCCGCGGGTCGCCGAGCAGCGCCGCCGCGATCCCCAGCCGCTGCCCCATGCCGAGCGAGAAGCCCTTCGACCGCTTCCGCGCCACCGACGTCAACCCGACCAGGTGCAGCACCTCGTCGACCCGGGTCCGCGGAATGCCGTTGCTCCGGGCCAGGCACAGCAGGTGGTTCGCGGCGCTCCGGCCGCCGTGCACCGCCTTGGCGTCCAACAACGCCCCGACGTACCGCAACGGATCCGTCAACTGCCGGTAGTGCCTGCCGTAGATCCGCACCGCACCGGCCGTCGGATTGTCCAGACCGAGCACCATCCGCATGGTGGTGGACTTCCCCGCACCATTGGGACCGAGGAAGCCGGTGACGATGCCCGGCCGCACGGTGAACGTCAACCCGTCCACCGCGACCTTGTCACCGTAATGCTTGGTCAGCCCCATGAGCTCGATCATGCACAGAACGCTAGGACCGTCCCCGGACCCCCGCCAGCTGGGCGACGCCGCCCGCATGACGCTTCACACGACCGCGCCCCCGCACCACCACAACGGGCGGTACGGGGGCGCGGAACGAGCTGCGCGAAACCTCCGGTGTCAGGCGACCTCAGCGGCTCTGCTGGGCCGGCACGCCACGGGAGACCGACTCGTCGTCGCCGGGCGCACCGGCGGCGGCCACCGCCGCACCGGTCAGCGTCGCCAGCATCTCGCGGACGTTGGTCAGCTGCGCGTTGATCGAGTCGCGGCGGTTGGTGAGCGCCGCCAGCTCGCGCTCCGATTCGCTGCGGATCCGGTCGGCCTTGGCGTTGGCGTCCGCCACGATGTCCTCGGCCTGGCGCTGCGCCGTCTCCACCGTCTGCCGGGCCCGACGCTCCGCGTCCGTCCGCAGCTTCTCAGCCTCCAGGCGCAGCTGCTCCGCCCGGTGCTCGATCTCGGCCAGGCGCTTCTCCGCCTTCGCCTGACGGGAGGCCAGGTCGCGCTCGGACTGCTCGCGGCGCTTGGCGAGGTTCGTCTCGAAGTCCGCGGCGGCCTGCGCGGCCTTGGCGCGGGTCTCCTCGAAGAGGGCGTCCGCCTCCTCCCGCTTGGACTGGGCGTCCTTCTGCGCCTCGGCACGCAGCGTGGACGCCTCGCCCTTCGCCTTCTCGACGATCCGCGCGCCCTCGTCCTCGGCCTTGGACTTGCGCTCGACCGCGAACGCCTCCGCGTCGTTGCGGACCTGCTGGGCGGCCGACTCGGCCAGCTCACGGTGCTGCTCGGCGGCCCGACGGGCCTCCTCGCGCAGCTCCTTGGCCTCCTCCTCCGCGAGACGGAGGATCTTCTCCACGCGCGCCCCGAGGCCCGCGTAGGAGGGTTCGGCGTCGGTGACCTGGGCCTGGGCGTTCTGCGTCTCGAGGTGCAGCTCCTCGATGCGCTTCTCCAGCGAGGTGATACGGGCCAGCGCACTGTCGCGGTCCGCGACCAGTTTCGTAATGCGGTCATCCACCTGACCGCGGTCGTACCCACGCCGCACGAGCTCGAAGCCGAAGGGGGAGGAAGTGTCGCTCATGGGGTTCCTGTCGAAAGAGACCGGTGAGGTGATAAGGAGAATCCTAGGGGTCTTAACGGCGTGTCATCGAGTCATTGCGCGTTTGAAGTGGAGAATGACCCCTCATTTGAGTGGCTACCCCTCAGACTGCTTGCCACTCGAACGAGTTGTCCCGGCCCCCGCGGCGGCCTTCGCCGCCCCTTCCTTCCCGTCCCCGCCCTGCGTCGGCACCTCGAACGACTCCAACGCCTCCAGGACGTCCTGCACCCGGGAGATCTCGGTGTTGATGTCCTTGCGCCGGCGCGCCAGCACCTCCAGCTCCCGCTTGCCCTCCGCCACGATCCGCGCGGCCTCCTCCTTGGCGTCGGCACGCATCTTGTCCGCGTCCCGCACCGCCGCGCCCTTCTTGTTCTCGGCTTCCTTGATCAGGCCCTCGGCCTTCTTCACCGCGGCGATCCGCACCTTGCTCGCCTCGCTGTTGGCGTCGGCCATCAGCTTCTCGGCCTTCTCCGCGGCCTCCGCCTGCTGCGCGGTGGCCTGCGCGATCAGCTTGTCCACCCGCTCGCCGGCGTTCTTCATCGCCTCGGCCGACTCTCGCCGGGCCCGCTCGTGCAACTCCTCCACGTCGGACTCGACCCGGATCCGCAGCTCCTCCGACCGATCCCTTATGGCCGTCGCGTCCCGCCGCGCCTCACCGAGCAGCGTGTCCGCATCCGTCCGCGCCTTCTCCACGCGCGCGTTGCCCTCGGAGGTGGCCTCGCGCACGATCCGCTCGGCCTCCTTGCGGGCCGCCCCGACCATCATGTCGGCCTGCTCCTCCGCGCCGGTCGCGGTCTTCAGCGCCTCCTCCTGCGCCTTGGCGATCAACTGGTCGGCCTGTTCGGCCGCGTCGCCACGGCGCTTGGCGGCCTCCTTGCGCGTCTCGTCCAACAGCCGGTCGGACTCCGCCTGCGCCTCGGCCCGCTGCCGCTCGGCAGCCGCCTCGGCCTCCTCCCGGACCTTCGCCGCCTCCGCCCGCGTGCGGGTCGCGTGCTCCTGCGCCGCCGTGACGGTCTCCGCCGCCTCGGCCCGCAGCCGGTCGGCGTCCGCCGTGGCCGTCGCGAGCATCCGGTCCGCCTGCTCGCGGGCGTCCGCCCGGGCCCGGTCCGCCGCGCGCTCGGCCTCCGCCGACCGCTCCGCCGCCTCCGACCGCAGCCGCTCCGCCTCGCCGGCGGCCTCCGCCACCAACTCGTCGGCCTGCGCCGCCGCGTCGGCCCGCGTCTTGTTGGCCGCCGACCGCGCCTCGTCCGCGACCCGCTCGGCCTCGGACCGCGCGCCCTCCAGCGCCTCGCCCGCCTCGGCCCGCAGCCCCTCGGCCGCCTCCGTGGCCTCGGCCACCAGCCGCTGCGCCCGCTGCTCGCCCTCGGCCCGCAGCCGCTCGGCGGCCTCCTGGCCCTCCCGGACCGCACGCTCCGCGTCGTCCTGCGCCGACGACGTCAGCTCGGCCGCCTCGGTGACGATCCGTTCGGCCTCCGCCCGCGCCTCGGTCAGCAGCCGATCGCACTGCTCGGCCGCCTCCGACCGCATGCGGTTGGCGTCGTCCCGTGCCTCGGCCCGGGCCCGCGCCGCGTCCTGCTCCGCCGACGCCAACGCGTCCGACGCGTCGGTACGCAGCTGCTGCGCCTTCGCCGTCGCGTCCCCGACCGCCTTCTCGGCCTTCGCGGTGGCCTCGGCGACCAGTCGCTCGGCCTCCGCGGTGGCCTCGGAGACCAGCCGGTCGGCCTGCTCGGCCGCCTCCGAGCGCGCGGTGTTGGCGTCCCGCCGCGCCCCGTCCAGCACCCCGGCCGCTTCCGACCGCAGCCGCTCGCCCTCGTCGATGGCCTCGGCGACCGTCCGCTCCGCGAGTGCCTTCGCGGCGTCCGTCGCCTCCTGGGCCTCGGCCCGCACCCGCGCCGCGTCCTGGGACGCGCGCTCCCGCTCCGCGTAGGCGTCCGAGCGGACCCGGTCCGCCTCCTGCTGCGCCTCCGTCGTCGTGCGCTCCGCGGCGTGCTCCGCCGCCGAACGCAGCCCGGCGATCTCCTCGTTGGCCTGCTCGTGCAGCCCCGCCACCGCGTCGCGCACCTGCTGCGCGGTCTGCTCGGCCGCCGCCACCAACTCGGCCGCCCGCCGGTCCGCCTCCTCGACCAGCCGCTCGGCCTCGGCCTGCGCCTCACCGACCCGGGTACGGGCCGACGCCAGCAGTTCCTCGCTCTGCTCCCGCGCGGTGGTGCGCTCCTGGTGGGACTCCTCGCGCGCCTCGCCCAGCAGCTGCTCGGCCTCCCGGCGCCGCCGCCCGGCCTCCTCCTGGGCCTCGGCGAGCGCCTCCGCGGCCTCCGTGCCCGTGCGCTCCGCGGCGGCAGCCGCCTCCGCACGCACCCGGTCCGCGGTCTCCTGCGCCTCCGCCTTCAGCCGCTCGGCCTCCGCCGCCGCCTCACCGCGCAGCCGCGCAGCCGCCGCTTCGGCCTCCGACCGCGCCGTCGACGCGTCCTTCGACGCCTCCGACCGCAGCCGCTCGGCCTCCTCCTCGGCCTGCTGCTGGAGCGACCGCCGCCGCTCCGCGGCCTCGGCCTTGAGCCGGGCCGCCTCCTCCTGCGTCTCCCGCCGCAGCCGCTCGGCCTCGGACCGCGCCTCGCGCAACGACTCCTCGGCCGCCGCCAGCTTCTCCTCGGCCTCGCCGCGCAGCCGGTCCAACTCCGCCTGGGCCTCGGCCCGCCGCTCCTCGGCGGCCTCCTCGGCCTCGCCGCGCAGCCGCTCGGCGCTCTCCTCCGCCTCGCGCGTCAACTCCTCGGCGGCCTGCGTGCCTTCCAGCAGCAGCTGCTCGCCCTCGGTGCGCGCCCGCTCCAGCGCCTCCTCGGCCTGCCGGCGCAGCGAAGCCGCCCGCTCGATGGCCTCCGTCCGCACCCGCTCGCTCTCCGCGACCGCGCCCGAACGGGTCTCCTCCGCGTCCGACTTGGCCTTCGACAGCAGCTCCTCGGCGGTCCCGGCCGCCTCCTCGATCTGCTGGACGGCCTCCCGGCGCGCCTCGCTGCGGATCCGCTCGCCCTCCGCGACCGCGTCCGCCCGCAGCTGCTCGGCCTCGCCGCGCAGCCGCCGTGCCTCCTCCTGGAGTTCGGCGGTCTTGGCGCGGTACTCCTTGGTGTCGTTCTTCGCCGCGCCCTTCAACTGCTCGGCGGTGTCGTGCGCCTGCTCGCGCAGCCGGTCCGCCTCCGCCTCGGCCTCCCGGCGCAGCCGTTCGGCCTCCTCGGCAGCGGCCTTCGTGGTCGCCTTGGCGTCCTCCGACGCCTTGGTCACCATCTCCTCGGCGGCCCGCGCGGCCTTGGCCAACTGCGCCGCGGAGTCCTCCGCCGCCTTCGACCGCGCCGACTCCTGCGCCTCGGAGAGCAACCGCTCCGACTCCGCCCGGGCGTCCGCCCGCAGTTGCTCGGCGTCCGCCCGCAGCGCCTCGGCCTCCTTGGTCGCCTCCGCGACCAACCGGGCGACCTCCGCCTTCGCCGTGCGCGAGCGCTGCTCGTTCTCCGACTCCGTCGCCGACAACCGCTTGCCGGCAGCCTGCTGGGCCTCCTCGACGAGCTTCTCCGCCTCGGCCCGGGCCTCCCGCAGGGCCGTGTCGGCCTCCTGCACCCGCGCCTCGGCGGTACGCGTCAACTCGGCCGCCTGACGGCGCGCCTCCTCCGACTCCGCGCCCGCCGTCGTCCGCAGCTGCTCGGCCTGGTCCGTGGCCTCCTGGGCCTGGCTGGACGCGGCGTTCAGCAGCCGCTCGGCGTCCGTGCGCGCCCGGCGCAGGATGGATTCGGCTTCGCTCCGCGCCTCCTCGGCGGCCGTGCCCAGACGCTCCCGGGCCCGATCGGCCAACCGCTGCGCCTCGGCCCGCGCCGTCGCCAGCGCCTGCTCCGCCTCGGCCCGGGTCTCCTCCATCAGCCGACGGGCCTGCGACTCCGTGCGCGCCCGCAACTGCTCCGCCCACGCCACGTTCTCGTTGACGTGCGACTCGACCGTCTGCCGACGCTCGTTCAGCTCTTCGTCCAACCGCTGCCGGCGGGTGACCGCCTCGGCGTGCAGGTCGGCGTCGAGCCGGGCCTGCCGCTCGGCCGCCTCCTGCAACAGCCGTTGGGTCTGCGCCCGCGCCTCGCGGACCTCCCGCTCGGCGTCCGAACGCAGCTGATCCGCCTGGATCTGCGCGTTGCGCAACAGCTGTTCGGCCTGATGGCTGAGGTTGTCGTAGGCAGGCCGGGACGCGAGGTTGCGACGCGCCTCGTGGAGCTTGGCACGCAACACCTCGACCTGATAGCCGAGGTCGTCGGCGTGCTGGACGGCCTTGTCCCGCTCGGTCTTCAGCCGCTCCATCTCGGCTTCGAACTGCGAGAGGTGGTCGGTCTCAGCCCGCTGACGCTCCTGGCGCTCGTTGCCCCGCACTGCGCGGTCCCATCCGTCCCCTGGTCATGGCGGCGGCCGGCTCCGGCACTGCGGCGCGCGTCCCGTACCCGTCACGGCGTACCGGACCCGCGCCCTCGGAGCTGACCCTTCCGAAGAAATGGTGTCAGATCATCGGCAGAGTATGGACCGAGCCCCACTCCCTTACCCCGGCCGAAGCTGCACTCTACCGGCCGGGGAAGGCGAAGGTCAGTGGTCAGTCGCCTCCGGAGCCGCCGCGGTGACGAGTTCGGTCAGCACGCCGTGGCAATCCTTGGGGTGCAGGAAGGTGATCCGGGACCCCATCGAACCCCGGCGCGGCTCGTCGTACAGCACCCGGACGCCCTTGCTGCGGACGTCCGCGGCCACGCCGTCGACGTCCGCCGTTCCGAACGCGATGTGGTGCACGCCCTCGCCGTTCTTGGCCAGCCACTTGCCCACCGCGGAGTCCTCCCGGGTCGGCTCCAACAACTGGAGGTACGAGGCACCCCCGTCCGAGGTCTCGTTGATCTTGAGCATCGCCTCGCGGACCCCCTGCTCCTCGTTGACCTCGGTGTGGAACACCTCGAAGCCGTACGTGGCACGGTAGAACTCGACGGTCTTGTCGAGGTCGAAGCAGGCGATCCCGATGTGGTCGATTCGCGTCAGCATGGCTCCAGTGCACCGCTCGCACGGCTGGTTACGCAACGTGCGCGCGATCACACCCGCTTGCCGGTGACCCGGCGACTACCCCTCAGTACATTGACGGGAACCCTCGTTAACTTCCCGGCAAAGGAAGGCCGCATCGTATGTCTGCAACGAACGGCACCACCTCCGTGATCGTCGCCGGAGCGCGCACCCCCATGGGCCGCCTCCTCGGCTCGCTGCGCAGCTTCTCCGGCGCCGACCTCGGCGGGGTGGCCATCAAGGCGGCGCTGGACCGTGCGGGGATCGGCGGCGACCAGGTGCAGTACGTGATCATGGGCCAGGTCCTACAGGCCGGGGCGGGGCAGATCCCGGCGCGTCAGGCCGCGGTCAAGGCCGGCATCCCCATGAGCGTCCCCGCGCTGACCGTCAACAAGGTCTGCCTCTCCGGCCTGGACGCCATCGCGCTGGCCGACCAGCTCATCCGCGCCGGCGAGTTCGACGTGGTCGTCGCCGGCGGCCAGGAGTCCATGACGAACGCCCCGCACCTGCTGCCCAAGTCCCGCGAGGGCTTCAAGTACGGCGCGGTGGAGATGCTCGACGCGATGGCCCACGACGGCCTCACCGACGCCTTCGAGAACATCGCGATGGGCGAGTCGACCGAGAAGCACAACACCCGTCTGGGCCTCGGCCGCGCCGAGCAGGACGAGGTCGCCGCGCGCTCGCACCAGCGGGCCGCCGCCGCCCAGAAGAACGGCCTGTTCGAGGCCGAGATCACCCCGGTGGAGATCCCGCAGCGCAAGGGCGACCCGGTGCTCTTCAGCAAGGACGAGGGCATCCGCGGCGAGACCACCACCGAGACCCTCGGCAAGCTCCGCCCGGCCTTCGCCAAGGACGGCACCATCACCGCCGGCAGCTCCTCGCAGATCTCCGACGGCGCCGCCGCCGTGGTCGTCATGAGCAAGGCCAAGGCCGAGGAACTGGGCCTGGAGTGGATCGCCGAGATCGGCGCGCACGGCAACGTCGCCGGCCCCGACAACTCCCTCCAGTCGCAGCCGTCCAACGCGATCAACCACGCCCTCGCCAAGGACGGCCTCAGCGTCCAGGATCTTGACCTGATCGAGATCAACGAGGCGTTCGCGGCGGTCGCCGTGCAGTCCATGAAGGACCTCGGGGTTTCCCCGGAAAAGGTGAATGTCAACGGCGGCGCCATCGCCCTGGGCCACCCGATCGGCATGTCCGGCGCCCGCATCGTGCTGCACCTGGCGCTGGAGCTGCGGCGGCGCGGCGGCGGCACCGGCGCGGCCGCGCTGTGCGGTGGTGGCGGTCAGGGCGATGCGCTGATCATCCGGGTACCGGGCAAGTAACGGGTCGTGCCGTCCCGCGTCTCCGGGCGCGGGACGGACCCGGCGCCGCGCAGCAGCGCGTACCAGCCAGTGAGTCGAGGTCGAAGGAGCCGAGCGCGATGGTGGACGTCCCCCAACTGGTGGCACAGGCCCGGGAGGGCCGTCCGAGGGCGGTGGCCCGGCTGATCTCCCTCGTCGAGGGGGCGGCGCCGGAACTGCGCGAGGTGATGGCGGCGCTGGCGCCGCTCACCGGTGGCGCCTACGTGGTCGGGCTGACCGGGTCGCCCGGGGTGGGCAAGTCCACCACGACGTCCGCGCTGGTCACCGCGTACCGCAAGGCCGGCAAACGGGTCGGCGTGCTCGCCGTCGACCCGTCCTCGCCGTTCTCCGGCGGCGCGCTGCTCGGCGACCGGGTCCGGATGAGCGACCACGCCTCCGATCCCGGCGTCTACATCCGCTCCATGGCCACCCGCGGGCACCTGGGCGGCCTCGCCTGGGCCGCGCCGCAGGCCATCCGGGTGCTGGACGCGGCCGGCTGCGAGGTGATCCTCGTCGAGACCGTCGGCGTCGGCCAGTCGGAGGTGGAGATCGCCTCCCAGGCCGACACCAGCGTGGTGCTGCTGGCCCCGGGCATGGGGGACGGCATCCAGGCCGCGAAGGCGGGGATCCTGGAGATCGGCGACGTCTACGTGGTCAACAAGGCCGACCGGGACGGCGCCGACGCCACCGCCCGCGAGCTGAACCACATGCTGGGCCTGGGGGAGTCCCGGGCGCCCGGCGACTGGCGGCCGCCGATCGTCAAGACCGTCGCGGCGCGCGGCGAGGGCGTCGACGAGGTCGTCGAGGCGCTGGAGAAGCACCGGGCCTGGATGGAGGAGCGGGGCGTGCTGGCCCGGCGTCGGCTGGCCCGGGCGTCCCGGGAGGTCGAGACGATCGCCGTCACGACGCTGCGGTCGCGGATCGGCGACCTGTCCGGGGACCGTCACCTGGGTGCGCTGGCCGAACGCATCGTCGCCGGCGAGACGGACCCGTACCGCGCGGCGGACGAACTGGTGGCGGGCCTGACGAACGGCGGCTAGGCGCCGGTCCGGGCCCCGGGGGGAATCAGGGGTTGCCGCGGTGCCGGCGGAGGTGGTCGGCGACCGGGGCGAGCGAGGACTCCAGGGAGTCCAGGGACTCGGGCGCGAACAGGTCGATGAAGTGCCGGCGGACGGAGGCGACGTGGTGCGGGGCGACCCGGCGCATCGTCTCCCAGCCCTCGTCGGTGAGGACGGCGTAGAGCCCGCGGCGGTCCGACTCGCAGCTCTCGCGGCGCACGAGGCCGCCGTTCTCCATGCGCGTGATCTGGTGCGAGAGGCGGCTCTTGGACTGCAGCGTGCTGGCGGCCAGGTCGCTCATCCGCAGCCGGTGGTCCTCGGCCTCGGAGAGGTTGACCAGGATCTCGTAGTCGTTGTTGGTCAGGCCGAACGGCTGCAGATCGCGCTCCAGTTGGTGCATCAGCAGCCGGCTGACGTCCAGGTGGGTGCGCCAGGCGCGCTGCTCCTGGTCGGTCAGCCAGGGAGTGTCGCTGTCAGTCGTCATGGATGAATTCTACCCGTGAAAGTTGAATACTGAATTAGTCATGGCGTGTGACATCTGCGGAGGTCGGCCGGCCGGGACCCGCGGTTGGTCAGACGTTCGAGGTCACCGTCCGCAGACTACCGTTCACAGCCCGAAGCGGCGCTGGAGCCCCCCGAGGCCACCGGGCAACTGCGGCACTTGTGAGCCACTTTCCGGGGTCGGGACGCCGCCGCCCGGGACGCCCTCCTCGGCCGGCAGTGCGCCCGTCGCCCGCTCCGGCATCAGCTGCTCCGACGACTGCAACAGGACCGTGCCGGCGCCGGTGAACTCGAACTGGTGCTCCTCGCCGGAGGCCCCTCCGAAGCCGGTGTGGGCACGCAGCCCGCCCAGGAAACCCCGCAGGTACTGGTGGTCGTAGTGGTGGCAGGGGGAGGGGCAGTCGGCCCAGCCGACGAGGGCCTGCGGATCGACCCGGACCGGGGGCTCGACGAAGACCACGGGACCGTTGGACGCGGCCACGAACTTGCCCGTGCCGATGAGGGTGAGGAAGCCCGGGATGATCGATTGCTTCAGCGACAGAGATGGCTGAAACGCGAGCACGTTGCCGGAGCGAATGGTGAGGTTCCCCTCATCCAGGTCGTAGGAGTTGATGTCGAAGGACCGGTCCGCCAGCAGCATCTTCCCGCGGCCCTCGGCCACCACCCAGTCCGCGGCGTGCAGTGGCGAATGGAAACTGCCGGCGATGAGGTGGTCCAGGCGGCCGTGCCCGATGCCGTGGAAGTCGATCTGCCCGTAGTAGGCGATCATCTTCCCCTTCTGCAGGAACCACTGGCCGTCCAGGTCGACGCTGAAGGCGTAGGGATTGACGTTGTCGTCGACGGGGAGGGTGTGGACGTCGTGGATCACGGGACCGGTCACAGCTTCTCCTCCGACGCCTGTACGTAGACGGTGCCCTGGCCGGACAGCTCCAGTTGGAACGCCTCGCCCGAGCCGCGGCCGATCATCTCGCGCCAGCCGATGGCGGTGGACAGGCGGTTGCGGACCTCGCCCCGGTGCGCGACGTACGCCTGCGGGTCGACGTGGACCGGGCGCTGCGGGGTGATCGGCAACTCGATGACGCCCCCGTGGGCCATCACCGCGACCGAGCCGTGGCCGGCCAGGGTGGTGGTGAACAGGCCCTGGCCGGTGACCTGGCCGCGGACCATGCCCATCACCCCGCCCTGCGCACCCATGAACATCGTGCCCTGGGAGAGCGAGCCGTCGAAGGCCAGCAGGCGGTCGGCCTCCACGTAGAGCGTGTCGCCGGTCAGGTCGACGACCTGGACGTGGTGGCCGCCGTGACCGAACATGACCGTGCCGTTGCCCTCCACGGTCATCAGGGGCGTCGCCTCACCGGCGATCCGGCGCCCGAGCATGGAGCCGAGGCCGCCCTGACCGCCCTGGATGTTCGGGGTGAAGGTGACGTCGCCGCGGTAGCCGAGCATCGCGCCGCGCTGGCTGAACATCCGCTGCCCGGGGGCGATCCGGGCCTCCACCATGCGGGAGTTGAGGGTCGTGAACGGCATCAGACCTCACCGCCCAGGGTGTTGCGCTCGCTGGGCTGCACGTAGACCAGTCCCTCGCCCTCGAAACGGATCTGGAACGCCTCTCCGGAGCCCTCGCCGATCAGCGTGCGGAAGTTCACCCCGGACTGGAAGTGCTGCTTCAACCGGCCGGTGTGCGCGATGTACGCGCCCGGATCGACCTGGAGCGGGTACTGCTTGGTGACCCGCAGCACCACGGCCGGACCGTCGGAGGTCAGCGCGGCCTGCCCGTGGCCCTCGACGGTGGTGGTGAACAGGCCGTTGCCCTGCGAGGCGCCGCGCAGCCCGGTGAACGTCGTGCCGGTGTGCAGCGCCGCCTCGGTGCACAGCAGGTTGCTGGCCTCCACGAACAGCTTCTCGCCCTGGAGCCGCACCAGGTTGATCTCGCTGGCGCGGTCGGCGAAGTAGCAGGTGCCCTGGCCCTTCACCTCCATCACGGTCATCTGCTCACCGGTCAGCCGCCGGGTGACCATGCCGCGCAGGCCCTCCCCGCCACCGGTCATCTTCTTGAAGGTCATCTGGCCGTCGTACGCGACCATCGCGCCGTTCTTCGCCTTGACGGCGTCGCCCGCGAGGTCGACGGCGAGCACTTTGCTTCCCTGGAGCCGAAACTGAGCCACGCGACAGACGGTAGCCGTCGGCGGCCGGCCCGGGCAGGGCTTTCGTCCGGGAGCCGCCCCGCGCCGCCCGCCCGGGCCGGACCGGCGGCCCCCGGTGCGGTGATCGTCGGCGCGGCTGTAACAATGGGGCGGATGCTTGTGAACTCTTGCACAAGCATGTGTGACGCCTCCCCTCTCCGCCCGAACGAGGTTCCCGTGGACATCAAGACCGCCGCTGCCCTGCACCGACTGCGCCTGGCATCCATCCCGGAGGCGCTCTCCTTCCCGGCACTGCTGATATTCGGCACGGGCTTCCGGATCTTCCTGGGCTACGACAAGCTCGTCATGCCGCTCGGCCTGCTGCACGGCATCCTGTTCACGATCTTCGTGGTGCTGCTGCTGGACGCCTGGAACCGCACCAAGTGGCCCTTCAAGCGGGTCGCCTTCTTCTTCCTCCTCGCGGTCCTGCCGTTCGGCGGCCTGTACGCGGACAAGGTGCTCAAGCGCGAGGAGGCGGCCGGCGTGATCGCCGCCCGCGCCCGCCGGGAAGGTACGGTGAACGCATGATCGTCGCCTTCTCCGTGAGCCCGCTGGGCGTCGGCGAGGACGTCGGCGAGTACGTCGCCGACGCCGTCCGGGTCGTCCGCGAGTCCGGCCTGCCCAACCGCACCGACGCCATGTTCACCTCCATCGAAGGCGAATGGGACGAGGTCATGGACGTCGTCAAGCGCGCGGTGGCCGCCGTCGAGGCGCGCGCCGGGCGGGTCTCGCTGGTCCTGAAGGCCGACATCCGGCCGGGCGTCACCGACGGCCTCACCTCCAAGGTGGCGACCGTCGAGCGCCACCTGGCCGGAGGCGAACCGGGCGCCTGAGCCCCTGCGCCGTCAGCCGCCGGCCAGGAGGGCCAGGCCCAGCGGCGTCCGCTCGTAGAGCACCTGGTGTCCATGCCGGCGCGAGGTCAGCAGCCCGGCGTCGCGCAGCACGGACAGGTGCGCCGAGACCGACGAGGCGGCCAGCCCCAACCGGTGGGCCAGCGCCGAGGTCGTCGCCGGCGCGTCCAGGGCCGTCAGCACCGCGGCCCGGTTGCCGCCCAGCAGCCGGGCCAGTGCCGGACCGCCCGTCGGCTCCTGCCACAGCCCGCCGATCCCGCGCGCCGGATAGATCACCGTCGGCTGCCACGGCGGATCGAAGCCGCTGATCACGTCCGGCCAGACGAACACGCTCGGCAACAGCAGCACGCCCCGGCCGTCGAGGTCCTGGAGCTGCGCGAAGTCCGTACGGGTGCGGACGGTCAGCGTGCCCGCGTCCGACCAGGACACCCGCGGATGCAGATCGGCGAACAGGCTGCGCAGCCCACCGCTCGCCAACTGCCGCGACCGGTAGGCGATCTCCGCCTCCAGCAGCGCGCGCAGCCGCGGCCAATCGGGCGCCAGCAGCGCCTCCCAGGCCCGTTCGGTGACGTCCGCCAACTCCTGCACCGCCCGCGCCGGGTCGGCCAGCGCCGCCCGGCCGCGCGGCGAATCCGCCGCCCCCGGCGTGCAGGCCAGCGACTTGGCCATCTCGGCCCGGGCCAGCGCCGGATCGGTGGCCCGCAGGCGCGCCAGCTCCGCCGCGAAGTCCGCCAGCGGCGCGTCCGGCGGCCGGCCCAGGAAATCGGGGGTGTAGCCGGGCCGCGAGGACGGCATGAACAGCCACAGCGGCGACGGGTCCAGCCCCGCCGTCCGCTCTCGCATCCGGCGCAGCCACGGCAGGTGGTAGCCATGCCGGTCGGTGCGCCGCAGGGTCCGCAGCGCCTCGTGGGTCTCGCACAGCGGCGAGATGGCGAACCGGATCCGCAGCAGGTCCTCCGCCCCGAAATGCAGTTCCAGCGGCACCGCCCGGCCCCCTCCCCGAATTCGGCTGGAGCCGAAACACTACGACCCGTCGGGTCCCCTCGGCAGCCTGACGCCATGCCGACGCCTTCCGGGCCCGCACGGCCGGGCCCCGCTCCCGCCTGCCCGCCCGCCGCCGGCCCGGGCTACCGCGCCGTCTTCGCCGTCCCCGAGTTCCGCGCCGTCTTCGCCGCCCACCTGCTGTCCTCCCTGGGCGTGGTGGTCTGCGAGCTGGCCCTGTCCGTCCTGGTCTACCGGCTGACCGATTCGCCGCTGCTCAGCGCGCTGACCTTCGCGCTCGGCCTGCTGCCGTACGTCGTCGGCGGCACCCTGCTGTCGGCCGTCGCCGACCGCTACCCGGCCCGCCGGGTGCTGGTGCTGTGCGACGCGGTGTGCGCGGCGGCGGCCGCGGCGATGGTGCTGCCGGGCACGCCGGTGGCGGTCCTGCTCGTGCTGCGCTGCCTGATCGCGGCGGTCGCACCGGTCTTCGCGGGCACCCGGGCCGGGACGCTCGGCGAGATCCTCGGCGAGGGCGAGCTCTTCGTCCTGGGGCGCTCGCTGGTCCGGATCGTCAACCAGGGTGCGCAGCTGGCCGGGTTCGCGGCCGGCGGGCTGCTGCTGGCCGCCGTCGCGCCGGGCGCGGTGCTCGGCCTCACCGCCGCGACGTTCACCGCGTCGGCGCTGCTGCTGCGGCTGGGGACCGCCCCCCGCCCGGCGCGGGGGCGGACGCCCGGCGCGCTGGTGGGCGCCTCGTTGGCCGGCACCCGGCGGCTGCTGGCCGACCGGCGGATCCGGGCGCTGCTGCTGCTCACCTGGGTGCCGCCGGCCTTCGTGGTCGTCCCCGAGGCGCTGCTCGTGCCCTACGGGGGCCTGCTGGGGGTCGGGCCGACCGGGCAGGGGCTGCTGCTGTGCGGGATGCCGGTCGGGGCGGTGGTCGCGGAAACCCTGGTGGGGACGTTCCTCGGGCCGCGCGCCCGGACCCGGCTGACGTTCCCTCTGGGGGTGTTCGCGGTGCTGCCGTCCCTGGGGTTCGCGGCCCGGCCGTCCTGGGGGTGGGCCATGGCGCTGCTGGTCCTCACCGGCACCGGCATCGCCTACAACTTCGGCGTGGACCGGTGGTTCGTCGCCGCCGTCCCCGAGGAGCTGTTGGGGCAGGCGATGACGGTGATGCAGGCGGGCCGCATGACGAGCATGGGGCTGGCGATGGGGCTGGCCGGAGTTGCCGCGGAGTACGTCCCGCTGCCGGTGGCCATGTCGGCCGCGGGGGCGGTCGGGGCGGTCGTCGTCCTGGCGGTGGTCGCCGAGGTCCGGCGGTCCGGGGCGCGGGCGGCGGGGGTGGCGCGGGGCGGGCGCGGACCGCTTCACCGGACCGAAAGTTGAGACGGGGCTGACCAACATATGACCGCCGGGTAGGGTCGGAAGCGTGCCGAAGCCGCTCAGCCTTGCCTTTGACCCCATCGCGCGCGCCGACGAGCTGTGGAAGCAGCGATGGGGCTCCGTGCCCGCCATGGCCGCGATCACCTCGATCATGCGGGCCCAGCAGATCCTGCTGTCCGAGGTGGACGCGGTGGTCAAGCCGTACGGGCTGACCTTCGCCCGCTACGAGGCGCTGGTGCTGCTGACCTTCTCCAAGGCGGGCGAGCTGCCGATGTCGAAGATCGGCGAGCGCCTGATGGTGCACCCCACCTCGGTGACGAACACCGTGGACCGGCTGGTGAAGTCCGGGCTGGTGGCCAAGCGGCCGAACCCGAACGACGGCCGGGGCACCCTGGCGTCCATCACGGAGAAGGGACGCGAGGTGTGCGACGCGGCCACCCGCGACCTGATGGCGATGGACTTCGGGCTCGGGGCGTACGACGCCGAGGAGTGCGCCGAGATCTTCGCGCTGCTGCGCCCGCTGCGGGTGGCGGCGGCGGACTTCACCGACGACTGAGGCCGCGGAACGGGGTTTGTGCAGGTCACTGCCCTGGTTCCGCGCGTCCGCCGGGCTGGTCCGCGAAGCGTCGTCAGGCGCTGCCGGCGCTTGCGTGGTCCCCGCGTCCGCGGGGGATTTCCGGACGGTTACGCTCGTATCCATGAAATCCAGCGTGCTGACCCGATACCGGGCGATGGCCTACATCACCGCCGTGATGCTGCTCGTGCTCTGCGCCTGCATGGTGTTCAAGTACGGCTTCGGGATGGGGAAGGACCTGACGCTGGTCGTCGCCCAGATCCACGGCGTCCTCTACATCATCTACCTGGTCTTCGCCTTCGACCTGGGTTCCAAGGCGCGCTGGCCGTTCGCCAAGCTGCTGTGGGTGCTGATCTCCGGCACGATCCCGACCGCCGCGTTCTTCGTGGAGCGCAAGGTGGTCCGCGAGGTCACGCCGCTGCTGGCCAAGGACGCACCGGAGCCGGTGAAGGTCTGACGCACGCCGCTCTCCGGCACCCCCGTGGTGCCGCGCCACGCCCCCTGAGCCCCTCCCGTCGCACGGGAGGGGCTCAGGCGCGTCCGGGGGACGGGGGCGGTGCCGGGGGCGGGGCGGGTGCGCCGTGGCGGTGGCGAGGGCGGGGCGTGGCGTTTTCGTCGTGCGGGCGGTGGGCAGCCCCCCGGTGGGGGTACGTGCGGCCCGTAGGGGATGCGGCACGCGGCCCCTTAGGGAACGGGCGCCCGGCCCCACGGAGGGCGCGCCTCGGCCCCACGGAGGGCGTGCCCGGCCCTCAGAAGGACGCGCCCGACCCCTTCGAGCGGCGTGCCCGGCTCCTCGGGAGGGTGTGCCCGACCCCTTGGAAAGGCGTTCCCGCTCTCAAGGAAGGCGTGCCCGCCCCCGCGCCAGGCCGGCTCCGGGCCCTCAAGGGGCTACCCCGAGGTCGATTCAGGGGCGCTTCCCATCGACAGATACTAGGACGTCCTAGTAAATTCGTGGGCATGGACGCTGACGCGATCGAAGAGGGCCGCCGCCGCTGGCAGGCCCGGTACGACTCCGCCCGGAAGCGCGAGGCAGACTTCACCACGCTCTCCGGTGACCCCGTCGAGCCGGTCTACGGGCCGCGCCCCGGCGACGCGGTCGAGGGTTTCGAGCGGATCGGCTGGCCGGGGGAGTACCCCTTCACGCGCGGCCTGTACCCCACCGGCTACCGCGGCCGCACGTGGACGATCCGCCAGTTCGCCGGCTTCGGCAACGCCCAGCAGACCAACGAGCGCTACAAGATGATCCTCAAGGCCGGCGGTGGCGGCCTCTCGGTGGCGTTCGACATGCCGACGCTGATGGGGCGGGACTCCGACGAGCCGCGCTCGCTCGGCGAGGTCGGGCACTGCGGCGTCGCCATCGACTCGGCGGCCGACATGGAGGTCCTGTTCAAGGACATCCCGCTGGGCGACGTCACGACGTCCATGACGATCAGCGGCCCCGCGGTGCCGGTCTTCTGCATGTACCTGGTCGCGGCCGAGCGCCAGGGCGTCGACCCCGGGGTGCTCAACGGCACGCTCCAGACCGACATCTTCAAGGAGTACATCGCGCAGAAGGAGTGGCTCTTCCAGCCCGAGCCGCACCTGCGGCTGATCGGTGACCTGATGGAGCACTGCGCGCACGGCATCCCCGCCTACAAGCCGCTGTCGGTCTCCGGCTACCACATCCGGGAGGCGGGCGCGACGGCCGCGCAGGAGCTGGCGTACACCCTCGCCGACGGCTTCGGCTACGTCGAGCTGGGCCTCTCCCGCGGCCTGGACGTCGACACCTTCGCGCCCGGCCTGTCGTTCTTCTTCGACGCCCACGTGGACTTCTTCGAGGAGATCGCCAAGTTCCGCGCCGCGCGCCGGATCTGGGCCCGCTGGATGCGCGACGTCTACGGGGCGCGCAGCGAGAAGGCGCAGTGGCTGCGGTTCCACACCCAGACCGCCGGCGTCTCGCTGACCGCGCAGCAGCCGTACAACAACGTCGTGCGCACCGCGGTGGAGGCGCTGGCGGCGGTGCTCGGCGGCACCAACTCGCTGCACACCAACGCCCTGGACGAGACGCTGGCGCTGCCCAGCGAGCAGGCCGCCGAGATCGCCCTGCGCACCCAGCAGGTGCTGATGGAGGAGACCGGCGTCGGCAACGTCGCCGACCCGTTGGGCGGCTCCTGGTACGTCGAGGCGCTGACCGACCGGATCGAGGCGGACGCCGAGAAGATCTTCGCGCAGATAACGGAGCGCGGGGCGCGGGCGGTACCGAACGGACAGCACCCGGTCGGCCCGATCACCTCCGGCATCCTGCGCGGGATCGAGGACGGCTGGTTCACCGGCGAGATCGCCGAGTCCGCGTTCCGCTACCAACAGGCGCTGGAGAAGGGCGACAAGCGGGTCGTCGGCGTCAACTGCCACGACGGTTCGGTCACCGGCGACCTGGAGATCCTCCGGGTCAGCCACGAGGTCGAGCGGGAGCAGGTGCGGGCCCTCGCGGAGCGCAAGGCGGCCCGCGACGACGCCCGGGTGCAGGCCACGCTGAAGGAACTGCTGGCCGCCGCCCGCAGCGACCGCAACATGATCGAGCCGATGCTGGCCGCCGTCCGCGCGGAGGCGACCCTCGGCGAGATCTGCGGCGCGCTCCGCGACGAATGGGGCACGTACACCGAGCCGGCCGGCTTCTGACCGGCCCGCGGGCCGCCGCCGGGGGCACCGCCGGTGGTCTGTCGTCCCTCACCCCGCTCCCTCTTCGGGGGGCGGGCTGAGCGGCATCCGCAGGCGGAAGAGCGCGCCGCCGCCCGGGGCCCGTTCCGCGGTGAGTTCGGCGCCGTGCGCGCGGGCGATCTGGCGGGCCATCGCCAGGCCGAGGCCCGAGCCGGGCAGGGCGCGGGCGGCCTGGGCGCGGTAGAAGCGGTCGAAGACGTACGGCAGGTCGTCGGTGGCGATGCCGGGGCCGTGGTCGCGGACGGTGAGGTCCAACGCGTCCGCCACGACGTCGAGTTCGGTCTCGACGGGTCCGCCGGGCGGGGAGAACTTGGCGGCGTTGTCGAGGAGGTTGGACAGCAGCCGGGTCAGCCGGGCGGGGACGCCGGGGCGCGTGGCGTCCGCCGCCCCGGGCGCGATCCGGACGGTGAAGCCGACCTCCGGCCAGTGCTCGCGGGCCGCGGCCACCGCGTGTTCCAGCAACTCGGCCGGGCGGACCTGTTCGAGCAGCGGCCGGGGCTCCTCGTCGCGGGCGAGCTCGATGAGGTCGTTGACGAGCGTGGTGACCTCCCGGAGCTGACGGGCCAGCGCCCCCGACGCCCGGTTGCGCTGCTCGTCCGTCAGGCGGTCCGCGCGGGCCAGCAGTTCGGCGTTGGTGCGGAGCGCGGTCAGCGGGGTGCGCAGTTCGTGGGAGGCGTCGGCGACCAGGCGGCGCTGGGCGGTGACGGACTGCTCCAGTTCGCCGAGCATGGTGTTGAAGCTGGTGGCGAGCCGGGTGATCTCGTCCTCGTGGGCCGCGGGACCGGTCGGGAGGTCGATCCGGTGCCGGGGGTCGCGGGTGGTGGCGATCCGCTCGGCGGTGGCGGTCAGCCGGGCGACCGGGGCCAGGCCCGTGCGGGAGACCCAGTAACCCAGTGCGGCGGCCAGCAGGACGCCGGTGCCGCCGACCGCCGCCAGGGCCCACGCGGCCTGGCGCACCCCGCGCTCGACGGTGTCGGAGCGCAGGGCCACCTGGAGCGCCTCGTCCCTGCCGTGCAGGCGGACGGTGTACAGGCGCACGGGGTACCCGGCGACGGTGAGGTTGGTGTAGTAGGGCGCGCGGCGGCCGGCGGCCACCTCGCGGGTGGCGGGGGAGACCGGCAGGGCGGGGGAGCGGCCGTGGGCGTCCCGGGCGGGGTCGGCGGGGACGATCTGGACGCAGGGCACGGCCTGGTAGCGGCAGGAGGTGTCGCCCGCGGTCGGGCCCCAGTTGCGGGTGCGCTGGGCGAGTTGGGTGGCGGTCTGCGCCAGGTTCAGGTCGAGCTGACGGGTCATCTGGACGCGGAGGACGAGGAACGCGGCCGCGCAGACGCCCACCGCGACCAGCGCCACCGCGGCGGACGCGGCGAGCGCCAGCCGGGTGCGCAGGGGGCGGCGGCGGACCCAGCGGCCGCCCAGGCGGCGCCGGCCGGTCATGCCGTCGACCCGTCGCGACGGCGCGGGCCGGGCCGGACTCCGGGGCCGCGGCGCCCGTCGCGCGCCCGCGTCATCCGGCTCATGCGCCCTCCGGCCGGTCCAGGCGGTAGCCGACGCCGTGCACGGTGTGCACCAGCCGGGGTTCGCCGCCGGCCTCCAACTTGCGGCGCAGGTAACCGACGTAGACCGCCAACGAGTTGGAGTCCGGGCCGAAGTCGCGGCCCCAGACCCGTTCCAGGATCGTCTCCCGGGGCAGCACCTGGCCGGGGTGTTGGAGCAGCAGCTCCAACAGCGCGTACTCGGTGCGGCTGAACTCCAACGGCCGCCCACCGCGGTGGCCGCTGCGGGTGGCGGGGTCGACGACCAGGTCGGCGAAGGCCAGCCGGGCGTCGGCGGTGCCGGCCGCGGCCCGCCGGAGCAGCGCCCGCACCCGGGCGATCAACTCGTCCAGGGCGAACGGCTTGACCAGGTAGTCGTCGGCGCCGGCGTCCAGGCCGTCGACCCGGTCGCTGACCGAGTCCAGGGCGGTCAGGACCAGGATCGGGGTGCGGTCGTCGAGGGCGCGCAGCCGGCGGCAGACCGCCAGGCCGTCCAGCACCGGCATCATCACGTCGAGGACGAGGGCGTCCGGCTGCCAGGTGGCGATCTCGGAGAGCGCGGCCAGCCCGTCGGCGGCGCCGCGGACCGCGTAGCCCTCGACGGCGAGCCCGTCCGCCACGGCGGCGCGGACCTCCGGTTCGTCGTCGACGACCAGGATCCGGGCGGCGACGGGCGGCGGGGTCCCGGGAACGGGTGCGGGTGCGGGGAGTGCGGTCATGGTCCAAGGCTGCCAAACGGCGTCTTAGAACGTTCTTAAGGCGGCGGACGAGCGTGGCGGCCATGCGCACACCACTCTCGGTCGTGATCGGTGCGGGCGGCACCGGCGGCCACATCTATCCCGGACTCGCCCTCGCCGACGCGCTGCGTCGGGCCGTACCGGACGCGGAGATCTCCTTCGTGGGGACCGACCGCGGACTGGAGACGCGGTTGATCCCACAGGCCGGCTACCGGCTGCACACCGTCGACATGATCCCGTTCGACCCGGCGCTGGGCGCCCGGCGCTACCTGCTGCCGGCCGCGCTGCTGCGCTCCGGCGCCCAGTGCCGGGCGATCCTGCGTGACCAGCGGGCCCAGGTCGCCGTCGGCATGGGCGGCTACCCGAGTGCCCCGGTCATCGTCGGGGCCCGGATGGCGGGACTGCCCAGCCTGATCCACGAGTCCAACGCGGTGCCCGGCCGGGCCAACAAGTTCGCCGCCCGGCTCACCCCGCACATCGCGCTGGCCTTCGACCGCAGCCGGCCCCACCTGGCGGGCGGCGAGCGGGCCGAGACGGTGGGGATGCCGCTGTCCGGTCCGCTGGCGGCGCTGGACCGGGCGGCCCTGCGGCCGGTCGCCCGCCGGGCCCTGGGCGTCCCGGAGGAGGCCCGGCTGGTCGTGGTCAACGGCGGCAGCCTGGGCGCCGCCCGGCTCACCGAGGCCGCCGTCGACCTCGCGGGCCGCTACCTGACCCGGACCGGCCTGCGGCTGCTGATCAAGACCGGCCCGGCGGCGCTGGACGCCGCCCGGGCCGCCCTGGAGGCGAACGGCGGTGCCGCGGTCGCCACGGCGGTGCCGTACCTGGACCGGATGGACCTGGCGTACGCGGCGGCCGACCTGGTGCTGTGCCGGGCCGGTTCGGCGACCGTCGCCGAACTCGCCACGATCGGCATGCCGGCCGTCCTCGTGCCCTACCCGCACGCGCCCGGCGACCACCAGACGCACAACGCCCGGGTGCTCTCCGACGCCGGGGCGGCGCTGCTGCTGCCCGACGCGGAGGTCACCGGCGCGCGGCTGGACGCCCTGCTCACGCCGCTGCTGGCCGACCCGGCGCGGCTCGCCGCGATGGGCGCGGCCGCCGACCCCGGCACGCACGCGCGGGCCGCGGACCTGCTGGCCGCCCGGACCCTGGCGCTGGCCGGCCACCCCCACCACCTCGTCACCACCCAGAAGGAGTCAGCATGAGCACGAGCAGCACGAGCAGCACCGCGTCCCGGTCGTGGGCCGGACGGAAGGTCCTGGTCACCGGAGCCGAGGGGTTCATCGGGTCGACGCTGGTGGACCTGCTGGTGGCGGCCGGCGCCGAGGTGCGCGCGTTCGTCCACTACAAGCCGTACGCGGAGAAGGGCAACCTCGCCCGCTACCTGGAGCCGGGCGGGCCGGTCGAGATGCTCGCCGGGGACGTCCGGGACGCCGGCCGGGTGATGGACGCCGTCGCCGGTTGCGACACGGTCTTCCACCTGGCCGCGCTGATCGGCATCCCCTACAGCTACGACTCGCCGGGCGCCTACGTGCAGACCAACGTGGTGGGCACGGAGAACGTCGCGGAGGCGTGCCGTCGGCACGGGGTGCGACGGATGGTGCACACCTCCACCAGCGAGGTCTACGGGACCGCACGGACCGCGCCGATCGGCGAGGACCACCCGCTGCAGCCGCAATCCCCGTACTCCGCCTCGAAGATCGGCGCGGACATGATGGCGCTGTCGCACTGGCACGCCTTCGAGCTGCCGGTGACGGTGGTGCGGCCGTTCAACACCTACGGGCCCCGGCAGTCCGCCCGTGCGGTGATCCCGACGATCCTGGCCCAACTGCACGCCGGCGCCCGGCAGATCAAGCTCGGCTCGCTCACCCCGACCCGGGACTTCACCTACGTCACCGACACCGCGGCGGGCTTCCTGGCGCTGGCCGACTGCGACCGGGCCGTGGGCCAGGTCGTCAACCTCGGCAGCGGCCAGGAGATCACCATCGGGGCGCTGGCCGAGGCGCTGATCGCGGCCTCCGGGCGGGACGCCGAGGTGGTGGTGGACGCCGCACGGCTGCGGCCCTCCGGCAGCGAGGTGGAGCGGCTGCTGTCGGACAACTCCCGGGCCCGCGAGTGGGCTTCGTGGCAGCCGGAGGTCACGCTCAAGGAGGGGCTGGCGCGGACGTCGGAGTGGGTGGCCGAGCACCTGCACCTGTTCCGGGCGGACCGCTACCAGGTGTGAGGCGCGGGGCCGGGCCGGCGCCGGGGCTACTGGGACCAATCGCTTCACCTTCCCCGTTTACGGGGGAGGTGAAGCGATTGTGAGTGCTGCTCTGGCTCGCAGGCTGGAGCGGACGGTTCTGCTGTTTGATGTACTGGCGGACGACTGACA
>NZ_JBJMAB010000032.1:0-99546 GCF_045799175.1 Streptomyces sp. VTCC 41912
ATCAGGTCCACGATCTCGGGTGCCCTTCCCTGGAGGGCGCGTTGGACCTGGGCCCCGGAGATCACCGCGAACGGCGGCGCGGTGGGCGGCACGGGATCGGCGGGTTGCGGAACGGGCGGGTGCAGGGTCGTCACGGTGCGGTCACCTCGATGCTGGGGGAGCAGTCGGACAGGCGGATCGGGTCGGCCAGCGCGACGAGGACGTCGCGGGGCCCGTCGAACGGCTCCCGGCTGTGTGCGGTGCGGATGTTGTCCACCACCATCAGGTCGCCGTCCTGCCACGGTTCGCGTGCGGTGTGGGTCTGGTAGACCGTGTTCACCAGCTCGACGACGTCCGGGTCCAGCGGATCGCCGTTGCCGTAGCGGGTGTTGAAGGGGAGTCCGTCGGCGCCGTAGGTGTCGACCAGGTACTCCCGGATCTCCGGGGCGATCGTCCATGCGTTGAGGAAGGCGATCTGGTTGAACCAGCAGCGCTGTCCGGAGACCGGGTGGCGGACGACGGCGCTGCGGCGTTGGCGGGTGTGGAGGGTGCCGTCGGGTTGCCAGTCGAAGGCGATGGCGTTGGCGCGGCAGTAGCGCTCGACGGCCTCGCGGTCGTCGGTGCCGAACGCCTGGGCGACGGAGGCCCCGATCTCGTCGTTGTAGCTGCGGGTCAGCAACCAGCCCTGCCGTTCGAAGCGCTTGACCACCTTCCTGGGCAGGGCGTTCAACACGCTCGTCGCATCCGCGACCGCGGTGGCTCCGCCGTCGGTGGGGGCGGTCAGGCACGCGAAGAGCATCAGGCCGGGGAAGCGGAGCGCGTAGCTGAGTTCGTGGTGCATGCACATCGGCTGGTTCTGCGGCCACTTGGACGACGAGTACACGCCCGCGCCGTAACTGTGCCGGGGGGCGAAGCTCTCCGTCTCCGCCATGAGATCGGCGGACAGGGCCGTGAAGGTGGCCACCGCCGCGGCGGCGTCGTGCAGACCGAGACCGCGGACCAGGACGGCGCCGTGTGCGGCGACGGTGGCCCGCAGCGCCTGCTTGTGCCGGGCCGCCCAGTCCGCCGGATCGCCGTGGGCGTCGGCCAGGAGCAACGGTGGTTTCCCGGGCCGCAGTTCCACGCCGGGCAGGGTCGTTGACGGTGGCGATGACATGTCGGGTTCTCTCCTGTGGTGGGTGCGTACGGGGGTGCGGGTGGGTGTCCGGCGCGGCCGGTGTCTGCGGCGTGCCGTTCAGGAAGAGGTCGGCAGGGGGACGGCGGCGAGTACGGCGCGGGCCGCCTCGGTCGGGCGGGTGCGCGGGAACAGATGGCCGCCGTCGGGGATCCGGTGCAGTGCGACGCGGTCGGCCAGCAGTCCCCAGTCGTCGTGCCCTCGGACGGCGTCGGCGGTACCCGGGTCGTCGTCGGCGACGACGACGGTGAGCGGTGCGGTCAGCTTCGTGGCCGGCGGGCGGTCGAGGAGCTCGGCGAAGAAGTGGTGTGCGGCCAGGCAGTCGTGCCGGTAGGCGGCGCCGGCGCGCAGGGCGGGTGCGGAGTCGGGCGCGCCGAGCGGGTGCCGGTCGTGGTCCGCGCTCAGCTCCTTGGCGATCTCGACGTCGCTCCGGATGGCCAACGCGCTTGCGGCGGCGTGCCGTTCGGGCGCCGAACCGAGCAGCTGGGCGCCGACGAACACCCGCCGCACGGGCGTCCCACGGGCTTGCAGCCGCTGGGCGGTGGCCACGGCCAGCGCCGCGCCCGACGAGTGGCCCCACAGCAGGAGCCCGGTCAGACCGCGCCGGGCGATCTCGGCGACGGTCCGCTCGACGACGTCGTGCAGCGGCGCGAACGGCTCGTCGAGGGCGGCCGGGTCGTGGCCCGGCAGTTCCACGGCGTGCACCGCCCAACCGCCGTTCCCGAGCGCCCGGGCCAGCGGCTGGAAGGTGACCGCGTTGCCCCCGGCGTGGGGGAAGCACACCAGGTGGCCGAGGGGCTCGTCCGCCGGTTCGGCGAGGGTGTGCAGTAGATCGTGGCTCGCCTCGCGGCGGCCGTCGACCAGCTCGGCCAGGTCGGCGAGGACCGGGTGGCGGGTGAGGTCCTTCAGCGACACCGCGCGGTCGAGCGCGATGGCCAGCTTGACGGCTGACAGCGAGGTGCCGCCGCGGTCGAAGAAGTGGTCGCGGCGTCCGATCCGGTCCGCGGCGACGCCGAGGACCTCCGCCCAGGCGCGGGCCAACCGCAGCTCGGTGGGGGTGCGCGGTGCACGGCGGCCCTCCTCGGGCGTCCCGGCCCCGGCGGCCAGGGCGGTGAGCGACGTCCGGTCGGTCTTGCCGTTGGGCGTCAACGGCAACCGGGCCCGCCAGTGGAACGCACCGGGGACCATGTAGGGCGGCAGCGACTCGGCCAACCGCCCGCGCAGGACGTCCGCCGTCAACGGCCCCGGACCGCTGTAGAAGGCGACCAGGTGCTTGCCCTGCCGGTCGTCCCCGGCGACCACCACGGCCCCGTCCCGGACACCGGGCACGCGCAGCAGGGCGTTCTCGATCTCGCCGATCTCGATGCGGAAGCCGCGGACCTTGACCTGGGCGTCGCGCCGTCCGAGGAACTCCAGCTTCCCGCCGGGCAGCCACCGGCCGTAGTCGCCGCCCTGGTAGAGCCGCTGCCCTGGACGGTGGGGGTCGTCGAGGAAGGCCAGCCGGGTGCGTTCGGGGTCGTTGACGTAGCCGCGGCCGACGCAGACGCCGGAGAACACGATCTGTCCGGGGGCGCCCAGCGGTACCGGCTCCAGCCGCTCGTCGACGACGTAGACGCGGACGTTGGGCACGCATGGCCCGAGTGGGACCCGGCCGTCGGCGGGGGCCCGGTCCATGACCTCGTGGTTGGTGTCGTCGGAGGTCTCCGTCAGGCCGTAGGCGTTGACGAGCCGGACGCCCGGTCGCGCGGCGAACCAGCGCTGGACGAGTGCGTACTTCAGCGCCTCCCCGGTCACCGAGACGCAGCGGAGGTCGGGCAGCGGGTGCGGGTGGAGTTCCAGGTGGGACAGGACGGCTTCGAGGTAGGAGGGGACGACTTGCAGGACGGTGACGCGGCCGTCGGCGAGGGTGTCGACGAAGCGTGGGACGTCCATGATCGTCTGCTGGTCGACGAGGTGGGTGCGGCCGCCGACGAGGAGGGCGGCGGCCAGTTGCCACAGGGAGATGTCGAAGCACTGGGGGGCGGTCTGGGCGACGACCTGTCCTTCGGTGATGCCCAGGTCGGTGATCTTGGCGTGCAGGTGGTTGAGGAATCCGGCGTGCTCGCACATCGCGCCCTTGGGCTCCCCGGTGGAGCCGCTGGTGAAGTAGATGTACGCGAGTTGGCGGGGGCCGACCGCGACGCCCAGGTCATCGGCTGCGTGGCCGCCGTGGCGGGCGGATTCGACGTCGAGCGTGCGGATGTCGGGCAGGGTGGCCAGGGCCGGATCGAGGGTGCTGGTGCTGCCGCGTTCGGTCAGCACGAACCGGCACTCGGCGCGGGTGAGCATGGCGGCGATGCGGTCGGCCGGGAAGTGCGGCTCGACGGGGAGGTAGACGCCGCCGGCCTTGAAGACGGCCAGCACGGCGGCCAGCCAGTCCAGCGTGCGTTCCGTGACGACGGCGACCACGTCCTCGCGGGCCAGTCCCCGGTCCAGCAGGGCGCGCCCCAGGCGGTTGGCCCGCTCGTTGAGCTCCCGGTAGGTCCACCGCTGGGCGCCGTGCACGGCGGCGACGGCGTCCGGATGGGCGCGCACCCGCTCCTCGAACAGTTCGTGGAAGCGCCGGTCGGGCACCTCGTGCTCGGGTCCGGCCAACCCGTGCAGCTGGTAACGGCGTTCGGCGTCGGAGAGCAGGGACCCCCGCCGGTGCTCGGCGTCCGGATCCGCCGCGAACCGGGCCAGTGCCGTGCGGTGGTAGCCGGCTATTCGGGCCGCGGCGTCCGCGTCCAGCATGTCGGTGCGGTAGCGCAGCCGCAGGGTGAACCGCCCACCGGTCCGCGCCGCCGCCACCCGGAGCACCGTGCTGTCGGCCAGCTCGCCGTGGGTGTCGGAGAGGTCCAGCTCGGTCTCGAACGGTGCCTGCCCCGGGCCCGGTTCGACCTTCAGGCCATGCACCGCCCGTGCGGACTCCCGGGCCAGTTCCCGCCAGGTGCCGGGTGTGGTGGACACCCGGCAGGGCAGCGCCGGACCGCCGTCGGCGGCACGGAACCCGGTGGTGACGTCCGGTTCCCCCGACAGCGCGGCGAGCACCGCGGCGTGCGCGGCCAACAACACCGCTGCCAGGGGCACGCGGTGCGCGTCGGCCCCCTGCTCCAACCGTGCCACCAGCGCGTCGGACAGCGGCAGTTCGTGATCGGCGAGGCCGGGTTCCGGAGTGGCGGTCCATCGGGGGACCACGGTGAATCCTGCGCCGGCCGGGGCCGTCCGCCGGCGCTCGCGGTCATCGTCCTTCGGTGTCTTCATCGGACTTCCTTAGCTGGCTCGGGCCGGGGCGTGCCGGTCGGCGGTTCGGCGCGGTGCGTGGGTGGGGCGTTGCGGTGCGGCCCGGTGGCGGCGGGCCGTTGTGGTGCCCCGTCAGCCCGGGGTGGGTTCGGCGACGGTCGTGCCGTGGTGCGGGGAACGCGGTGACGGTGCCGGGCCGGCGACCGACCCCGGGGGATCCGTCGGAGTGTCCGCGGGGGAGCGACGCGGCCGGTGATCGCGCACCGCGGTGGCGGGGTTGCCCGCCCAGCGGGCGTGGGGTGGTACGTCCTCGCCTTTCATGAGGAAGGAGTCGGCGGCGAGGGTGGCGCCGTCGCCCAGGGTGACGCCGTAGTGGACGAGCGCACCGACGCCGAGGGTGCAGCCGGCGCCGAGGGTGCTGCGGTCGGACTTGAAGGTGCCGTCTTCCTGGGAGTGGCATTGGATGCGGCTGCCGGCGTTGAGGGTGCAGTCGTCGCCGATGGTGGTGAGGGTCCGCTCGGAGGGGTGGCAGCCGTCGTCGAAGACCCGGCGTCCCAGGCGGACGCCGTGCAGGCGCCACACGAGGTTCTTGAAGGGGGTGCCGTTGAAGGCGTTGAAGTGGGTGTCGGGGACCTTCCACAGTCGTTCGTGATGCCAGAAGTACGGGTCGTAGATGGAACAGACCTGCGGCTGCAACGGGCGGAACCGCGTCATGCACCGCTCCACCAGCGCGTAGTAGACGGCGGTGAACCCCAAGCTCCCCGCCAGGAAGCCGGCGTCCAGGGCGAGTCCGACGCCGCCGTCGCCGTTGGCGGTCGCCAGGCTCAGCAGCGTCAGGCCGAAGACGTGCACCCACCGGATGAGCAGGACCAGACCGATGGTGCGGAGGTTGTAGCGGTTCTTGGCGGCCAGCCGACGGTGCAGTTCGTCGCCGCTGCGCAGGTGGTCGAAGCGGCTGTCGCGCTCCACCGACCGCGGGATCTCGAAGCACGGCGAACCGAGCAGCCCCACACCGGTGCGGACCTCCCCGTCGAGCGGCACCATGACCTTGGTCGCCAGCAGGCAGTTCTCGCCGGTGCGGCCCCGCGCGGGGTAGGCGATGTAGTTGCCCAGGAAGTTGTGGTTGCCGATGGTCGTCCGCGAGACGCTGAAGGAGGTTCGGCAGACCTCGGCGTTGAGCAGCGACAGGCCGTCGGCGACCATCGTGCCGGTGCCGACGGTGCTCAGGTACGGGGAGTCGTGCTGGAGCCCGATGCCGAAGTTCGAGCCGGTCTGCTCGACGGGGGACAGGCGGTACCCCAGGCCCCGTTGCAGGTAGCTGACGATGGCGGAGCTGTCCCCGAAGAGCCAGACGAAGAACTTGAGGTTGGTCATCCGCGCGACGGTGCGGTGCACGGAGTAGCGGAGGCCGTAGAGCGGGTAGGCCGTCCCGGGTACGAGCAGCCGGTGCAACAGGCGCGGAACGGTGCCCAGCACGGCCAGTCCCACGACGACGAAGCCGAAGAACCCCACGAGGGAGAGCACCAGGGCGTCGAGGAGCAGCGCGCCGGCGGTGACGGACTGCGGGGCGAGGTCGTCCGGGCCGCCCAGCACCGGGACCCGGGTCAGCAGGAGGGCGGTGCCGGCGACGACCAGCGGCACGCCGATGAGCAACGCCTTCGCCAGGCCCACCACGCCGAACGCGGCCCGTCGCCAGGTGCCGCACCGCACCGGTGGGACCCGGACGTAGTCGACCTCGGTGGGCTGCGCCGGGGAGCCGTGCCACCGTTGGCCACCGGGCACGGTCGTGCCACGCGGCAGCGCGGAGGTGTGGCCGAGCTGCGCACCGTCGCCCATCGAGCTGTCGATGTCCAGCACGGTCCGCTCGCCGACGAACACGTCCCGGCCGAGGGTGACCGGGCCGGTCTGGATCCGCCCGGCGTGGGCCCGGTAGCAGAGCAGGAACGCGTCCTTGCGGATCACCGTCCCGGCGCCGATCGTGAGCAGGTCGGTGCAGACCGGGACCGTGCGGGACAGGATCGTGACGTGCCTGCCGATCTTCGCCCCGAGGGCCCGCAGGTAGAGCACGTACAGCGGACTGCCGACGAACAGCACGACGGGGTTGGCGTGCACCAACACCTTCACGATCCAGAAGCGCAGGTACGTCAGCCCCCAGACCGGAAACGCGCGAGCCGTCCACCGGCCTATGAGGAGCCATTTGGCGAGGACCGGGAAAGCGCACAGCCCGAGGAATTCGGCGCCCCCGAAGACGACCGCCCGTCCGTAGACGCCGCTCGCGCCCGAACCGTCGGCCACCCACCGGTATCCGCCCGTGGTGGCGAATGCGACGAGGCCCGAATATCCGAGGAAGAACAACAACTGCGCCGCCCCGCACAGGACATAACGCAGGGTGCTGCCGGCGAGTGGTGCTTCTTCCGGCGGTGCGGCGGTCGGGGCGGATTCCGTGGCGCCGGGAGCGGTTCGGGCGGGCGCAGCACCGGCCACCGCGATGGCGAGACCGCGCACCGTGGAGTGCTGGTAGACGTCCTTCATCGACACCGGTGGCAAATCCGGCCGCTTTCTGACCCGTGCGCAGAAGTGGGCCATCACCAGTGAGTCGGCACCGAGGTCGGCGAAGAAATGACTGTCGACCGCGACCCGTTCGGTGCGCACGACCTCGGCGAGCAATGCGGCAAAGGCGCGTTCCACACCGGCCGTTGAATCGCCGTCGTCCGTGGGGGGCGTGGTGGATTCCGGCGGGTCGCCGGGCGGGCCGTCGACGGGTTCTCTGACCATGCGAACTCCTTGAGCGCCTCGTGCGCATTCCGCGCACTGAATCCGATGTCGCCGGACCTGCGGGTCGGGGCGGGCCCGTGGGTGCCGCGGGGCCGGCGGAGGGCGTGCCGTGGTGCGGTGCGCAGGGCACGTTCGCCCTGTTGAGCGGGGGGACCGGGCCGTTGCGGGCATGCGGACGTCGCGGGCGTACCCGCAACGGCGCCAGTGCCGTGAGAAGTGCCGTTCCTCGGGCACCACCTGTCCGGCGACGCGCAACAGTCATCGCCCGAAAGGGGTGTCCCATGACTTATCGGAGGACGCCGAAATCCTCAACGCGCCCTCGGCCAGGGGAATTCACCAACGGCCTCCGGGCATAACCCCAGACGTACCGTTGGTGACAAAGGACATACGGCTCCCCGATGGTTTCCCGATGCCCGCGAGTGCCGTCGATCCTCGACCTTTTCGCCCGGGCGCAGCCGTTTCGTACCCGTGGCTGGCAGACCGATCGAGGCGTACCCGCGTTCGCCGTTCGGCGCACTTCCGCAACCCGGCCGACGACAGAACTAAGGGATACCTCACAACGATCAATCGGCTACTCGCCGGGGGCTTCCAGTGACCATCCCGGCCTGCTTCCGGCCGAAGTCAAAACGACGCGCAGAGGGAATCCAGCATTGTGCCCCCTTTCCGATCCGATCGAATGGGGTCGTTGAAGAACGTAGGACCCGACCGGAAGTCGAACTAGGCAGGTGTAGGCCAATAAAAATACGCGCCTGCACACGGCGAAAATGGATCAACCCGTCCGTTCCCCTGAGGTTCGGCCACCGTGCGACGCAGCCTCACATGAGGTTCACCACCTGCTGGTTCGTGCCGCGCCCGCCCCGCCCGGGACGCCGGCACGCACGCGCACCCCATCCCGCAAAACCCCAAAATGCCACAAAAGCCAAAGAGGGCGCATCCACCCTAAAGCACGCGAATGGCTACGGGTGGTGGTAAGGGGGAGTGGGCGCTATACGCGTCAACGCGGGAGCGGGCTGGCGCAAAGCAGCCGACGGGGTGAGCCCCCTCGCTAAAGATTCGACCGCTCTCCGGCAAGGGCTCGCCACGCTCCGGTAAACCAGTCGCCAGGCTGCTCGGAGGGGAATTTTTACTCTCATTCCGCTGGTTTTCTTCCGGTGTGCTCGGCGTCCCCTGCTCCGTGCTCCGCGGCGGTGCGGGTGGGGTGTGTGGTGCCTCGCCATGGTGAGGAAACGTCATATCAGGGTCAGAGCTTGTGAACGTCATCCAAAAGCGGTAATGGCCGCAGACCGCTCATGCCCCTATCATCTGCGACATGACGCCCACATGCGTCCCAGACGCCACTGCCGAGGCCAACGAGCGCATACGCGCGTTCATGGCCGCCCGAGTCGGTCGGCCGCTATGGCCCGAGGAGCAAGCCGAGTACGAGCAACTGCTCACCACCTGGGCGAACTCCGTACAGACATCCCCGACCACCAGTTGAAGCGGACCAGCCCCGCCCCTGCCACGGCAGGGGCGGGGCGTCGTTCGGTTCGGGGTGAGGTGAGGTGGCGCAGGACGGGGCGAGCCCATCCCGCGGTCCGGCTCATGGCGGCCGGTGCCGCCCCCGCCCCCGCCGCCGTCAACGGCGAGGCGGTTCGGCCGACGGGATCACGATTGCCCGGGTCCCCCCGTTCCTCACGGCTTGCGGGCGACGACGACCCCGTTCGCGGCCGGGGCGTCGAACGGGCGGGTCTCGGCGTCGGTGAAGCCGACGTCCAGCAGCCAGGACCGGTACTCCTCGCCCGTGTGGTTGCGGCCGAAGGTCTCCACCAGCATCGACAGGCTCATCAGGGTGGCGTCGAGCGGGCCGTCCTTGGTGTCGGCGAAGAAGTCCCCCGGCGTGAAGGAGATGCGGCCGGCGTGTGCGGTTCGGACCTCCACGTCCTGCGCGGCATGTCCCCGCTGACCCGGCCGATCCGCAGCGGTCACGAGTTCGTCGGGATCGTCACGGACATGGGCGCCGGGGTGACCACCCTGCGCACGGGCCAGTTCGTCATCGCACCGTTCAGCACCTCCGACGTCAGTTGCGCCGACTGCCTGCGCGGGATGCCGATCGCCTGCGAAAGCGGCATGTTCTTCGGCGAGTTCGGGCCGGACGGCGCCGCCCTCGGCGGGGGCCAGGCCGAGTGCGTGCGGGTACCCCTCGCCGACACGACGCTCCTGGCCCTCCCCGAGGTGCCGCCCGACGACCTGGTGCCGGCGCTGCTCACGCTCGCCGACGTGCTGCCCACCGGGCACGAGGCGGCGGTGCACGCGGGAGCGGGTCCGGGGTCCACCGTCGTGGTGGTCGACGACGGCGCCGTGGGGCGTCTCCCTTCCCCTCTGGGAGCTCTTCGGCAAGAACCTGTCCCTCAGTGGGGGCGGTGCCGACGTCCGGGACACCATGCCCGAACTCGTCGGCGAAGTCCTCGACTCCATCCTCCGGCCGGGCGGCGTGTTCGACGCGACCTTCCACCTGGTCGACGCGCCGAAGGCGTTCCACGCCAGGGACGCCAGACAGCGCATCAAGCCGCTGCTACGTCCCTGACGTTGGGTATCCCGCCCCGCCCGACATCGGGACGGCGGTGCGCTCTCCTCGTGGTGCCGCTCAAGGCGAATGCGCCCTTGAGCGGCACCACTTGGCGTTGCCGGGCAGACGAACCAAGGCGGCTCCCAGGCCGCCCACTGACCAACTCTCTTGGCAACAAAGGGCGTTCGGATTAGTGTGCGACGCGCTCACCAACGAGGTACCTGGTTGGTGCAGCTCGCGGTGCATGCATTCCGGTGAATGGTGGTAGCGAGGGGGCGCGCGGGAGCGCGCGTGAGCCTCTTCTGCAACATTCTGATGTTCACGCCCCCTGAATGCGAAGGCGCCCTCCTTCGCGCCGTACCGAGATGATCTCTCGCCTGTTTCGCTTGTCCCTGCGCACGGCCACCCTGCGCACCACTGGCCGTTCTGCTCATCTCTGTTCACGTCCCGGGAGGGAAAGTGTCCACACCGGACAGCGTCACCGGTTCCGTCACCGAAGATCCCGCACTCGAACCACCCGCAGACAGCGTGCGCACCAGCCTCGCCACACAGGCCGCACGCCAACTCGCCACCACCACCAAGTCCGAGCCGCAGATGCAGGCCATCACCTCGCGGTGGCTGCTCAAGATGCTGCCGTGGGTGGACGTCAAGGGCGGCACCTACCGGGTCAACCGGCGTCTGCAACTCCGAGTCGGCCGGGGGCGCGTCCAGTTCGAGCAGAACGGCGCGGACGACATCAAGGTCATCCCGCAGACCCTCACCGAACTCCCCGTCCTGCGCGGCTACGACGACATCGAGGTCCTCAAGGAGATCGCCGGCCGCTTCCGCGTCCGTGACGTCCGGGCCGGCCAGGTCCTCTTCGAAGCCGGCCAGTCCGCCACCGAGGCATACCTCGTCGTCCACGGCCGGTTCGCCCGGTACAAGCCCGGCAAGTACGGCGAGGACGAGGTCATCGGCGTCGTCACGGACGGCGACCAGATGGGCGACGAAGCGATCGGCCAACCCGAACCGCGGTGGTTGAGCTCCGTACGGGCCGAAACCGAGGGCGTGGTGATGGTGCTGCCCTGGGACGTGATCGAGGAGTTCACCGAACGGGCGCCGTCGCTCGCCGCACACCTCACGGCCTACGCGGAGCAGCAGCAGCGCCCCATGAACCGCAAGGGGGAGGCGGAGCTACCGGTACAGGCGGGCCACATCGGCGAGCCCACGCTGTCCGGCGGCTACGTCGACTACGAACTCGCCCCGCGCGAGTACGAACTCTCCCTCACCCAGACCGTGCTCCGGGTCCACAGTCGCGTCGCCGACCTCTACAACGATCCGATGGACCAGACCCAGCAGCAACTCCGCCTCACCGTCGAGGAGATCCGCGAGCGCCAGGAGTGGGAGCTCGTCAACAACCGCGATTTCGGACTGCTGCACAACGCCGACTACGGCCAACGCATCAGCACCTACACCGGCCCCCCGACCCCCGACGACATGGACGAGCTGCTGTCCATGCGCCGCAAGACCCGACTGTTCCTGGCCCACCCCAAGGCGATCGCCGCCTTCTTCCGGCAGTGCAACAAGCGCGGACTGGTGCCGGGCACGGCCGACGTCGACGGCCACGAGGTCCCCGCCTGGCGCGGCGTCCCGATCTTCCCGTGCGGCAAGATCCCGATCGGCGGAGCCCACACCAGCAGCATCATCGCGCTGCGCACCGGCGAGGCGGACCAGGGCGTCGTCGGCCTGTACCAGACCGGCATCCCCGAGGAGTTCCAACCCGGTCTGAACGTCCGCTTCATGGGGATCGACCAGGCCGCCATCATCAAGTACCTCGTCACCGCCTACTACTCGCAGGCCATCCTCGTGCCCGACGCCGTCGGCATTCTGGAGAACGTCCAGCTCGGCCGGAGCGCCGACTGACCCGGTGGAGTCTGAAGCATGAGCACGCCCCCCAACACCGACACCGGGTTCTCGCTGCCCGGACCGCCCCACCTCGCCCGTGACCTGCGGGCCCGCCGCAGCGGTGCGGTACCCGGCCTCGCGTACCGGCCCGCCGCCCCCGCCGACCCGGAGAAGGCCGAGGAGATCGACCGCCGGCTGGAAAGCTGGGCCCGCGGCCTGGACCTCTTCCCCGCCCAATGGAGCGGCGACTTCGCGGAGTTCCAGTGCGGCCGCGCCGTCGTCCTGCAACACCCCGGCGCGGCCGACCTCGAACGCCTCACCGCCGCCGGCAAGTTCCTGCTCGCCGAGAACGTCGTCGACAGCTGCTACTGCGAGGAGGACGAGGGCCGGGGCGCCTCGCGCAGCGTCCTCGGCGGTCGCCTGATCCTGGCCCAGTCGGCCCTCGACCCGTACCACGGCACCCCCGCGCTGGAAGCGGAGTGGCTGGAGGGCATGCAGGCCGACGGCCCGCTGCGCTCGTACTACTGGGCGATGAAGGACTACGCGGCCGTCGCCACGCCCAGCCAGACCGACCGGTTCGTGCACGACATGGCCCGACTGCACCTCGGCTACCTCGCCGAGGCGTCCTGGTCGCAGTCGCGGTACGCACCGCAGGTCTGGGAGTACCTGGTCATGCGGCAGTTCAACAACTTCCGCCCCTGCCTGTCCATCGTCGACGCGGTGGACGGCTACGAACTGCCCGAGGCGCTCTACGCCCGACCCGAGGTCCAGCGGGTCACCGCCCTGGCGTGTAACGCCACGACCATCGTCAACGACCTGTACTCCTTCACCAAGGAGCTGGCCAGCGACCCGACCCACCTGAACCTGCCGCAAGTGGTGGCCGCCAACGACAAGCGCGGCCTCAAGGCCGCCTACCTCAAGAGCGTCGAGATCCACAACCAGGTCTTCGAGGCGTTCGAGACCGAGTCGGCTCCCTTGGCCGCCCTCTCCCCACTCCTGGAGAGGTACGTCCGGGGCCTGGCCGACTGGGTCGCCGGCAACCACGAATGGCACGCCACCAACACCGACCGCTACCAGCTGCCCAACTACTGGTAGACCGATCCACGTACCACTGCAAGGAGCCACCGTTGACCATCGCACACGCCGACACCGCCACCCGCACGCCGGTGCCGACCCAGTCCACGTACCAGTCACGGGTCGCGGACTACTGGAACGCCGAGGAGAACCCGGTCAACCTCGAACTCGGCAAGATCGACGACCTGTACCACCACCACTACGGCATCGGGGACGCCGACCGTTCGGTGCTGGACGAGCAGGACGCCGACCGGCGCCGCGAGCGGGTCACCGGCGAACTGCACCGCCTGGAGCACGCCCAGGCCGACCTCCTCGCCTCCCACCTCGGTGACCTCGACCCCTCCGACCGCGTCTTCGACGCCGGCTGCGGACGCGGCGGCGGCAGCGTGGTGGCGAACCTGCGCTACGGCTGCCACGCCGACGGCGTCACCATCTCCGCCAAGCAGGCCGAGTTCGCCAACGAGCAGGCCCGCAAGCGCGGCATCGACGACAAGGTGCGGTACCACCACCGCAACATGCTCGACACCGGCTTCACCACCGGCGCCTACTCGGCGTCGTGGAACAACGAGTCGACCATGTACGTCGAGTTGGACCTGCTGTTCGCGGAGCACGCGCGGTTGCTGCGGCGCGGCGGCCGCTACGTCACCATCACCGGCTGCTACAACGACGCCTACGGCCGCGCCTCCCGCGAGGTGTCGCTGATCAACGCCCACTACATCTGCGACATCCACCCGCGCTCGGCGTACTTCAACGCCATGGCCCGCAATCGGCTGGTCCCCGCGCACGTCGAGGACCTCACCGAGGCCGCGCTCCCGTACTGGGAGCTGCGCCGCGAGGCCGACCACCTGGTCACCGGCATCGAGGACACCTTCTTGAACGCCTACCGCAACGGGAGCTTCCAGTACCTGCTGATCGTCGCTGACCGCGTGTGAGCCCCCGGGGCCGCGCCGCCGCCGGCGCGGCCCCCGAGCCCCGCTGCGACACCCGTACCGACCAGGCGCCACCACGGTGTCTGGTCGGCGCCGTGTCCGGTGCCGTCAACGGGACTGCGGTGCCTTGCGCGAACCGGACCTCCGGGTGACGAAGTGCGGTCGCGGGCGTACCGGGGGCGGCCGGGCCGGTACAACCTTCCCCACGCCCCTGGACGAAGCCGCACCGCAGCAACCCTCCGGCCGGCCCGCCGCATGGTCCGACCTCGACGCGGAGGCCGAGGACGTGACGGTGGCGGTCATGACGGCGTCCCGCCTGCTGATCGCCGTCTCGGCGCGCGCCCTCTCCTCCATACCCCCGGGACGCGCGGTGCCGGCCGAACCCGGTGGTTGAGGCGCCCGACGATGGGGAGCTATGAACGACATGACCCTTCCTGCCCCCCGTCGGGCCTTCGAGCTGCTGCGCGCCGGCAACCAACGGTTCGTCGCCGGCACGCCCGCACACCCCAACCAGGATGCCGCGCGGCGCGCCGAGACCGCGCCGGCCCAACGCCCGTTCGCCGTCCTCTTCGGGTGCTCCGACTCGCGCCTGGCCGCCGAGGTCATCTTCGACCGCGGCCTGGGTGACCTCTTCGTCGTCCGCACCGCCGGGCACGTCGTCGGGGCGGAGGTCCTGGGCAGCGTCGAGTACGGGGTGGAGGTGCTGGACTGCCCGCTGGTCGTGGTCCTCGGTCACGACTCGTGCGGGGCGATCGGTGCCGCCTGCGCCGCGCTCGAAACCGGTGTGACCCCGGGCGGCTACATCCGTGACGTCGTCGAGCGCGTCACCCCCAGCGTGCTGGCGGCGCGGGCGGCCGGGCGCGTGCGGCCCGACGAGATCCTCGCCGAGCACGTGGGGCACACCGTCGACCTGCTCCTGAACCGTTCCCGGGCGCTGGCCCAGCGGGTGGCGGACGGCCGGGCGGCGGTGGTGGGGCTCTCCTACCGGCTGGCCGACGGAAGTGCCGACCTCGTCGCGGCGCGCGGCCTGGGGGAGCGCTGACGCGGCCCGTGACCTGCATTATTGCAGAATGCAATGGTATTCTCGAGGTGACGCCGTTCGAAGCGTCTGAGAGGAAGCGATTCGAATGTCGGATCTCTCCCATCACGCAACCACGGACATCACCAGCCACCCGGACGTGGCCGAGATGCGGGAGCGCTACGCCCGCCTGCTCTCCGGACGCCAGGCGACCGCCCTCGACGGACTGGTCCTCCTCGCCGGCATGTATACGGCGATCTCGCCCTGGGTGGTGCACTTCCGGCTCGCCAGCCCTGAACTGGCGGTGAACAACCTCATCATCGGCCTCGTGCTGACCGTGATCGGTCTCGGACTGACCCGCTCGCCGGAGCGCATGTACCGGCTGAGCTGGACCTGCCCGGTGATCGGTGTCTGGATGATCATCTCGCCCTGGGTCGTGACCGCGGGCCACCGCCCCACGGCCGGACTGATCTGGAACAACGTCTTGATCGGCGCCGTGACCCTGGCCCTCGGCCTGGCCGCCACCCGTCTCGCGATGGCGACCGGGGCGCCACGGGAGCCCACCGCGTAGCCGGGGTGGGCAGGCGCACTGCTCCGGGAGGAGGCGGTCATGGATCTCCCCATGCGTGACCGGCGGGTCCTCGCCCAGATCGAGGAGTACTTCCTGGCGGACGACCCCGACCTGGCCCTGCTGCTGAGCACCTTCGGAGGTGCGCCGCGGCGGCGTCGCCGGCCCTTGGCGGCCGTGCGGCGCCGGGCCGGTGTCGCCATGGCCTGCGCGGCGGTGGCGGCGGGCGCCGCGCTGCTCGTCGCGGCATGTCTGGCGCGGAGCGCGGAGCTGCTGTGGGCGGCCGGGGGTGTGGTGCTCCTGTCCGCCGCACCGTTCGTCACCGCGCGGCGACGCACTCCCGGACGCCGGGCTCCGGCCGACCGGCGGCACGGGGCGCAGCCCTAAAGGGTTGCTCACTGCAATATTTTCCTGTCGATAGAATGGGCCCGAGTGGGCGGACGGGAGGCGGGTGAGTCTCATGAAGTGCTTCGACTGCGCGTGGGCCGAAGAGGTCGTCGACGCGGTGGGTGTGTGTCATCACTGTGGCGTCGGTGTCTGTCTCCGGCACTGCCACGTCGCTCTGGAGCCGGGGCACCGGCTCGCCGGCGTCGGTCAGTCGACGCTCGCCCGGCCGGCCCGTGAACTCACCTGCCTGACGTGCCACTTCGCGATGGCGCCCACGCCGCAGGCGGAGGTGAAGCGCAGCGTGCACTGAGGTGCGCGGCCGGGCTTGGGGTGCCTGGCGTGACGGGTTCCGGTCGGTCGGCCGTGGGGGCGCCTGCGGGGAGGTGTGTGCGGCGCGTTGAGGCGCACGGTCGCGCGGCGCCCGCTACCGGGAGCCAACCACCGGCCCGTCCGAGTGCTGGACGCCACCTGTCAGCAACTTTTGCTCACTGCAATACTTTCGCTATGGAAAACATACAGGTGAGCCCATGGCCGGGCGGGCGAGCACGGTGCGCCGGCCCTCTGCGGCGGGGCGGGGCGCTGCGGTGAGCGGGCCGCGCAAGGGAACGGCCGGGCACCGGGGCGCCCACCTCGGCGACTTCGCCGTCCAGCCGAGAATGCTGGTGATCTGCGGCTGGGCGCTGCTGGTGGGCGGCGCCGGGGCGGTGGCGGCGCTGGCCCTGTCGCGGTTGATCGGCCTGGTCACCAACGCGGTGTTCTGCCGCGACCCGCGGGGCGACCCGACTGCCGCCGGTCAGGATCGCCCGGACGCCGTCCCCACCTGAGGGCGCAGGGTCCGCGCTGCTCAGTACGGGTCGGTCAGTGAATCGGCGGTCGGCTCGCCGGCCGCGTCGGTCAGGGCGCGCAGGCCCCGCACCAACTCGGCGCGCCGTTCGGCGGGGAGACTGGCGACGATGGTCTGGATCTCCTGGTGGCGGTGGGCCAGGACCTGCTCGACCAGGCGCCGGCCGTGCGGTTTGAGGGCCAGGATGACTTCGCGGCGGTTGTCGGGGTTCATCTGGCGGTCCACGAGGCCGCGGGCCTCCAACCTGTCGACCATCCGCATCGCGGTGGAGGGGTTCACGTCCAGCCCGGAGGCGAGCGCGGCGAGCTTGACCGGGCCCTCGCCGTGCAGGACCACCAGGGTGCGCAGCTGCGGCAGGGTCAGTGCCGGCTCCGTCTCGGCGAGCGCCCGCGCGGAGAGCGCGACGAACAGCCGGGACGCCGTCATGACGGCGGCGGCGACCTCCTCCACGGTCTCGTGCAGGTCGTCCGCCGGTCGGTTGGCGGGTGGTCGGGGGTCGCCGCTCTGAGCTTGTCGCACCATACCGCTTTTATACCGTTCTCCCAGGTGGCGGCGGAGGGGGCGGGCGCGCTGGGCGGTGCGGTACGGCCGGAGCGTGCCCGCGATGAGGCCCCCGCCACAAGTACGTTCACACTTCAATCAACAGTTTGTTTATGATCTGCGGGCCGCACCTGCCCGCCTGGAGTTCCTGCATGTCCGTACCACCGCCCCCCGCTACTCCTAGGCCGCACCCGTTGCACGCGTTGCGGGCCACGGCCTTCGCCCTGGGGGCCCTGCTCCTCCTGGTCGGGGTCGGCGTGCTGCTGCACGAGCCGCTGCTGATCCCGCCCCTGGCGGCCAGCGCGGCCCTGGTGCACGGTGCGCCAGGGCTGCCGATCTCCCAACCGCGCAACCTGATCGGTGGCCAGTTGATGTCCGCGGCGATCGGCTTCGGCACCCTCGCCGTGACCGGCAGCACCGGCTGGGGCGCCGCGGTGGCCGCCAGCCTGTCACTGGGCGCGATGATGCTCACCCACCTCTCCCACTCCCCGGCCGCCGCCACGTCGGTCATCGTGGTGCTCCAGGCCCCGCACCCGGTCCCGTTCCTCCCGCTGCTCGCACTCGCCACCGTGCTGCTCGTGGCGATTGGCCTGCTGCCGGGCCGCATAGGAGGCCATCCGGTCCGTTATCCGGTCGCCTGGTGACTCCGGCGACCGGTGGCGAGCGGCGCGTTCTGGTCGTCGGGCGGCCGTGCGACGGGACGTTGCGCTTCGGTGCGTTGCGCCGCTACGACGCCGTGCCTCGACCGCCCTCCGAGTCCTGACCAACCGTGCGCGCACCGATGCGCCTGGTGCCGCGGCCGGTTCGGGTTGCGTCGTCCGGGGGTGCGCGGGACGCTGCGGCTATGGACCGCAACCCGGAGGCGAAGGGGAAGCCGATCCTGGTGACCGGCGCCGCGGGCAGCGTCGGGGCCGTCGGACGGACCGTGGTGGAGGATCTCAGGCGGCGCGGCCTGGCCGTCCGCGCCCTGGTGCACCGGGAGGACGAGCGCGCGCGGCAGCTGCGCGGCACGGGCGCCGAGGTGGTCGTCGGCGACCTGACGCGGACGGTGGACGTCGCCGCGGCGCTGGCGGGCTGCGAGCGGATGTACTTCGGGATGGCGGTGTCGGACCAGTACCTGGAGGCCGCGGTGGCGACGGCGGCCGTCGCCCGCGCCGCGGGACACCTGGAAGTGCTGGTGAACATGTCGCAGTTGACGGTCTCCGAGATGGACCTCACCAGTACGACCGAATCGCACCAGCACCGACAGCAGTGGCTGGTCGAGCAGCTCCTCGACTGGTCGGGTCTGCCCGTGGTGGAGATCAGACCCACCGTGTTCCTGGAGAACCCGCTCTTCCGGTTGGGCCTGTCCCCGGTCGCCGACGGCGGCGCCATCAGGCTGCCCTTCGGCCGGGCGAAGACCTCGCCCGTGGCCGCCGCCGACGTCGCCGCGGTGGTCGCGGAGGTCCTGGCCGACCCGGCTCCGCACGTCGGCCGGACCTACGAGTTGACCGGACCCCGCTCGATCGACGTCGCCGCCATGGCGGCGGAGGTCTCCGCCGCGCTCGGCCGACCGGTCGGCCACACCGACGTCCCGCTGGACGAGTGGATCGCCCACGACCTCGTCCCGCTGGGGCTGCCGGACCACGTCTTCCAGCACATCTCCACCATGGCGCGGCTCCACGCGGAGAACCGGTACGACCGCCTCACGGACGGCGTCGAGCGGGTGATCGGGCGGTCACCGGTATCCGTGGGGGAGTTCGTCCGCCGGAACCACGACCTGGTCGTGAGGTGAGGCCCTCGCGGCGCCGCCCGCGCCGTCACACCGCTCTCGTGATGGGGCGGCACATCGCGGTGTAGCGCTCCTCGTCGTCCACCCGCGTCCAGCCGCCGGTGCCGGCGTCCGGATCGTCGAGGACGAAGCCGTTGTGCCGCAACTGTTCGCGCAGGCCGTCGGCGGGGAACCGGGTGCCGTCCCGGGCGTCCCCGGTGGGCCGGAGTGTGACCAGTACGGCCTCGGTGTCGCCGGTGTCGGGTTCGCTGTCGAGGCTGGATATCTCCAAGTGCCAGCGCCCGTCTCGGGCGAAGGCCGTGGCGCGGAATGCCGCCCGCGGTGCCGGGGCGGTCCGTTCGGTCTCCGTCATGCGATCTCCGTCATGCGAGGTCGCCCCGCGGTACGGGGCGTCAGGCAGGAAGCGCGGGGCAGTGTGACGGGTCTGCCGGGGCAGGGCCCCGGCAGACCGTCCGTGAGGAGTCTGACCGCTTTTCCGCGGCTCGCACGGCGAACACCGAGGCAATTCGCCCCGAGGGGGTATGGCCGGGACCGCGGAGACTGCCACGGCACCTCGCGGCGTTGCCGGGACGTGGCACGATGCCGCGATGACCTCCAACTCGCCCCAGCCCGAGGAGATCCCCGCCGGCCCGCCCGACGCGCCGCCGGGCGCAGTGCCCGCCGTCGTGCCCGCAGGGCGGATGGCCCGCAGTGCGCAACCCGTGCTCGCCCTGTCGGCCGGCCGGTCCCTGCGTCCCTGGCGGCACGGCGACGCCGCCGTCCTGGTGACGGCCAGTCAGGACCCGGCCATCCGCCAGTGGAACCGCCTGCTGGTGGCCACGGCCGAGGACGCCCGCCGGCGGATCGACGGCATGCACCGCCGTTGGGCGTCGGAAGCGAGCGCGATCTGGGCCATCGCGCGGCCGGACGGCGAAGCCGACGGGCTCATCGGCTGGGGCGACATCGACCTGGCGGGCGGCAGCGCGGAGATCCTGTACTGGGTCCTGCCCACGGCCCGGGGCGGTGGGGTGGTGGCCGAAGCCGCCCGGCGGGTGAGCCGGTGGGCCCTGGACGACCTCGGTCTGCACCGGCTCCGGCTGTGCCACTCGGTGGCCAACCCGGCCTCCTGCCGGGTCGCGGCCAAGGCCGGGTTCTCCTACGAAGGCACCATGCGCAGCGCGCTGCTGCACGCCGACGGATGGCACGACGAGCATCTGCACGCCGTCGTACAGGGCGACTTCTGACCCACCGGTGCCCGACCCGTCCCGCTGCGGTCCCTCGGGCGGGCCGGGCGGGCACCTCACCGCAGCACGGTGCCCGACTCCGTTGCCAACAGCGGCAGTTCGTCGCGGGTCGGGGCGCCCTCCCAGTCGCCGTGCGCGGCGACGGCGAACGCGCCGGTGGTGACGCCCCGATCCAGGCACGCCGTCGGGCCCTCGCCGTCCAGGAGCGCGGAGAGGTAGCCGGCGACGAAGGCGTCACCGGCGCCCACCGGGTCCACCGCGCGCACCGGGCGCGCCGGCCGGTGCACCTGCCCGTCCGCGGTGCGGACCAGCGCGCCGTCCGCCCCGAGCTTCACCACGACCTCCGCGACGCCCGACCCCAGCAGCAACTCCGCCCGCGCCGAGCCGTCGGCGCCGGCGCCTTCGGGCAGGGCCAGCGGCAGTTCGTCGTCGGACGCGATCAGGACGTCCACCTGCGGGGCCCAGGCGCGCAGCACCTCACCGGCCGCGGCCTCACTCCACAGCCGGGAGCGGAAGTTGACGTCGAGGCAGATGACGCAGCCGTGCTCGCGCGCCAGGCGCAGCGCCCGCTCGGCGGCGGCGCGGGGGCCAGGGCCGAGTGCGGGGGTGATGCCGGTGAGGTGCACCAGCCGCGGCGGGGCGGTGGCGAAGGCCCGCTCCACGCTCTCCGGGGAGAGCCGGGAACCCGCGGAACCGGTGCGGTAGTAGTGCACGCGGGTCGCCTGCGGGAGGCGGGGCTCGAAGAGCAGCAGGCCGGTCGGCGCTCCGGCGTCCACCGTGGCGGCGGAGACGTCCACCGCTTCGGCGCGCAGGGTGCGCAGGACCAGGCGCCCGGCCTCGTCGTCGCCGACGGCGCCGGCCCAGCGCACGGCGTGCCCGAGCCGGGCCAGGCCGATCGCGACGTTGCTCTCCGCCCCGGCCACGGACACCGCCATGGTGCCGCCCAGTTTCAGGGGTCCGCTGCCGCGCAGGGCCACCATCGTCTCGCCGAAGGTCAGCACGGGCCCCGGGCGCGGTCTGCGCGCCGCACCGGCGCCCCCGTGCCGCGTCGCGGGCTGGTCGGCGTTCATGTCGTGCCTCCGGTCTCTCTCGTTGCCCGCACTCTATTTCTGCCGCGCCGGCGGGTGGCCCGGACGGTCGGCGCGCGGCCGGTCACCACTCGGCGAACGAGCCGTCCTGGTGCCGCCAGACCGGGTTGCGCCAGGTGTGCCCCTTGCGGTCGGCGGCCCGTACCGCCGCCTCGTCGACGTCGATGCCGAGCCCCGGACGCTCGGTGCGCAGGAGGGCGCCGCGGTCGAAGCGGAACGGTTCCGGGTCGACGACGTAGTCGAGGAGTTCGGCGCCCCGGTTGTAGTGGATGCCGATGCTCTGTTCCTGGATCAGGAAGTTGGGCGTGGTGAAGGCGAGTTGGAGGCAGGCGGCCAGGGCGATCGGGCCCAGCGGGCAGTGCGGCGCGAGCTGCGCGCCGTAGGTCTCGGCCAGGGCCGCGATCCGGCGCAGTTCGGAGATGCCGCCGGCGTGCGAGACGTCGGGCTGGAGGACGGCGACCCCGGCGTGCAGCGGGGCGAGGAACTCCCGGCGGGAGTAGAGGCGTTCACCCAGTGCGAGGGGGACGGGGGAGGCGTTCACCAGGTCCGGGAGCACGTGCACGTGGTCCGGGAGCACCGGTTCCTCGACGAACATCGGGGCGTATTCGGCGAGCAGCGGCAGCAGGCGGCGGGCGTTGGCGGGGGAGACCCGGCCGTGGAAGTCCAGGCCGAAGTCGTGTGCGTCGCCGAGGACCTGGCGGGCCGTCTCGGCGCGCCGCAGCACGGCGCGGACCTCGGCGCGGGAGGCGACCGGCGTCATCCTGCCGCAGCCGTTCATCTTGACGGCGGTGAAGCCCGCCTCCAGCTGCGCGGTGACCGCGTCGCGCACCTCGGCCGGATCGTCGCCGCCGACCCAGGCGTAGGCGCGGACCCGGTCGCGCACCGGGCCCCCGAGCAACTGGTGCACGGGCACGCCGTAGTGCTTGCCCTTGATGTCCCACAGTGCCTGGTCCAGGCCGGCGACCGCGGAGGACAGCACCGGGCCGCCGCGGTAGAAGCCGCCCTTGGTCATCACCTGCCAGTGGTCCTCGATGCGCATCGGGTCGGTGCCGACGAGGTACTCGGCCAGCACGTCGACCGCCGCCCGGACCGGTTCGGCGCGGCCCTCGACGACCGGTTCGCCCCAACCGACGACGCCCGTGTCGGTCTCCACCCGGACGAACGTCCACCGGGGTGGGGCGAGGAAGGTCTCGATGCGGGTGATCTGCACGGCGGCCGTCCTTCGGTGCGGTGTTCACGGTGGGCGGGGCGTTGCGGGGCGCGCGGGAGGGTGATTATTCCCCCGCTCGGTGTCCGTCGTGCACGGGCCGGGTGACGAGCGGCGCGTCGGCGCGTCGGCACGGCCGGGGTCACCGGGCGTGCGGGCAAATGGAGTTGCGGCCGAAAGCCACGCCCGGGTAGTCCTTGTGGCCGCGACCGCCGCATCGGCACACCGACCACGACCGTGAGAGGAGGGCTCAGCCCATGTCGCCCAAGTCCCTCGTGCCCGTCCCGTCCCGACGCCGCAACGCGGACCACCGCTGATTCCGGTACAGGCCGGCGGGCACCTCCACCGGAGCGTGCACCGACCGTGAACCCGAACGACCTGACCCTGCGTCCCCTCGCCGGCGACCAGGAAGTCGACCTGTTCAACCAACTCCCCTATGTCCTCAACGAAGAAATCGCCGACGACCTCGCGCAGGGGCGCAGGCGGCCCGCACGGATGTGGGTCGCGCTGCGGGGCGACCGCCTGCTGGGCCGGGCCGCCTGGTGGGGCCGGGCGGGCGCGGACGCCCCCTTGCTGCTGGACGTCCTCGACGTCGACGACGCGCTGACGGCTCCCGACCGGGTGGACGTCGGGGTCCGCCTGCTGCGGACCGCGATGGCCACCGCCCTCCCCGAGGGGAGCGATCCGCCCCGGTACAGCCGCTTCGTCCCGGACGACTGGCGCGACCGGCCCGCCACCCGGCAGGCGGTCGAGGACCGCATGCGGATCGTCGAACGCACCGGTGCCCGGCCGTTCGTGGAGCGCCTCCGCCTGGAGTGGCGACCGGGCGCCACCACGGCCAGGCCCGCCGGCCGCCTCGCCTTCCGGCCGGTCGACGACGCCGCCGAACTGCTGGACCTGATGACCGCCGCCCTGGACGGCACGTTGGACGCGCACAGCCGCGACGACCTGACCCGGATGTCCGTCCGGGCGGCGGCGGTCGCGCACTACGAGAAGGAACTCGCCCGGTACACCAGCCCCCGGGAGTGGTGGCGCGTCGCGTCGCGACCCGACGGCACCCCGGTGGGATTCGTGATCCCCGCGCGCAACGACTACAACGCGATCATCGCCTACCTCGGCGTGCTGCCCGCGCACCGCGGCAACGGCTACGCCGACGACCTCCTCGCGGAAGGCACCCGCATCCTCGCCGGGCAGGGCGTGCCCCGCATCCGGGCGTCGACCGACCTCGGCAACGCGCCGATGGCCGACGCCTTCGCACGCGCCGGCTACGTCACCTTCCAACGCGAGATCGTCATGCGGTGGCACCGCCAGGGCGCGGAAGGATGACGGAAGTCTGACGTCCCGCCGCGGTGCGGCCCGCGGCGGGACGGGCGGCCGTACGGTCGGGACATGCTGATCCTGGTCACCGGGGGTGCGGGCTTCATCGGCTCGCACCTCGTCACCGCGCTCACCGGGGCCGGGCACGCCGTGCGCGTGCTCGACGCCCTCCTGCCCGCCGCCCACCCAACCGCACCGCCCCTGCCCGACGGGGTGGACTGGCGGCACGCCGACGTCCGCGACGAGGAGGCCGTCGCCGGTGCGCTGCGCGGCGTCGACGCCGTCTGCCACCAGGCCGCGATGGTCGGGCTCGGCAAGGACTTCGCGGACGCCCCCGCCTACGTCGGATGCAACGACCTGGGCACCGCCGTCCTGTTGGCCGAGATGGCCGCGGCCGGCGTGCGCCGCCTGGTGCTGGCCAGCTCCATGGTGGTCTACGGGGAGGGCCGCTACGCCTGCCCCCGGCACGGCGTCGTGCGGCCCGGGCCGCGTCGCGTCGCGGACCTGGAGGCGGGCCGCTTCGAACCGCCCTGCCCGACGTGCGGCGAACCCCTGGCCCCCGGCCTGGTGGACGAGGACGCACCGACCGACCCCCGCAACGTCTACGCCAGCACGAAACTCGCCCAGGAGCACCTGGCCGCCGCGTGGGCCCGGGCGACCGGCGGGCGGGCCGCGGCCCTTCGCTACCACAACGTGTACGGGCCCGGCATGCCGCGCGACACGCCCTACGCCGGCGTCGCCTCGCTGTTCCGCTCCGCACTGGCGAACGGCGCCGCGCCCCGGGTGTTCGAGGACGGCGGGCAGCGCCGGGACTTCGTGCACGTGCGGGACGTCGCCGCGGCCAACCTCGCGGCCCTGACCGGCATCGACGGGCTGCCGCCGGGCGCGGTGCGGGCGTACAACGTCGGCAGCGACGAGCCGCACACGGTCGGGGAGATGGCCGCCGCGCTGACCGACGCCCACGGCGGACCGACGCCGGTCGTCACGGGGGAGTACCGGCTCGGCGACGTCCGCCACATCACCGCCTCCGCGCACCGGCTGCGCACCGAACTCGACTGGCGGCCGCGGGTCGCGTTCGCGGCGGGCATGGCGGAGTTCGCGGCGGCGCCACTGCGCGCGGGCGGCCCGCCCGATGCCGCGACGTCAGCGAACCGTAAGGATGCAAAGTCCTTTTCGCGCCCTTTGGGCTCGTAGGGTGAGTGCGGTGAACGAGCCCTCCCCCTCCCGTCCGCCGGTGGACGTCGTACTGCCCTGCCTCGACGAGGCCGCGGCCCTGCCGTGGGTGCTGGACCGGATCCCGCCGGGCTGGCGGGCGATCGTCGTCGACAACGGTTCCACCGACGCCTCCGCGGACATCGCCCGACGCCTCGGCGCCCACGTCGTCCACGAGCCGCGCCGCGGCTTCGGCGCCGCCTGCCACGCCGGCCTGACCGCCGCGACCGCCGACGTCGTCTGCTTCTGCGACTGCGACGCCTCCCTCGATCCCGGACTCCTGCCCGGGATCGCCGCTCCGGTCCTCGACGGCTCCGCCGACCTGGTCCTGGGCCGCCGCCGACCCACCACGCCCCGCGCCTGGCCGCTCCACGCCCGCCTCGCCAACGTGGAGTTGGCGCGACTGGTCCGGCGGCGCACCGGACTGCGCCTGCACGACCTCGGACCGATGCGCGCCGCCCGCCGCGAGGCACTGCTCGCCCTCGCCCTGACCGACCGGCGGTCCGGCTACCCGTTGCAGATGGTGGTCCGGGCCGCGGACGCCGGCTGGCGGGTGCGCGAGGAAGACGTGCCCTACCACCCGCGCACCGGGCGCTCGAAGGTCACCGGCACCTGGCGCGGCACCTGGCAGGCGGTCCGTGACATGCGCGGGGTGCTCGCCGAGCCGCCGCCCACCGTCCCCGCGGGGACCGCGCACGCGCCCGGAGCCGGACGATGAGCGCCCGACCCCCGGTACCGGGACCAGGACCGGCCACCCTCCTGGTCATCGCCAAGGAACCCGTGCCGGGCCGGGTCAAGACCCGGCTCACCCCGCCCTACACGCCCCGGGAGGCGGCCGCCCTCGCCGAGGCCGCCCTCGCCGACACCCTGCACACCGTCTCCCGGACCCCCGCCCGACGGCGCGTACTGGTCCTCGACGGCCGCCCGGGGCCCTGGCTCCCGCCGGGCTTCGACGTCCTGCCCCAGTCGCCCGGCGGCCTCGACGACCGCATCGCCGCCGCCTTCGCCCACTGCGACCCCGGACCGGCGCTCCTGGTCGGCATGGACACCCCCCAGATGACCGCCGACCTGCTGGCGGGCGTCGGCGGGGACGACGACCACGACGCCTGGTTCGGCCCCGCGGCCGACGGCGGGTTCTGGGCGCTGGGCCTCGCCGACCCGACACGCGCCGCGGCCCTGGTGCGGGGCGTGCCGATGTCCACCGACCGCACGGGGGAACTCCAGCGGCACCGGCTGGTCGCGGCCGGACTGGCGGTGCGCGACCTGCCGGTGCTGCGCGACGTGGACACCGCCGCCGACGTCGGGCCGGTCGCCGCCCGCTGCCCAGCCGGCTCGCGGTTCGCCGCCACCGTCCGCGCGCTCGCCGGCGTCGCGCGGTGAAGGGCGGCGCCCGTACCGCAACCCTCGTCACCGGCGCCCTCCTCGCCCTCCTCACCGCCGTCGTCGTCGGCACCCTCAGGGTCGGGGACAGCCAGAGCGCCCCGGGCCGCATCCTGGTCGGCTACGCCGTGGCCTGGGGCCTGTTCGCCGCCGCCGCACGTGTCGTGCGCACCGTCCCGGTGCGCGCGGCCACCCCCCTGGTCCTGGTCGGTGCCGCCGCCCTCGCACTGGCCGGGCTCGCCGCCCCACCGCGCACCAGCACCGACATGTACCGCTACGCCTGGGACGGGCGCGTCCAGGCCGCCGGGACCTCCCCCTACGCCCACCCGCCCGCGGCGCCCCAACTCGCCCCGCTGCGCGACGCGTGGCTCTTCCCCGCGGCCCGCCCCTGCGCCGGCTGGGGACTCACCCGCACCGACGAAGGGCTCTGCACCCGCATCAACCGCCCCACGGTCCCCACCGTCTACCCGCCGCTCGCCGAGGGCTGGTACCTCGCGGTGCACGCCCTCTCCCCGCCGGACAGCCGCCACAAGCCGCTCCAAATCGGCGGCGCCGTCGTGGCGTTCGCGACCACCCTCGCCCTGCTCACCGTGGTGCGCCGCCGCGGCGATCCCCGCCGCGCCCCGCCCCGCGCCGCCCTGTGGGCCTGGTGCCCGGCCGTGCCCTTCGAGGCGGTCAACAACGCCCACATCGACGCCCTCGGCGTCCTGTTCACCGTGCTCGCCCTCGGCACCGCCACCGCCGGCGCCCGCCGCGGCGTCCTCCTCGGTGCCGCCACCGCCGTCAAACTGCTGCCCGTCCTGACGCTGCCCGGGGCCCTGTCCGGCCAACGCGCCCCGGCGCGGGTCGTCCGCGTCGTGGTCCCCCTCCTCGTGACCGTCGCCCTCTGCTACCTGCCGTACGTGCTCCTCTCCGGCAAGGCCGTCCTGGGCTACCTGCCCGGCTACCTCCACGAAGAGGGCTACGCACCCGGCGACGTGCGCCGCTTCGTCCTGCCGCGGCTGCTGCTGCCGGACACCGCCGCGGCGGTGACCGCCGGCGTGCTGCTCGCCGTGCTGGCCCTGGCCGTCTGGTGGCGCGGCGACCCCGCCCGCCCCTGGCGCGGCGCCCTCCTGGTGACCGGCACGGCCCTGCTGCTGTTCTCGCCGAACTACCCCTGGTACGCCCTGCTCGTCGTCGGCCTCGTCGCCCTGGACGGCCGCGTCGAGTGGCTGGCGGTCCCCCTCGCCGGCGCCGTGCTCTACGTCGGCGGGCCGATCCTGCCGGGCTTCCCCCTCCAGGCGTTGACGTACGTCCTCGCGGCCCTTGCCGTCGCGAACGGGGCCGTCCTGCGCAGCGACGCCGTCCGGCGCTGGTTGCCGCGGCATCCACCGACCCGGCGGCGGGACCCGGGGCGGCCGGCCGACTGACCGGGGCCGGCCGCCCGCCCCTGCCGACCGGCCCCGTTCAGGACTCCTCGTCGTCCCACAGCGGATGCTCGCGCCGCGCCCAGGCCCGCGAGGCGTAGCCGGTGCGCAGGGCGCGGCGGGCCTCCGGGTCGCGGGCGGCCAGCACCACGTGACCGAGGACGAGGACGCCGACGAACAGCGCGGTCCAGTCGTGCACGAACGTCGCCCCGGTCCGCCACGGCACGGGCACCACACGGGGGAACCACAGGATCAGACCGGTGCCGAGGAGGACCAGCGCGGCGCCGGCGACCAGCGCCGCGTACGCCTTCTGCCCGGCGTTGAACTTCCCCGAGGGACGGCGTCGCCCCCGCAGGGCCGCCCGGATCCAGCCGCGATCGTACGGAGCGAACCGGTTCAGCCGCCCCAGGTCCGCGCGCAGGGCCCGCGAGGCCAGACCGACCAGCAACGGCACCGGCAGGGCGAGGCCCGCCCACTCGTGCACCGTGACCACCAGCCGCCGGCGGCCGACGAGTTCGGCCAGCGGCGGCACGTACAGGCAGGCCCCGGTGACCAACAGGACGCCCATCAGCGCCGCCGTGATCCGGTGCACCCACCGCTCCGCACCGGTGAAGCGCCGCAGCCTCCCGGCGGCCCGTACCGGGGCCGCGGGCTCAGCCGACGGGGGCATCGCCGCGCCCGTTCGACCGTCCCACCCAGGCGTCCACGTCATATCCGTACCGCTCCCAATAGCCGGGCCGGACCCGGTCGGTGACCGTGATGCCGGACAGCCACTTCGCCGACTTGTAGAAGTACATCGGTGCCGCGTACAGCCGGACCGGGCCGCCGTGCGCGTCGGTCACCGGTCGGTCCGCCATCTCGTAGGCGACCAGCATGTCCGGCCGCCGTGCCTGCGCCAGGGTGAGGCTCTCGCTGTACACGCCGTCGAAGCAGGTGAAGTGCACCGCCCCCGCGCCCGGTGCCACCCCGGCCGCGGCGAGCAGGTGGGACAACGCCACCCCGGTGAACGGCGTCCGCGGAACCCGCCAGCCGGTGACGCACTGCACGTCCCGCACCAGCCGGGTGCGCGGCATCCGGCGCAGGTCCGCCAGCGTGTACACCGCAGGACGCGCGACGAGCCCGTCCACGGTGAGCCGGTAGTCGGCGGGGGACCGGTGCGGCACCGAGGACGCCACCGAGTAGAAGCGGAATCCACCGGCGCCGGGCAGCACACCCGTGATGCCGGTGGGATCCTCGTTCCGCACCGCCCCGAGCACCCGGCTCACCGCGTCCTGCACGGGCGCCCCGGCCGCCACTCCCACGGCGCCCAGACCGAGCATCCCCAGGACCAGCCGTCGTCCGACGGGCCTGTCGCGTCTCTCTCCGACCATGCGACCCAGCAGAGCACCGCCCGGGCGCCCCTGACCAGCCCGCACGCCCCGACGTCAGCGATTCGTAAGACCCGACCGCGCCGCCCACCGGGGCCCGCGGCGTCAGCGACGGCGTCGGAACACCAGCAGCCGCAGCACGGCGAAGCGCACCACGGTCACCAGGGCGAAGCTCGGCACCAGCACCGCGACCTCGGCCGCCGTCGGGGCGGCGGGCCACAGATGACGGAGCAGCAGGACCGCGCCCGACGTGGTCGCGTAGGCCACGACGAACAGGGCGCCCGCAGCCAGGTGCGCCCGCACGACCCGGGCGGCCGAGCCGCGGAAGGTCAGCCGCCGGTTGGCCTCGGTGTTGAGGACGGTGACGACGAGGAGGGACACGAGGTTGGCGGACAGCGGTGGCCACCAGCGCCGCAACACCCAGTACGCCAGGGCCTGGGCGACCGTCGAGGCCAGCCCGATCGCGACGAACCAGCCGACTTCCCTGCCCAGCGCCGCGCGGCCGGGCCGGGCGGAGGCAGTGGCGGTGGCGGACCGTGCGCGGGGTTTTCGCACCGCACCATGATGCGGCCGCCACCGCGGGAACGGGCGCACGGCGAGGCGGCGGTTCGCCCGTTCGACTGGTGCCGGCACGGCACGGCACGGGTACGTCGGACCGGTGCGGTGCCACGCACCGCGCCACTCGCGCCGTGCCGCGGCACGGCGAGCCGGCACAGTCGGGACCAAAGCCCCTACGCGCCGAGGATGATCGTCGGTTGCATGGCTGCCCACGACGCTTCCGTCGTTCCGCCCCCTCGGATTGGGACTTCCATGAGCCATGTCTCCCGACGGCGCCTGCTCGCCGTCGCCCCGGTCGCCGGACTCGCCGCGGCCGTTCCCGCCGCCCTCGCCACCGCCGGCACCGCGGCCGCCGCCCCCGCCCGGCCGGCCGCCGCGCCGCGTGCCGCAGCGGGCGCGGCGCAGCGCACGGCGGCCGCCCGCCCGCTGCAAGAGGTCACGGACGCGTGGGGGAAGTGGATGGCCGCGGAGCGCTTCCCCGGCTCCCGCGGCTGCCGGTTCACCGCCTCCACCGACTACGGACGGCGGAGCGAGCTCGGTGCCTACCACCAGTACCAGGTCGGCGCGGAGTACCGCGGCATCACCTACGACCCCAAGGCCCCCTCGCCCGTACCGGGCCAGGTCAACTCCGTGACCACCAACTACCGCAACGGCTCGGCGGTCGAACAGGTCGTCACGTACAAGCAGAGCAAGACCACCGAGCAGGACCTGCGGATCTCGGTGACGGAGTCGTTGAAGATCGGCGTCACCGTGGAGGTCTCCGCCGAGATACCGGCCGTGGCCAAGGTCAGCGAGACCACCTCGATCGAGACCAACCTCTCCTCGACGCAGGAGTTCACGCACAAGGAGACGCAGACCTGGAGCGTCGACCTGCCGCTGCGGATCCCGCCGAAGTCCCTCATCGAGGCGTCGCTCGTGGTCGGCACCCAGCAGTACGACATCGACTGGACGGCCACCGTGGACCTGGTGGGGAGCGTGGCGGTCTGGTTCGAGGAGAAGGTCGACCTCAACCACGACGGTGACTACCACTGGCTCTGGTTCGTCCCCGTCGAGGAGGTGTTCCGCGACTGCCGTGCCCACGGCATCGTCGACACCGGCGGCTACGAGATCACCGCGAACGGCGTGCAGGGCTTCGCGCGGGGGAAGTTCGGCGGTGGCCAGGGCACGTCCCTCAACGTGAACGTCGTCCAGCAGGACCTCGCCGGGCGCACGCGGCGCAGCGCACCGCGGACCGTTCCGGTGCCGCTCGGCCAGGACGGTGCGAAGGTGATCCGCGCCGGCCGCTGACCGGCCGGTGCCTCCGCGGCAGCCGCACCAACTGCCCCTGTTCCAGGAGCCGAAGGAGCCCCGCCGGTGATCCGGCGGGGCTCCCGGCATGCGCACGGCGGGGTCAGGGGCGCTTCGCGGGGGTGCGCACGGTGCCCTGGCCACCGGCGAGTTCCCACTCGCGGTGGAGCGGACCGAGCGGAATGCTCCGTTCGAAGACCGGTGTGCCGAAGACGTCCAGGCGTGCCCGGAGCGCGCCGGAGAGGTCGACGCCGCCGTACGCCGCCCACTTCCCGACCGCCGAAGCCGTGCCGTCCGAGGAGCCGGTGGCCGTGCCGGAGACCTCGGCGCGCAGGTACGGGGCCAGCGTGCCGGTCACGCCGACGCTGCCGTACAGGCCGACGCTCGCCTCCGTGCCCAGTGCGGCCTTCACCCGGCCGGCCGCCGTCGCGGTCGCCGTCAGCGGGGTGCCGTGCAGGTCGGCCCGGGCGACCGGCGTCCAGCCCTTGGCCCGGCTGTAGGAGCCGCCGACCCGGAACTTGCCCTGCACGTCCTGTTTGACATCGACGCTGACCTTGCCGTCGGCATCGACCTGGAGGTAGCAGGTCAGATCGAGGTTGACCACGACCGGCACCACGCCGACCTGGATGACGGGGTCGGCGTGCAGCTTGGCGAACGGCACCCGCACCGGTTGGCCGTCCGGCGTGGAGGTGGCCGCCTGGCCCTTGAGCTCCCACTGCGAGGCCCAGTCACCGGCCAGGCTCACCGACGCGGTGCCAGGGGTGCCGGTGGTGGTCCCCTTGCCGTCGTAGGAGAAGTCGACCTCGGGTGCGAGCTGCACGAAGCCCGTGGCCGAGGCGTCGACGGTGCCCGCCGACGTCTTCACCGTGGGCAACACGGCGCGCACGTCCACCCGCAGGCTGCCGAGCGGCAACTGCGCGCCCTCGGGCCCGAAACGCACCGTCCCGTTCTTCGCCCAGGACACCTTGACGTTCGGGGTGAGCGGCTCGACCTGCATCGCGGCGGGGTCGACCGGGACCTGGCCTTTCGCCGTGGCGCCGCCGAGCAGCGCGCCCAGGGTGGCGGGGGCGGTCTTGACCTCGGTGCCCCGTTCGGTGGTGCCCACCACCTCGGTCACCTTGGCCAGGGCGCCGCGGGGCGCGCCGGGTACCGGAGCGCTGGCGAGCACGTCGCCGACCGCAACCGCGGCCGGCCGGTGGGGAGTCGACCCCTTCCCGTGCTCCTCGTCCCGGCCGCCGCCGTGGTCGCCGCCCCTCTCACCCTGCCCATCGCCACGGGTGTCCTTGCCGGTGCCCTTCGGCGGGGCGCCGGCGGCCGGCCCGGCGATGATGGCCCGGCCGCGCGCGGCATCGAACGCGACGATTTTCAACGGGGACTTGGCCGCCGGGCGGTGGCCCGTCCCCGGCTTCGCCACGGCGCTGGGCGTCCCGGCGCCGGCCGGCGCGGGGGCCACGGCGAGCGGCGCCTGCGCGTCCGTGTCCTCGACGGCGGTCACCGGCCCGGCACCGTCGGCCCTCCCTGCCGCGGTGCCGGACGACCCGTTCGCACAACCGCTGACGACGAGCAGGGACGTGGCGGTGAGCGCCGGTAGAACGGCGTATCTGATGGTCTTGCGCACTGTTGGTTCCTCAGGGGCGTGGCGTGGGGGCGGCCGAAGGGAGGAAGCACTCCGACCGGGCGGTTACCCGCAGGTAATGATTGGCATGATCGTGCCACGGGTCATACGCCCACAGAGCCGAATAACCGGCCACGTGGTGATGATGTGAGCGCAATCACCTCCGTCATGACGTTGACCAGCAAAAAGCCCTCCCGCAGGAGGTGCGATGAGGTCGAGGATCCCGTTCCAACCGACCGGGTGCCCCGGGGCCGCCGGCCCGCTTCGGTTTCCCGGCGTTGACTACCTCGCGTGGCGCAGGGAGTCGTAGGGCAGAGTTGCGCCCACGGTGCTGCGCCCGCCTCGGCCGGCACCGTGCGGACGCGTTGGATGCGGGCGAAGCGTTTGGGTGAGAGACCGACCTGATGGGTGAAGGCGTCGCGCAGGTGGCGTTCGCTGACCGACAGCCGCCGGGCGAGCGCGCCGACCCGCCGTAGCCGGTGGACAGCGACGCGACGGCCTCGCGGAGCAACCGGTCGCGCGGCTCTGTGCCGTTGGGCAGGCCCTTGAGCAGCGCGATTTCGATGCACCGCAGGATCGGGCCGGGGTCGGTCTACTCGTCGAGCCGGTTTTCCAGGCGGGTGGCGCGGCCGCCCCACACCTCGGTGAGCGCACGGCACCGTCCCGCAGTTCGCCGGCCGGGACACCCGACACCGACCTGGCCGCCGCACCGGGGCGCAGTCGGACCCTGATGCACGTCGCCAGTTCCTTGCCCGGGTGGAAGGCGGCACGGCTGCGAGGGCCGATCACCCGCAGGTCGCCACCCCCGTTTCCGACCCTGCGGCAGACCAACGGCGTTGCGGCGTCGGGGAGATGCACCAGTGCCAGAGCGCTGTCGGGCCGACGGGAAAGCGGCCGTCCTTCACGCACTCACCGATCAAGATCATCCGCGGGTCGCGCATTAGGGTCGGGGTATGACGTCACTCCTTGCCGGCAGTACCTTCGACTCGCTCCGCCTCGACGCCGTGCCCGACCAGGAGGCGCTGCGCAGGGCCTACGCACTGCCCAGCGACGCGGCCGTGCGCAAGCAGACGACCGAACTCACCGCACAGGCCCGTCGGTTGATCGGATGCTCGCCGCTGGTCCTGGTCGCCAGCGCGGACGCCGAGGGCAACTGCGACGTGTCCCCGCGCGGCGGTCCCGCCGGGTTCGTCGCCGTCCTGGACGCACGGACACTGGCGATACCGGACGCGACCGGCAACAAGCGTCTGGACACCCTGCAGAACGTCGTCGCCACCGGGCGGGCCGGGTTGCTGTTCGTCATCCCGGGGCGCACCACGACGCTCAGGGTGAACGGCCGGGCCTGCGTCTCCACCCGCCCGGAACTGCTGTCGCAGCTGACCGCCGTGGGCAAGCCGCCGGCCAGCGCGCTGGTGTTGGGGATCGAGGAGGTCTACCCGCACTGCCCCAAGTCGCTCCTGCGCAGCGGGGCCTGGAAGCCGGAGCAGTGGCCGCCGGCGGACGTCCAACCGACCTCGGCCGAGGTGACGTTGGCCCAACTGCGGATGCCGGAGCTGACGATCGCCGACATCGAGCAGGCGGAGGCGGATTCGCTGAAGTACCGCTACGAGTAACGGGCCGACCAGCGGTCCCTGAGCCACCGGCCGCCGACCCTCGGACGAAGTACGCCCCCAGGACCGATCGCGGCCCGGCCCTGGCCGCATGCAGGACCACGTCCTCGGACGGTCCACCGCCGCGATGGGGCCGAAGGCACCCGTCCTCGGGTGTGGAAGCGGCGAATGACCCCGCGTCTCCACGGGCCCCGTCTTCGACGGGGTGATCCGGCGACCGAAGTTGCCGAACTGGTGATCCAGCGGCTTCGATGAGCCCCGTGTCCCGAACCTCCTTCATACCTCGACGCCGCTGTCGACCGGTCCGGCGAACGACCGTCATGGCGTTGACGCTCACGATGCTGGGCCCGCTCGCGCTGACCGGCTGCACCCGGGCGGACGAGCCGTCGTCCCTTCCGCCCGCCGGCGTCTACCAGCACGCCGCAGCGGCCGAGAACTCGCAGGCCCAGCCGATCGCGCCCGACGGAGTGGCAGGGGCTCTCACCCGGCCGTTGCGGGCGGCCGGTTGGTTCTGCGTGCAGGCCCGAGCCAATGCGGACGGTCGTGCACTGTGGTGCCGGATCGCGCGCCACGACGCGTCGGACACGGTCCGTTCGCAGGTGGCGCAGTTCCTGCTGGACCGTGACGACCGGCTCGTCTGGGCATGGTTCCCGCCGGTCGGGACGGCTTTGGAGAGCAAGGAGGTCGTCGCGGCCGCGGCATCGACGCTGACCGCGATCTGGCCCGACGCCGGCGATCGCGCGCGGAAGGAGATCGAGGACTTCGAGGACGATCACCGCACGGACAGGGCGGGGCAGGCGGACGGTGTGCCCCACGCGGGGTGGCGCGACACGTATGCGGAGTACGACTACGGCTGGTCGAACGGGCTGGTCGTCACCGCCCGGGACGCCTCGGTCCGGCGCTGGCCGTTCGGCTCCGACCACTACGCGACCTCGATGAGTTCCGCTGTCGACGATCTCCTCGCCGGTGGCTACGACTGCTTCTATCCACCCCAGCAGAACTGCAACCGGGTCCAGTCGAACGGCTATTTCCGTGTCACCCTCCGCGGTGACCAGGTCGTCTCGGCCGAGTTCGGCATCGGCAGTCGGATCGAGGCCGGGCGGCAACGGCACCTGCTCAGCGAGGAGTTCCCGCACGGCCTCACCTTTCTCACCGAGGCGGTCCGTCGTCCCGTCACGGAGCGCATCGAACAGTCCCGACGAACCGGCACCAGCTTCGCCGGCATCGTGGCCGGCACGGTCGTGATCATCGACGCGCGGAAGAGCGCGCTCGACGGAGGAGATCTCGTGGCCTACCTCGACATCCGGATCGGTGCACCGCTGGCTGCGACCTCGCCCGTCTGATCACGCGACGAAGACGGGATGCCGCAAGCGCACAGCGGCCTCATGAAGAGTGAGTTCGTCTCCGGATGCTCGGAGACGAACGGGCTGAACGGGTAGGCCGCCGCGGCCTGACGCTGCGCGCTCGGCTGTTCTGCCGTCTGCCGAGTGGATGTCAGACGCGGAGTGACGGCGTGTCCTGCGGTGTCGGCAGATCGGCCGGAAGAACGGTCAGGAGTACAGCGGGGAGAGCAGTCGGGAGAACGGCCAGGTCGCGACGGTCGCCCGGCGACTTCGCGTGCGCGGAGGGTGTGAGGCGCCAGCGCAACCCGTAAAATTGCCTTGATCTGCGGGACAGTTGGGGCGACGGCCGGCGGTGCCTGGGCGCGGGGGTGCGGCGGTCGCCACCAAGGGGGTGGGCCGTATGGCCCGGGGCGATGTGGAGGGGCATTGTCGGATCCGGATGCCAGACCAGCCGATCCGTCCGTCGCCGCCCAGCCGGGGACCGGCGCCGGGCTGACGGCCGCCGTCGTGGGCGTGCTCATCACGTCGCTCCCGCAGCTCATCGAGCACCTCAGCCCGTGGAACCGGGCGTTCCTGGCGCTCATCGCGGTCACCCTGGGACTGAGCGTCTTCGCGACCGTGCGGGCCCGGCGGGAGGCGCCGCGGCGACGCCTGTGGGTGACGGTGGCGGTCGCCGCCGGTGTGGTGAGCGGGTGCACGGCCCTGCTGCTCGGTGTCGGCGCGTTCTTCGCCACGGTCACGCCCGCCCCGGTCAAGATCGGCTTCGATGACGCCGTCGCGCTGCGCAGCCGTGCCGACGAGGACGTGCGGGTCGGTGCCCTGCCGGTGGAGCCCGGCTCGTACGTGATCTGGGTGAAGCTCTACGCGACGGAGCCCGAGGCGAGCGCGGTGCGGATCACCTGCCGGTTGGAGGCGGAGAACGACTACGACGTGGTCTCCGCCGACCTGGCCCCGGGCGGCAGCGTGCCCATGGCGCTGACGGTCGCGCACACTTACCGGGCGTCCGGCGACGCCGTCCTCTTCTGCCGTCACGCCTCGACGGAGCCGCGCACCACCACGCTCAAACAGGTCAAGATCCTGGCCGTGGGCGCCGCTTCGGTGGGGATCGAGTTCCTGACGCGTTGAGCGGAGCCCGCCGCGGCGGTGCGGTCACTCGCGGGTGCGGGTGCGGGTGCGGGGCTGTTCCACGCGGATCCGCAAACGGGTCCAGGAGCGCGTTGACGTAGCCGCGGCCGGCCGCGGCGTCCAGGTGCAGCGGCTCCTGACCGGACGGTGCGAGCGGGGCGGGCGAGCCGGCCGCGGCGTACAGGACGCAGACGTCGCTGGCGTCCGGGCCGAAGTCCCGGCGGGAGGGCCGCCGGAAGCCGACGGCGCAGGGGGTTTGATGGCGCATCCAGGAACCCCGGCGGCGGGTGCGCGGGTAGTTCGGGGCGGAGGACTGCACCAGTCGGACGTCCTGACGCGGCCAGTGGGGACGGTGCCGTGTACAGGTACGGGGCCGGTGCCGCCGTGCCCGGTTCGTCGCGGATGTCGTAGAGCCGCCCGCCGCCCGCCGCCCCAGTGCAGGTTGGTTTGCAGTGCCTTGAACTCGGTCGCGGACGGCGGACGTTGTGTACGCGCCAGAGTTCGGTGTCGGCCGGCACGACGTGCCGCATCGGCTGTGCCCGGACCGTCGGGGCGGGAATCATCGCGCCGGGCGCGGTGTCACCACTTCCGCCGCAAAGGTTAAAGATCAAGCTAAGGGCTGTCCCGTAAATGATCTGCGGTGTGCTGGTTGATCATCCCGTTTCCACGCCGGGAGCTCGGCCTGGCCGCGCTCGCGGCGGTGCGGGATGACCAGGCCGGCGCCCCGGTAGCCGCCGTCCGCGATGACCGTGGTGCGGCCGACGGCGACCACGAGCCGGCTGTCTGCATCGATGACGACCTGGTGGTTGGTCGAGTACCTGTAGTTGTTCGACTGCTCGGCGACTGTGTGGTCACGGGTGGGCACCAGGGTTCCGTCCACGATCAGCACGGTGTCCTTGCGGAACCGCCTGCGCGGATGGAGCGCCAGCGACGGCCCGAGGGCGTCGATAATGCGGTCGGCTGCGGACTTCGAGATGTCGAACAGCGGGGCGAGCTGCCGCAGTGTCAGGTACGTGCGCCAGTACGCGGCGACCAGCAACACCCGGTCCTCCAGCGGCAGGCTCCACGGCCGGCCCTTGCGTACCGGATCCGCGCCCTCGCGCCGTAGCTCGGTGATCAGCTTGCCGAACTGACGCGGGCTCAGCCCGGTGAACGGGGCTGTCCAGGACGGCTCGGACGCCGTGATCACACCAGCCACAGCGAGATCGTCTCAAAGATGACGGCATGGCACGATGGCCGCCATGTCAGGTCAGGTCTGGGTGTCCCTCATATCGCTGGGCGGCGTTGTCCTCGGCGGCTCGTTGTCCTACCTCGTCCAGCACAGGACTCAACTCTCGGCGGAACGCGCTGAACAACAACGGCAGCAGATCGCCTTGTCGGAGGCCCGGCGCGGGGAACGGCTGGCGCTGCTGGAGCGGTTCATCGAGGTGGGGGCCGAGGCCGAACGCTCCGCCTTCAGTCGGCCTTCCGAGTGGGAGGACACCGACGCCTGGTTCCTCACGACCCGGGACGTCATGAACAGGCTGTGGGTCGCGGAGCGGCTCATCCGCATCCAGTTCCCCCTGCCCGTGCACGACGCGGCACGCGCGTACTTCCTCGACCTCAACCGGACGGTGTGGGAAGGCCTGCCCGACGGCGAGAGCGTGCGCGACTACTTGGAGGACAACCGGCTGGCGTTTCTGGACGCGGCCCGCACGGTCATGGGGTAGCACACCGCCACCTCGAAGATCGTTTACGGGACGGCCCTTAGCGGAAGTCCGACCCGAGAATTCCTAGAAGTGCCCGCCGGAGCCCGAAAACCGCCTGGCGTGCACGGCCGAAAAGCTGCGTGGTGAGCTAGGTCACCGTAAAGGGCGGAACCGGTCGCAGGTGTGCGCCATCGCGTGCGATAGCGATTGGCAAAAAATCTCCTACGGGTCGGCCACGGGTGATTCGGCACTTCGGACATGACATAGCATCAGTGCGCCAAGTAGCCAGTCCAGAAATCCGTGCGGAAGCGTCCCTGACCGGGATTGCCCGTACCCGCTGCGACTGTCCCCACACCATGAGCTGGTGCCGCACACCCCGCGGTACCGGTTCCTCTGAATGCGAAAAACAGGAATGCAATGCCCGTTCAACAATTAACGGACCTCATACGCTTCGTGCGTCACAACTCACCCTTCTATCGGGAGCTCTACGCCGACCTCCCGGACCGGGTGACGGAGCTGACGGACTTGCCGGTCGTCCCGCACGACGCATTCTGGCGCGCCAACACACCGCGCGACAACGGCCTTTTGACCGGACCGCTCGACGAGGCGGTGGTTTTCAAGAGCGGCGGCACCACCGGCGCGCCGAAGTTCTCCGTCTATACCCGTGAAGAATGGCGGGAATTCACCGAGGCGTTCGGTGGCGGACTTGTCGAAGCCGGCCTCCGCCCCGGCCACCGGGTCGCCGACCTCTTCTACGCCGGTGAGCTCTACGCCAGCTTCACCTTCATCCTGGACGCCCTCCACCGGGCCCCCGTCGCCAACGTCCGGCTGCCGATCGGCGGCGGCGCACCGTTCGCCTCGACCGTGCACACGCTGGCGGAATTCGACGTCGACGTCATCGCCGGCACCACGACGACGCTCTGCGGCCTCGCCGACCACCTCGTGCGCGAGGACCGCCAACTCCCCGACGTGCGGCTGCTGTTCTTCGGCGGCGAGGGCCTGTTCGAGGACCAGCGGCCGCTGCTCCGCCAGGCGTTCCCGCATGCCGAGGCCCGTTCCATCGGCTACGCCGGCGTCGACTCCGGACTGCTCGGACAGGCCGTCCCGGGGGCCGACCCCCGCGTCCACCGCGCGTTCACGCCGCACACCGTCGTGGAGATCCTCGACGAGCACACCGGCGAGCCCATCACCCGCGACGGCGTCGCCGGCCGCATCGTCGTGACGGACCTGCGCCGACGGCTGATGCCGATCCTCCGCTACCCCGTGGGCGACCGCGCGGAGTGGACCGACGCCGCGGCCGGACACTTCCGCATCCTCGGCCGGGCCGAGGAGGGCGTGCGCATCGGCGCGGTGTCCCTCTACACCCAGGACGTGCACGACCTGGTGCGCGCCGCCGACCCCACCGGCCAGGTGCTCGGCACCCAACTGGTGGTGCGCCGCTGGGACGGGCGGGACGGACTCGTGCTGCGGCTGGCCGTCGCCGGCGACCCGGCCACCGGTGACGACGGGGACGCCCGCGACCTCGGACACCTCGCCGCCGCCATCGCCAAGGAGATCCTCGCGGCCCGCCCGATGTACGCCGCGGAGGTCGACGCCGCACGCATCCATCCGCTGGCCGTGGAGTGGGTGCGGCACGACGAACTGGTCGTCAACGCCCGGACCGGCAAGCTGATGCGGGTCATCGACGAACGGCCGCACTCATGAGCGCGACCCCGACCCCGACCCTGACCCCGCGCCGGCTGCCGGTGGTCCTGCGCAACCGGGCCTTCGGCGCCGTCTGGGTCGCCCAGGTCCTCACCCAGGCCGCCGGCCGGATGTTCCAGGTCGGCGTGGTGTGGTGGCTGGTGGGCCATGCCGTCGACGGCGCCGGCGACCGGGGTCTCGCCTCGGGGGTGTTCCTCGCGGTGAGCACGCTGCCCGCGGTGGCGCTCGCCCCCCTGGTGGCCTCCGTCATCGCCCGCTGCCCGCACCGCACGGTGCTGGGTTCGGCCGCCGCCGTGGCGGGCCTGGTCGCCGCCGCCGTCGCCGGTTGGACGCAACTCGGTTCGCCGCCCATGGCGGTCGCCTACGGGGCCGCACTGCTGCTGGCGGGCTGCCAGGCCCTGTTCGACCCCTGCCTGACCACCTCCGTCCCGGAACTGGTCGACGACGCCGACATCGAGGCCGCCACCGGCTTCGAACTCGCCACCCAATCCCTCGCCGGTCTGGCCGGCGGGCTCCTCGGACCGCTGGTGGTGGACGCCTGGGCGCTGACCGGCATCGTCTCCGGCTGCGCCGGGGCCTACCTCGTCGCCGCCGCCCTGGTGGCCGTGACCCGCTTCCCGCGCGCCACCACGGCGCCGGACGGCGCCGCACCGGGCGAGACCGCACCACCGCGCCGGACGCTCCGTCAGATCCTGGCGGACCACCCGTTCATCCGGCGGGTACTGCTCTGCTTCGCCGCGGTCAACGTCTTCTCCACCGCTCTCTACGTTGTCATGCCCCTGTACACGCGGGCGGTGCTGCACGCCCATGGTTCCACCGCGGCCGCCCTGGAAACCGCACTCGGCATCGGCGCCCTGCTCGGCTCGTTCACCGGAGCGCGACTGCCGGGCTCGGCCACCACCGTCGGCGGGGCCTGCCTGGCACTGCTGGCCGTGGCCCTCGGCACGCCCGGCCTGCTCGCCGACCGGTCCGTGGCCGTGGCCGCCCTGATCGTCGCCGGCTGGTGCGTGGGGGCGATCGGCGTGCGGTTCGTCGCGCTCTTCCAACGCCTGGTCCCGGCCGCCGACAAGCCCGGCTTCTTCGCCGTGATGCAGGCCCTGCTCGGCGCGACGTTCCCGCTGTCCTCCCTCGTCTTCGGCGCGCTCGGCGACCACCTGTCACCGCAGACCCTGTGCCTGCTCCAGGCCGTCGGAGTGCTCCCGCTCGCCGCGGCGCTGTGGTCGATCGGGCGCCGCGCGGACGCCCCCGCGGAGGCTGTCGACCGCGCCGCCCCGGCCACGTCCGGGACGCCCGACGCCCCGGTCGCGACCGCCGCCGGCGCCGCGCTGGAGGAGGCCCGATGAACACCACCCTCCGCCCCGCCGCACCCCAGGACATCGCCGAACTGCGGCAGTTGTACTTCGAGGTGTACGGACACGGCTACCCGGTGGCCCTCGGCAGCGACCCGACCGAGATGCACCGCCTGATCACCGACCCGCACAGCCACTGGCTCACGGCCCGCCGCACCGACACCGGTGAACTGGCCGGCTCCGTGGTGGTGCAGACCGACCCGGGCAACCGGGTCGGCAAACTCGTCGGCCTAGCCGTCCATCCGCGCCAGCGCCAGTGCGGCCTGGCCGGCCGACTGACCGAGGCGGTCACCGCCGACGCGCTCGCCACCGGCACCCTCGACTCCATCCACACCACCGTCCGCATGGTCACCCAGGCCCCGCAACGCGTCGTCGCCCGCAACGGGTACCGGCCGTTGGGCCTGCTGCCCAACGCCGCCGACGTCTCCGGCTGCGAGACCCTGGCACTCTTCGCCTGCTACGCCGAGGGCGTCCTCGAACGCCGGGAGCGGGTGACCGTCGTGCCCCGGGCCGTCATGCCCCTGCTGGACGCGGCCGAGGCGAGCATCGGCATCCCCTGCGCCGCGGTCCTGCCCGCGGACGCCACGGACCTCGACGCGTCCCCGCCGCTCCCGGGCGGCGGCGCGCGCACCCCGGCCCCGGGCGCACTCCTGACCGCTCCCGCCCGCCCCACCACCCGCACGCCCATCGAGGTGATCAACGCACCCGGCTTCGTCCGCCGGCGCTTCCGCGAGCTGTTCCCCGACCCCGCGGGCGCCTACTCGCCGCTGCGCACCCCGAACACGGTGCTGACCACGCCGGACGGCGCGTTCGAGATCTACGCCGACCTCGACCTGGCGGCCAGCAGCTGCGCCCTGGTCGCGGTGCACCCCTACCCGGCGGCCGCCGCCCGGGCCCTCGACTCCCTGATGACCGCGCTCACCCGGGCCGGCGCCGACTACGTCGAGACGCTGGTGCCCCTGGCCGACACCGCCGGGCTGCACGCCTTCCTGGCCGCCGGCTTCGTCCCCAGCGCCAGCTATCCGGCCATGCGCCGGGTCGGCGACCGCTTTCACGACTACGTCGTGCTCTCCCGCACCGACCGGCAGATCGACTTCCGCACCACGGCCGTCAGCCCGCTGGTCCAGCCGTACCTGAACGCCTACCTGACCACGTGGGCGTCGACCTACCTGCCCCACCACGAGGTTGTCCTGTGAACCCGCATCTCGCCCCCGTCGACGTCCCCGACCCGACGGCCCTCGCCAGCGTCCAACGCCTCTGCGACCTCCCGTCGCCCTACACCACCGGGCCCGAGGTCGACGCCCTGTTCGCCGACGCGATGGCCGAATCGCACGCCTGGCACGCCGACCGCTCCCCGCTGTACCGGGCCCTCCTCGACGACGCCCCGGAGACCCCGGCCCCCACCGTCGGCGCACGGACCCGCACCCCGCTCCTGCACGCCAACTTCTTCAAGCGCCACGAGGTGCTCTCCGTCCCGCGCGACGAGGTCTTCCTGCACCTCACCTCGTCCGGCACCACCGGCCAGAAGTCCCAGATGTTCTACGACCGGTGGACCATCCGCGCCGCCCAGCGCATGGTGGCCCGCATCTTCGACCACTACGGCTGGATCACCCCCGACCAGCCCGTCAACTACCTCCTCTACAGCTACGAACCCGCCCCCGAGGTGCGCCTGGGCACCTCCTTCACCGACAACTACCTCTGCGACTTCGCGCCCGCCCGGCACACCACCCACGCCCTGCGGCACACCGGCACCGGCCACGCCTTCGACGTGCACGGCTGCATCGACGCCCTCCGGCGCTACGCCGAGGACGGAGCGCCGGTCCGGATCCTGGGCTTCCCGGCCTTCCTGCACTTCACCCTGGAACGGATGCGCACCGCCGGCATCCCGCCCCTGCAACTGCCGCCGGACTCCCTGGTGCTGCTCGGCGGCGGCTGGAAGGGCCACGCCGACCGGCAGATCGCCAAGGAGGAGTTCCACGACGCGGTGACCCGACAGCTCGGCATCCCGCCGGAGCGGATCCGGGACACCTACGGCTCGGTCGAGCACTGCGTGCCGTACGTCGAGTGCACCCACCACCGCCTGCACGTGCCCGTCTGGTCCCGGGCCGCGGTCCGCGACACCCGCACCCTGCAACCCCTGTCGTACGGCAGCCCCGGCTACCTCCACCTGGTGTCCCCGTACATCACCTCCGTCCCGGCGCAGAGCGTCGTGATGGGCGACCTGGCCTCGCTGCACCCCGGGGACGCGTGCCCCTGCTCCCTGGACACCCCGTGGTTCACGATCCTCGGCCGCGCCGGGGTGAGCCGCAACCGCAGCTGCGCGGTGGCCGCCGCCGAACTTCTGAAGGGCATGTGATGACGACCGAACGCCACTACTGGCAGGGCGAGTTCATCGACGACGCCGAGGCGGCCGAACGCCTCGCCACCCTGCCGGACCTGGTCGCCCGCACCCTGGCGGAGCCGCTGTCCACCGAAACGGTCCTGCTCGCCTGCGACGCCGTCAGCCGCGCCCTGCAACAGCCGCACGGCGACCTGCACGCCCGCCTCCTCGCCCACCTGACCGACCCCGGCGGCGCCGCGCCGACCGACCCCGAGGAGGCCGCCGCCACCCTCGCCGAGATCGCGGACGCCCTCGCCCGCCCCGCCCTGGAGCGCAAGCTCCGGCGCGAACTCGGCGGACCGCGCCCGGAACGCCTCACCCGCCCCGACGCCCGCGAGACCACCTACGAGGCGTGGGCCCCGGTGGGCCTGCTCGTCCACATCGCCCCCGGCAACGCGGCGGCGGTCGCGTCGCTGAGCGTCGTGGAGGGCCTTCTCGCGGGCAACGTGAACGTCCTCAAGACCAGCAGCGGCGACACCGCACTCGCCCCGCACCTGCTCGCCGCACTCGCCGCCGCCGACCCCACCGGGGCCCTCGCCCGCCGGATCGTCGCCCTGCGCTTCCCCTCCAGCCGCCAGGACCTGATGCGGCTGATGTGCGCGCCCGCCGACGCGGTCGCCGTATGGGGCGGCGAGGACGCCGTGCAAGGGGCCGCGGCCCTCGTCCCGCCCGGCTGCCGGCTCGTCGAATGGGGCCACAAGATCTCGTTCGCCTACCTGACCCGCGACGCCCGGACCGACCGGGCCGCCCTCACCGAGCTCGCCGCCGACGTCTGCCGCGCCGAGCAGCAGGCGTGCTCCAGCCCGCAGGTCGTCTACCTGGACGCCGAGCCGGGCGACGACACCGCCACCGCGGCCACCACCCGCGACGAACTCTTCGCCTTCGCCGAGCAGTTCGCCGCGGTGCTGGCCGAGGTCTCCGCGAAGGTCCCCGGCCCGAGCAGCGACCCCGACGGCGCGGACGCCGCGGACGGCGCCGACCTGGCCCACGCGGCCGAGCGGGCCGAGGTCACCACCACCGAACTGGTCGCCCGGGCCGAGCAGCACCTCGGCCTGACCAAGGTGATCACCGCCGACGACGGGAGCTGGCGGGTCTTCGCCGACACCCGCCCGGCGCTCACCGCGTCCCCGCTGCACCGCACCGTCTGGATCAAACCCCTGCCCCGCCGCGACGTCGTCGCCACCCTGCGCCCCATGCGCCGCTACCTCCAGACCGCCGCGGTGGCCGGCACCCCCGCCGACGTCGCCCAGCTCTCCCGCACCCTCCTCACCGCCGGCGTCCAGCGGATCACCCCGCTCGGCTCGATGCTCGACGGCTACCACGGCGAACCCCACGACGGCGTCTACGCCCTCCAGCGCTACAGCCGCCGGGTCAGCGTCCGCGCCCCGCACGCCGCGTTCGCCACCACCCCCTGCCTGGACGAACTGATCGCCCCCGCCGCCCCGCCGCCGGCACCCACCGGCCCGCTGATGGACAAGGCGGCGGCCCAGGCCCAACTGGCCACCCTGGCACCGGAACACGCCCAGCTGTACTTCCGCAGCGGAGGGACCACCGGCGCCCCGGCCCTGTCCGTCTTCACCTGCGACGACTACGACACGCAGATGCGCGCCTCGGCGCACGGCCTGCTCGCCGCGGGCTTCGACCCGGCCCACGACCGTGCCGCCAACCTCTTCTACTGCGGCGGCATGTACGGCAGCTTCATCAGTTTCTTCTCCATCCTCGAACGCCTGGGCGCCACCCAGATCCCGATGGCCGCCGGCCCCGACCACGAGGCGATAGCCCAGGCCCTCGTCACGTACCGGGTGGACACCCTCTTCGGCATGCCGTCGTACCTGTGGCAGCTCTTCCACACCCAGGGCGAGCGCCTGCGCGCCTACGGCGGCATCCGCAAGGTGTTCTACGGCGGCGAGCACTTCACCGGTGAACAGCGCCGCATCCTCACCGAGACCTTCGGCGTGCAGGTCATCCGCTCCGCCGCCTACGGCAGCACCGACCTGGGCCCGCTCGGCTACCAGTGCGGCCACGCGCGGGGCACCGAACACCACGTCCTGACCGACCTCCACACGCTGGAGATCCTCGACCCGCAGGAGGACCGCCCCGTTCCCGCCGGCCAGCCGGGACGCCTGGTCTTCACCACCCGCACCCGGGCGGGCCAGCGCCTGGAGCGCTATCAGATCGGCGACCTGGGCCGGGCCGTCGCCGGAGTGTGCCCCTGCGGCAGCCACACCCCGCGCATCGAACTCCTCGGCCGGTACGGCGAGGTGTTCCGCATGGGCACCTACCACTTCAACTACCGCCGCTTCACCCAGGTCGCCGAGGAACACCTCGGGTACCGCGGCGAACTACAGCTCCTCCTGACCAACGAGGCCGGCCGCGAACACCTCACGGTCCGCCTCGACGCCCACTACGCACCCGACCCGGCCGCCGCCCGCGCGGCCCTCCTGACCCACATCCCCGAACTCGGCTCGGCGGCCGGCCCGGAAGCCCTCCTGACCCTCACCGTCGAAACCGCCCCCACCCTCGCCTTCGAACGCACCCCCACCAGCGGCAAGCTCCGCACCGTCATCGACCGCCGCACGCCGACCTCCTGAGCGAGGGGCACCGTCAGCGCGGGGGTCGTGCCGTCCTGGCACGGCCCCCGCGCACCCGCATTGCCAGGGGCGCACCCGCACCGAACGGCCGCCGCGGGCTCCCCGGCGCCGCCCGGCGCCGCACCAGCCAACCCACCCCCACGCCCGCCGCCGCCACGGCGTAGGCCGTCGTCGCCACCGCACCGTGGGCCGGGAAGGCCCGCGCCGTGACGTACGCGACGGTGCCCGCGGCGGCCACCGCGAGCCATTCCCAGCGACCGTCCAGCGCGACCAGGGCGATCAGCAGCAGGGCGTACCAGGAGTAGCCGGGCGTGAGGAGCAGGAAGGCGGCGCCGGTCACCAACAGGGCGCCGCACCACGGGCGTTCGGGGGAGCCGCGCCATAGGACGCCGCCGCACAGCAGGATCAGGACGACCACCAGCACCGGCAGCGCCCAGGCGTCCGGCAGCAGCAGCCGCAGCAGCGCGTACCGGCTGCCGGCGGACGCGTCGCGGTAGCCCTCCTCGTTGAGGTAGCCGCTGAGGTAGCCGAGGACGGAGTCGTGCGAGGCGAGCAGGTAGGGGAGGTAGCAGAGCGCGAGCACGGCGGCGGCGGGCAGCAGCACCGCGGCCGCGTCGCGGGGGCGGCGCACGCCGGACAGCGCGCCCGGCAGGACGACGGCCGGCACGAGCTTGGCGGCGACCGCGGCACCGAGCAGCGCGCCGCCCCGCGCCCGCCGCACCGCCACCGCCCCCAGCCCCGCCACGGTGAACAGCACGCCCAACACGTCGACGTGGGCGTTGTTGACGGCCTCGACGGGGACGGCCGGGCACCAGGCCCAGTAGGCCGCGGTCCGGGGGTCCCCACGACGGCGCAGGACCAGCAGCAGGGCGCCGGTGACGGCGACGGACAGCACCGCTCCACCGATCTGCAGCGGCTTGAGGCGGGCGCCGTCGGGGGACAGCAGCCGCACGCCGTAGAAGTAGGACTCGGCGAGCGGCGGGTAAATGGTGTGCACGGCGGGCCGGTTGAGCCGGGTGCAGTGCGGCGTGGCGGCGGGGGACGCCAGGCGCGCCCGGTCCGGGCCCGCACAGGCGGCGCCGGTGGGGAACAGCCAGGCGTCGCGGAGCGGAGCGAGCTCCGGGGCGGCCGGCACGTAGTCGTAGGGCGAGGTCCCGGATGCCTGGACCCGGCCGTCCCAGGCGTACCGGTAGGCGTCGGTGCTGGTGCGCGGCGGTGCGACGAGGCCGGTGACGGCCACGAGCGCCGACCCGGCGAGGATCAGGGCCACCGCCCGGCGCACCGGTGCCCGCCGCACCGCCCAGGCGGCGGCCGCGAACAGCGCCCAGCAGAGCGCGTACCGCCAGGACAACCCGCCGGGATCGCGGCGATAGCCGTCGAACTCGACCGTCCACACCAGGGCGACGGCGAGGGCGGTGGTCAAGACGGCGGCGAGCGGCAGGCGAAGGCGCGGTTCGATCACGCCAGCAGCCTCGCAGCGGACCGCGGCCGTGCCGAGGGCGCAGGGCCCGCCGTCCCGGTTTCGTAAGGAGTTCCACGGCCCCGAACGGCCCGGCGCGCGGTGTGATGGGAACCATGCAACCGTCACCGCGCCGGCCGCCGCGCCGGCTGCCGTCCCTGCCCGCCCGCACCTCCGCGCTCCACGACGCCCGGACCGCGACGGTGGTGGGCCGCTGGCTGGGCCTGGCCGTCGCACTGTGCTTCGGCACCGGTCTGGTCAGTCACCTCCTCCAACACCCCCCGGACTGGCTGCGCGACCACCTGCCCAGCCGGCCCGCCTGGGGCTACCGGCTCACCCAGGGACTGCACGTCGCCTGCGGCATCGCCGCGCTCCCGTTGCTGCTCGCCAAGTTGTGGACCGTGTACCCGAAGCTGTTCGTGTGGCCGCCGGTGCGGTCCGTGCGGCACGGCCTGGAACGGCTGTCGGTGGCGGTGCTGGTGGCGAGCGGCGTCTTCGAGGTGCTGAGCGGCCTGCTGAACGTCGTGCAGTGGTATCCGTGGCCGTTCCCCTTCGTGCCGGTCCACTTCGCCGTCGGCTGGCTCCTGGCCGGTGCGGTGGTGCTGCACCTCGCCGTCAAGTGGCCGCAGATCAGCGACCATTGGAGCCGGCACGCGCCGGGCACGCGCCGGCTGCCGGCCGCGCACGGACCGGACCGGCGCGCACTGCTGGCGGGACTGGGAGCGGCGGTCGGCGCCGTCACGCTCACCACCGTCGGCCAGTCCGTCACCCCGCTCGGGAAACTGGACCTGCTCGCGCCCCGCCACCCCGGCCACGGACCGCAGGGGCTCCCGGTCAACCGCACGGCGCGAGCGGCCGGCATCACCGCGGTCGGCCCTGACTGGCGGCTGACCGTCACCGGCCCACGGCCGTACGAACTGAGCCTGGCCGCCCTGCGGGCCCTGCCCCAGCACGAGGTGGAACTACCGCTGGCCTGCGTGGAGGGGTGGAGCGTCGCGGCCCGATGGACGGGCGTCCGGGTCCGCGACCTCCTCCGGGCGGCCGGCGCCCATCCGGCCGCCCGGGTCCGCGTGGTCTCGATGGAGCGGTCCGGTGCCTACCGGGTCACGGAGATGGGCGCCACCTACGTCGCCGATCCGCTGACGCTGCTGGCGCTCCGCCTCAACGGCCAGGAGCTCTCCTTGGACCACGGCCACCCCGCCCGCCTGATCGCACCCAACCGCCCCGGGGTCCTCCAGACCAAGTGGGTCACGCGCCTGGAGGTCCGGTGACGACGGCACGGATGCGGTACGCCGCGGGATTCCTGGGCGTGACCGGAATGGCCGTGGGCCTGCTCCTGGTCTGGGGCACGGGGTGGGCGGGCCACGTGGTGCTCTGGTTGGCCGGGGCACTGCTCCTGCACGACGGGCTGCTCGCGCCGCTGGTGTGCGGGGCCGGATGGCTGCTGCCCGGCCCGACGGGGCGCGGCGGCCCGGTGCGGGGCGTGCTGCGCGGTGCGCTGATCGTGGCGGGCGCCCTGACCGCAGTGGCCCTGCCGGCCCTGCTGAGGCCCGGGGCCCCCGCCAACTCCTCCGTCCTGCCGCTGGATTACCCGCGCGGCTGGCTGGTCTCGGTGCTGGCCGTCACGGCCGGGGCGGGCGCGCTCGCCGGTGTGCGACTGCTCGCGCGGTGGCGGCGCAGGGCTCAGCCCCGGCGCAGCTGAACGAACCGGCGGCCGCCCACCCGCCACTGCTCGACCGCCCTCCAGCCGGCCCGCCCGCCGTGGGCCAGCAGCGCGCGGGTGCCGAGCCGGGCCCACGGGAACGGCGTGCCGTGCCCGCCGCGGCCGTCGTCCACCCGGACCACGACCCGCTCGTCGAGTTCCGTCCCGGCCGTCTCCACGAGCACCGTGCCGTCCGGCGCCGCGAGTTCGCGGGCCCGTGCCAGGAGGGCGGCCGGGTCGCCCCCGATGCCGATGTTGCCGTCGATGAGGAGCAGCGTCGCCCACCGGCCCGTACCGGGCAGCGGGTCGAAGACCGAACGGCACAGGGCGGCACCGCCCTCCCGCACCGCTCGTTCCACGGCGTGCCGGCTGACGTCGATGCCGAGCACCGGATGCCCCCGCGCGGCGAGGGCGGCCACCAGCCTGCCCGGTCCGCAGCCGACGTCCAGGACCCCGCCCCGGCAGCGGGCGAGCACCGTGGCGTCGGCCTCGTCGGGCGGCGCGCACCAGCGCTCCACCTCCAGCGGCAGCAGCCAGCCGTCGCCGCGCCGCAGGAACAGCGGCCCGCGGCCGGTGCGCAGCGCGGCGGCGTAGGGGTCGGCATGCCACTCCCGGGCTCCGGCCCCGACCGCGGGCGCGGCAGGTTCCGCGCGCGCCGCCCCTCGGCGGTCCACCGGCGCGCGCAGCACCCCGCCGGACGCGTCCAGGAGGGCGGCGCGGCCCGGGTCGGCGGTCTGCCGCGGGGTGGAGGGCGGGCCGGACGCGTCCACCGCGCACTGTTCCATCGAGTCGTTCACGGCCCTCACGCTACGAACCGCGACGCGCCCCGTGGGGCTGGCGGACCTTACGAAACGCGGACGTCGACGTCGTGCCGGCCGCCGCGCCCCGCCGGGGTGGGAGGCTGGACGCATGAAGAACGTGCTGGTCGTGGATGACGACCCCACCGTCTCCGAGGTCCTGGCCGGCTATCTGGAACGCGCCGGCTTCGCCGTGCGCCGGGCCGCCGACGGCCCCGCCGCGCTCACCTCGGCCCGCGCCCACCGACCCGACCTGGTGGTCCTCGACCTGATGCTGCCCGGCATGGACGGCCTGACCGTCTGCCGGGAACTGCGGTCGCACGGCCCGCTGCCGGTGATCATGCTGACCGCCCGCAGCGACGAGGAGGACCGCATCCTCGGGTTGGAGGTGGGCGCCGACGACTACGTGACCAAACCGTTCAGCCCACGGGAGCTGGTGTTGCGGGTGACCTCCGTGCTCCGCCGTGCCGGTACGGCCGGCACGCCGGGGCCCGTACTGCGCGCCGCCGGGCTCGACGTCGACCCGGCGGCCCGCCGCGCCCTGCACCACGGCCGCGAACTGGCCCTCACCCTGCGCGAGTTCGACCTGCTCTGCTACTTCCTGCGCCACCCCGGCCAGGTCTGCGGCCGAGAACGCCTGATGCAGGAGGTGTGGGGGTGGGAATTCGGGGACCTGTCGACCGTCACCGTCCACGTGCGCCGCCTGCGCGCCAAGATCGAGGACGACCCGGCCCGCCCGCGCCTGATCCAGACCGTCTGGGGCGTGGGCTACCGCTTCGACGCCCGGCCCGAAGGCGCCAGCCACCCCGACGAGAGGCCGTGACCGTGCGGGACGTGCTGCTCATCGCCCTGTACGCGTCCGCCGGCGCGGCCGGCGCCGGACTCCTGGGCGCCGGCGTCCTGCACCTGCTGCGCCGCCGTTCGATCGCCGTGTCCCTGACGGTGGTCGCGGCCGTCGCGGTCGGCGCGATGCTGGCCGGAACCCTCGCGGTCGCCTGGGCGATGTTCCTCTCCTCGCACGACCTGGCCGTGGTCACCACCGTGGTCGCGGTGGCCACCGTGGTCTCCCTGGCCACCGCGCTCGCCCTGGGGCGTCGGGTCGTGTTCGACTCCCGCGCACTGGCCCGGGCCGCCCACGACTTCGGCGAGGGCGGCACCTTCGTGCCGCCCACCCGCCCCGCTGCCGCCGAACTCACCACGCTCAGCGCGGAGTTGACCGCGACCAGTGCCCGCCTGGCGGCCTCCCGGGACCGCGAACGGGCCCTGGAGGAGTCCCGCCGCGAACTCGTCGCCTGGATCTCGCACGACCTGCGCACCCCGCTCGCCGGCCTGCGCGCCATGTCCGAAGCCCTGGAGGACGGCGTGGCGGACGACCCCGCCCGTTACCACCGCCAGATCCGCACCGAGGTCGACCGCCTCAACACCATGGTCGGCGACCTCTTCGAACTCTCCCGCATCCACGCCGGGGTACTGGCCCTGGCCCCGTCCCGGGTGTCGGTCTACGACCTGGTGGACGACGCGCTGGCCGGCGTCGGCCCCCTGGCCCGGGAACACCGGGTGCGCCTGGTGGGCGACCGGGTCGAAGCCGTCCCGGTCGAGGTCGACAGCAAGGAGATGACCCGTGCGCTGGCCAACCTCCTGATGAACGCGATCCGCCACACCCCGGCCGACGGCACCGTGGCGCTGGCCGCGGAACGCCGCGCCGACACCGTCGTGCTGTCCGTCACCGACGGCTGCGGCGGCATCCCCGAGACCGATCTGCCCAGGGTCTTCGACACCGGCTGGCGCGGCACGACGGCCCGGACGCCACCGGCCGGCGCCGGCCTGGGCCTGGCCATCGTCCGCGGCATCGTCGAGGCCCACGCGGGACGGGCCGCCGTCCACAACGTCGCCGGCGGCTGCCGCTTCGAGGTCACCCTCCCCGCCGCACGCACCTGACCCGCCGCGCCGCGACCGCGCGGGCGCCGCCCGGCCCGCCCCCGCGTCAGCCGAGTGCCCCGACGAGCGCGGGGACGTCGGCGAACGCGGCGTCGGCCGGCTGGCCGCAGACCTTGCCCGCCGTCTCCCCGGCGAAGCTGAACACCCCGACGAGTTCGGGTCCGCGCCGTCCCCAGGTGACCAGGGGACTGCCGCTGTCCCCGAAGCACATCGTGGTGCGGCCGTCGGTCAGGTCGCGGGCGCAGAAGACCGATGCCGCGTCGACGACCGCCGGGGTCTGCGCGGCGCATCGGGCGTGCGTGCGTACGGTGAGGTCGCCGCGGCGCAGCACGTCGCCGCGGATGTCGGTGCCGGGCCGGTCCGGGTCGGGCGCGGCCGTGGTGCCGTGGCTGAACAGCGACACCGGGGTGCCGGGGGCCGGCCGGCGCGCGGCGAGGGGGAGCGGTCGGACGCCGGGCACCGGGGCGTCGAGCCGGATCTCGGCCAGGTCGTAGGCGGCCGAGGACAGCTCCGGGGCGTGCGGATCGACCGGTGACGGCAGGAGTGCGTAGCGCGGGTGCGGGGTGACCGCGCGGATGGCGCGCACGGTGCCCGGGTCCCGGGAGAGCACCGCGGAGCCGATGTGCACCTCCGCCGTGCGGAAGTCCGCGCCGTCGAGGCAGTGGGCCGCGGTGAGCACCCGGTCCGGGGCGATGAGCGCCCCGCCGCACGAGGCGCGTTCCACAAGCGGGCCGTCGCCCTTGACTGCCAGCGTCGCCAACCACGGCGCCGCGCCGCGCCGTGGCACGGGGGTGCCGCCCGACATCGCCTGCGCGGGGCCGACGGTGCCCAGGACCGCGGCCCGGGTCCGCCGGTCCCGCCGCGCCGACGGCCGACGGCCCGCCGGGCCCTTCGCGCGCACCACTTCGCCGCTCATGTCGCTCCGTCCTCGTCCCGTGCGGATCGCTCGCTGTCGAACGTCCGGAACCGAACGTAGCGGCGGGAGGCGGTGGGCGTCGTCAGACCGCGGTCGCGTGCGGCGTCAGCCTGCGGGCGTACCGGACCCTGACGCTCCTCAGGGGCGGAGCCGTCCGACCGCCTCATCCATTCGGCAGTTGCCTAAAAGCTTTAGGCATGCGCATAATCGATTCAGGTACACGAGGAACGAACAAAGGGTGGTCATGGCGGCACGGGTAGGACTGACCGCGGAACGCCTGACCAGGGCGGGCGCTGAGCTGGCCGACGAGGTCGGCTTCGCGCAGGTGACCGTCTCCGAGCTGGCCAGGCGGTTCGACGTCAAGGTCGCGAGCCTGTACTCGCACGTGAAGAACTCCCACGACCTCAAGACCCGGATCAGCCTGCTCGCCCTGGCGGAGCTCGCCGACCTGGCCGCGGAGGCCCTGGCCGGCCGCGCGGGCAAGGACGCCCTGGCCGCCTTCGCCGACGTCTACCGCGACTACGCCCGGCAACACCCCGGCCGCTACGCCGCCACCCAGTTCCCACTCGACCCGGAGACGGCCGCCGCCAGCGCCGGCGTCCGGCACGCCCAGATGACACGGGCGATCCTGCGCGGCTACGACCTGCCGGAACCGGAGCAGACCCACGCCGTGCGCATGCTGGGCAGCGTCTTCCACGGCTACGTGAGCCTGGAACTGGCCGGCGGTTTCAGTCACAGTGCTCCCGACAGCGAGGAGACGTGGTCGCGCGTCGTGGACGCCCTCGACGCCCTCCTGCGCAACTGGCCCACGCCCGGACCGCCGCGACCGTGACGACCGCAGTCGACGGCGCCCGCCCGCACGGCAACCCCCACCCCGACGAACAGGTTGAGGCGATGACCACCCACCCCCACTGGATCACCACCCCCCTCACCGACGACATCGTGCGCGGCGCACTGGAGTTGGAGCGCACCGAACGCGGCGTGCTCCCGCACCGTCTGCCCGCCCGGGCCCGTGCCCAGTGCGACGACGGCCTACTCGCCATGGCCGAATCCCAACCCTCCGGCGTCCGACTGGTCTTCCGCACCCGGGCCACCGCCATCGAACTGGACACGCTCCCCACCAAGCGGGTCTACGTGGGTGCGCCCACCCGCCCCGACGGCCGCTACGACCTGCTCGTCGACGGCCGTCCGGCCGGCCAGTCCAGCGTGCCCGGCGGCAACACCCTGACCATCGACATGATCAAGCAGACCGCCGAGCACGCGTCCGGCCCGTCCGGAACCGCGCGCTTCACCGAACTGCCCGACCGCGTCAAGGACGTCGAGCTCTGGCTGCCGTACGACGAGACCACCGAACTCCTCGCCCTGCGCACCGACGCGCCCGTCGAGCCGGTGCCGGACCGGGGCCGCAAGGTGTGGCTGCACCACGGCAGTTCGATCAGCCACGGCACCGACGCGGCCAGCCCCACCACCATCTGGCCCGCACTCGCCGCCGCCCGCGGCGACGTGGAACTCATCAACCTGGGCTTCGGCGGCAGCGCCCTGCTCGACCCGTTCGTCGCCCGCGCGCTGCGGGACACCCCCGCGGACCTCGTGAGCATCAAGATCGGCATCAATCTGGTCAACGCCGACCTGATGCGGCTGCGCGCCTTCGCCCCCGCCGTCCACGGCTTCCTCGACACCGTCCGCGAAGGCCACCCCACCGCACCGCTGCTCGTCATCTCGCCCATCCTGTGCCCCATCCACGAGGACACCCCCGGGCCCAGCTTCCCGGACCTCAGCGCACTGGGGGAGGGACGCCTGCGCTTCACGGCCACCGGCGACCCGGCGGAGCGCGCGAGCGGCAAGCTGACCCTCAACGCCATCCGGGACGAACTCGCCCGGATCGTTCGACAGCGGGCCGCCGACGACCCCCACCTGCACTACCTCGACGGCCGCGAACTCTACGGCCACGCCGACCACGCCGAACTCCCACTGCCCGACGCACTCCACCCGGACGCCGCCACCCACCGCCGCATGGGCGAACGCTTCGCGGAACGGGCCTTCGCCCCCGACGGCCCGTTCGCCACCGGGGCACCCGCCCCCCGTTCCGCCGCCGAACCGGCCGCCTGACCCGGGAGCCCCGGGAGCCCCCGGGGGCTCCCGGGGCTCCGGGGGCGCACCGCCCGCGGGCCCCGGACGCTTACCTCCGACGTCATCGCCCCGCAGGCGTCCCGCGTGCCACGATCACCGGCGTACGAGCAGGAACGACCGGAAGGCCACCATGACCGCCTACGCCATAGCGCACCTCCAAGACGCCGCCCCGCACCCGGAGATCGCCGAGTACATCGAACGGATCGCCGGCACCTTCGAGCCGTTCGGCGGTCGCTTCCTGGTGCACGCGACGCAACACGAGGTGAAGGAGGGGAAGTGGCCCGGGCACGTCGTGGTGATCGGCTTCCCCGGGATCGACCAGGCGCGGGCCTGGTGGGACTCGCCCGCGTACCAGGAGATCGCCCCGCTGCGCGCGCGGCACATCGAGGGCGACATCCTCCTGGTCGAGGGCGTCCCCGTCGGCTACGACCCGACGTCCACGGCCCGCGCGATGCGGGACGCCCTGCCCGCCGACTGACCGCCCCGGCGGGGGTACCCCGGCCCCGCCGGCACGTCACCCCGACGTGCGGCCGAAGCAGCGCTCCAGTTCCTCCAGGTCGTAGAAGCGACTGCCCCGGGCGACCGGTCGGCACCCCGCCTTGAAGGCCGTCTCCTTCTCGTTGTAGAGCATGCGCACCAGGTAGGTGTCACCCCTGCGGAACACGTCCCACTGGATGTTGGCGGCCATCGGGGCGACCGACGCGCCGCGCCAGGGATTGTCCGCCCAGGCGTAGGGCCGCCCGGGGTCGGCCGCCTTGGTACTGCCGGGCAGCCCCATCAGCGCGGCGAGCGGAATGATCTCCTCGGCGTGGGTGAAGCGCAGCTCCGCCCCGCGGTCGTTGCGGCCGTCCCGTTTGGCCTCGACCTGACGGAAGAAGTCGTCGAGCAGCACGCCGGCCATCGCGTAGGTGATGTCGCTGTCGGCGAAGCCGGGGCCCTTCTCGTAGAACTCCGATGCGTCCTCGACGTAGCCGAACCAGTCGGCGTCGCGCGGCGCGAGGTACCGCTCCAGGTGCCAACCCCGGCCGTGCGGGCTCTCCGCGCTCATGGCCGGTGCGATGGCGTAGAGGCGGTAGACGGCCCGCGCGGCGTCGATTTCGCTGCCGATCGACGCGAACTCCCCGTCCACGACGCGTCGTACGAACGCCGGCCGGAAGAGCTTCGCCAGCACCCGCCGCGCGGCGGCGCGGGTGGCCGGCTGGTCGGCAACGCCCTTCAGGGTGTGCGCCAGGCGCTGGTCGTGCGCGAGCCAGTCACGGTAGGCCGCACCGCCGGCGGACTTGTGGAAGTAGAGCAGGTCCCTGTCGGTGCGGGCGGGCCCGACGAGCGGCTTCAACGCCGGGTCGGTTCCGACGAGGGCGTCGGCGAAGACGGTCCCGCTGTCGACGGCGCGGCCCTGTCCGGAGCTGACGACGTCGAGGGGTTCGTGCTCCGCGACGATGGTCGTGAACAGCTGCGGCAGCCGCTGCGCCATCCGGACGGCCGTGCCGCTGAGTTCCCGCTCGCCGCGGCCGCTGAGGTTGCCGTAGCCGACCTTCTCCATGGCGGCGAGCAGGGCACGCACCTCGGGCCCGAACTCCGCGCCGAGGGTGGTGAGTTGGTGCTCCTCGTCGGCCCGGTCCCACAGGCGGAGGATCAGCTCGCCGTCCGCACCGTCGGAGGCGGCCCGCGAGCCGTGCCGGGAAACGTTCTCGGTGAACACCGGGCGGAAGCCCCGGGGCGCGGACTGGTAGGTCCCCGGAGCCTGCCGGGGCGCGTACGGTGCCTTGGTGCTGTAGGCGTCGCCGTAGCGCACTGCGGGGTGCTGCTCCCGGGCGTGGTGGGCGCTGGGTGCGGCGGGCCGGGCGGTGGCGTCCGCCGGGGCGGTGGTGGCGAACAGGACGCACAGGCCGAGGCCGAGGAGTGCCGGGGTTCGTCTCATGACCCCATGGTTTTCGCCGGACGTGAACCGGGGATGGCCGCGAGGTGGCCCGGTCGACGCCGTCAGCGCGGCAGCCGCGCCCTCCGGCGCACCCCACGACACGACCGCGGGCTCACGACGGCGCGCCGTCGAGGACCTCCACCTTGCCGGTGTCGAGCGAGTAGTAGGCACCCACCACCGCCAGGGCGCCCTTCTTCACGAGCGGCGCCAGGTCCGCGTTCGAGCGCAGCGCGGTCGAGGCCAACGTGACCTGGGCGCGGGTCATGGTCTCGACCGGGTCGGTGCCGCCCTTGCGCACCGCCTGCTCGTAGGCGGGTTTGAGGGCCAGGGCGATCGCCTGGAGGTTGCCGGGCAGCGGGGTACCGTCCCGCAGCGCGGTATAGGCGGCCTTGACGGCGCCGCAGCGCTGATGCCCCAGGACCACGACCAGCGGAGTGCCGCTGGTCATCGGCCCGTACTCGACGGATCCGGTGACCACCGGCTCGAGCGTCTGGCCACCGGTGCGCATCACGTAGAGGTCGCCCAGTCCGGTGTCGAAGAGCAGCTCCGGCGGCACCCGGGAGTCGATGCACGAGAGGATCGACCCGAAGGGCTCCTGCGACTGGGCCACCAGCTGACGCCGGTTCGGATCCCGGTCGGGGTGGTGGAGGTCTCCGCTGACCCACCGCTGGTTGCCCTCCACCAGACGCGCGAAGGCCGCGGCGGGGGTGCTCGGTCGGGCCCGCGCCAGTGCGGTGGCGGAGGCCGAGGCGGAGGACGCCGGCGCGGCGGTGCGCGTCGCGGAGCACCCCGCGACCGCGACCGTGGCACCGGCCAACCCGCCCGCCAGCACGGCCCTGCGATCCAGTGGTCTCTTCCCGTCCATCGGCCGCTCTCCTCACCGTCGCCCGGCCACGTCCTCGCGTGATCGGGCAGAGTCTCCGGCGGGGAGCGGGCCGGCGGGCGCAGGCACGAGCGGGCGCGCACCACATGGCCCCTGACGGACCAACCTCCCGTCCTCGACCGACCGCCACCGGTCCTCGACGGACGGCGGGACCCCGCCGGCGCGCCCGGCCCGCTCAATCGGCGCGGCCCGTGGCGGCGACGATGACGCCGAGCCCGATCATGGACAGGCCGCCCACGCCGCCCACCATGGAAAGGCGCTTGGGGGAGCGGGCGAACCACGTCCGTGCGGTGGACGCGGCCAGTCCCCACACGCTGTCGGACACCACCGCGATGATGTTGAAGACCAGGCCCAGCAGCAGCATCTGGATGATGACGTGTCCCTGTGCGCGGTCGACGAACTGCGGCAGGACGGCGGCGAAGAACACGATCGTCTTCGGGTTGGCGATGCCGACCGCGAACCCCTCCCACAGCGTGCGCAGCCCCCCGTAGGCGGGCCCTTCGCCGGCGAACGACGCCTGGAGCGTCCCGCGCTGACGCACCGCCCTGATCCCGAGGTACACCAGGTACCCCGCGCCCAGCAGCTTCAGCGCGGTGAAGACGATCGCGGAACGCTCCACGACGGACCCGACGCCCAGTGCGACGGCCACCACCAGGAGATAGGCGCCCAGGGTGTTTCCCGCGACGGTGGTCAGCGCCGCCCGTCGGCCTTGCGCCAGGGCCCGCCCGATCACGAAGAGCACACTGGGACCGGGAATGACGATCAAAAGGAACGACATGGCCGAGAAAGCCAAGAGACGGTCTGTGGATAACATACGGATCATGTAAGCACGCAGGCCCGTTGTCCTTCAGGCTTTCCGTGCACATGGCCGAAAGGCGACCGGAAAGGGCGCCGACGGCGGAGAATCCCGGCGGCCGCGGCCCGGTGCCTACGGGAGTTCGATCCGATAGACGACCTTCCCTTCGAACTCGGTGAATCCCAAGGACGCGTAGAAGGCGCACGCACCGGGATTGTCCCGGCCGGTCGTCCACTCGATGCGGGTGCACCCGGGGCGGGCCGCGGCCAACGCGCGCAGCTCGCCCATCAGCCGGGCTCCGACGCCCTGGTGGCGGCAGGTGTCGCGGACGTACAGCTCCTTGAGGAAGAGGGAGTGCGTGGAGCCCGCCGCGGGCCACAGGAACCCGTAGGCCGCCAGCCCGACCAGGTCGCCGTCGGCGTCCTCGACCAGGAGGGCGCAGGCCAGCGGCGGCGAACCGAAGAGGGCCCGTTCCACCTGGCAGAGCCGTTCGGCCAGGGGCTGCACCTCGGTCTCCCCGTAGAAGCGGTCCATCTCCTCGACCAGTTCGGCCACCGCCGGGACGTCCCCGGTCTCGGCCGGGCGGATCGTCACGCTCATCGACATCTCCCGTCGTTCTCGGCTCGCTCGACTCGTGACCCTTCAACGGAGGACCGCGGCCCCGCGACACGGCGCGGTGGGGCCGCCGGGAGGCTCCCGGCCAAATACCGCACCGTCCCGGCCAACTGCCCGGCTTTTCCCGGCCACGGGATGGGGGATGTGGTGGCGGTGGGGCCGGGCGGTGCGCGGGGATGACCGCCTGCCGGTGCGCCGGGGTCCGTCCGCCGATCATTCCCCTGACCACGGGCGGGAATCCTCCAAGGGCGTGGACGAGGCTCCCATGATCGCTAATTGCGGTAATGCCGCGCGGGACAAACAAGATCGTGTCCGTGAATTTGAGACGGCTGAGACGCGATGAGTTGTCTCATGTGGTGGCATGGGCCTGAGGCACCATCGCCTCTCATGGACAGTGACCTGTTCGCCAGACTCGTTCCCGACGGGCTGTGGCAAATAGCCGCCCCGCTATTACCGTCGTTCGGTCATCGCCCGCAAGGCGGCGGGACGGCCCCCCGAGACGAGCGGATCGTCTTCACGGCGGTGGTCTACGTATTAACCAGCGGCTGTGCCTGGCGTCAGCTACCGAGGGCGTTCGGCGTCTCGCCCGCCACCGCGCACCGGAGGTTCGTATTGTGGAACGAAGCGGAACTGTGGCGTCGACTCCATGACGCCATTCCGGAACAGCGCGGCACGTACGGCGAGTTGGCGTGGACGTCGACGATCGTGCAGGCCGCGGCGGCCCGCGCCCACGCGACACACGCCGCCCGGCGCCGGCCCGCCCAGCCGCCGGCGGCAGTGCGGCAGGGGAGCGGGGCGGACCGGGACGCCGGTTCGCCACCTGCGCACTTTCCGGAATGACGGCCCCCTGCGCGGCCTTTCCGGCGCGGCCGACCGCCCGCACCGAGTGCGACGTACCAAGGGCACCATCGCCACCACGTGAGACGTGTTGTGCCGCTTGACGACGCTGCGGGATTTGCGGGAGTGTGGCGCCGGATCAAGGGCCTGCGGCATGTGCAGTAGGTAGCGGAAAAAGCGGTTCCGGAAAGACGCGCAAGCCAACTTCGGATGGCGGGGATGTCATTGGAAAACCGTTCTTCCTACCCATTCAGCAAGAATCACGTACTCGATCAGTCAGCCGGCAAGAAACCGGAACCTCCCCGTGTCCGCACGCGGGTGCGCATTCCGTTGAAGATATCCGACGGCAAGCTCGCGCCGAGCGAAATCATCACCTTCGACGGACTCGACGACGGACGCGAACACCTCATGGTCGTGTTCGGCGACGCGCTGACCCAACCCGTACCGCTCGTCAGGCTCCACTCCGAGTGCCTGACCGGTGACGTGCTCGGATCCACCCGCTGCGACTGCGGGCCGCAACTGCGCGAGGCCATGGCCTTGATGCACGACAAGGGCGGCCTCCTGCTCTACCTCCGCCAGGAGGGCCGGGACATCGGTCTGTACAACAAGATCGATGCCTATGCCCTGCAAGACACCGGCATGGACACCTTTGAGGCAAACCGCGCCCTGAACTTCCTCGACGACCAGCGCACCTACTCCTCGGCCGCCCAGATGCTCGTCACGATGGGCCTGAAGGAAATCGAGATCCTCTCCAACAATCCGGAAAAGATCCGGCAGTTGGAGGCCGGCGGCATCACCGTCCACAGCCAACGACGCACCGCCGTCCACCTCACCGACGCGAACCGCAAGTACCTCCAAGCAAAAGTCATGTACGCCGGTCATTCCATCGAAATCGACTGACGAGGAGGGTGCGCGTGATCGCGCACAGGAGTCCCATCAGCGGCATTGCGGCCTACCAGGACAAGTACATCGCCAGCGCCGGCTACGACAACCAAGTGATCCTCTGGGACCAGGCCACCAAGCGCCCGGTCAACCGCGTCCTGCACGACCACCTCGCCAACCAGTGCGCCTTCAGCCCCGACGGCACCCTCCTGGTCACCTCGTCCAGTGACTACAGCGCACGCCTGTGGTCCGTCCCCGACCTGAAGCTCCGCGCGGTCTTCAACGCACAGGCCGACGACGTGGAGATGTCGGCGTTCCACCCGACCCGGGAGTGGATCGCCACCGCCTCCCGCGACCACAACCTGCGCGTCTACGACTTCACCGGCACCCTCGTGCACTGCTGCGTCGGCCACACCGCCGACGTCATCTCGGTGGACTGGTCCGCCGACGGAGAACAACTGGTCACCTCCAGCGACGACGGCACCGTCAAACGCTGGTCCGCCGCCACCGGCGCCCTCCTGGAGGACATCGACCTCGGCGGCGTCGAGACCGACACCATCGTCAGCGCCCCCGACGGCACCCTCTACGCCGGCAACGACGGCGGCCAGATCGTCGTCATCCACGGCGCGGACCGCACCACCGTCCAGGGACACGACGCCGGCATCAAACGCCTCGTCCTCAGCGCCGAGCGCAGCCTCCTGGTCAGCCTCAGCTACGACCGCAAACTGCTGCTGTGGGACACCAGCGCACGCGAACTCCGCCAGATCGGGCAGTCCGACATCCCCGACGACGTCTGGCCCCGCTCCTGCGCCTTCGCCGCCAAGGACACCCTCGTCTTCGGCACGTTCGGCGCCTCCTACCGCACCTACGACTACCTCAGCGGCCAGTGGAGCGACGCCGACGTCCCCACCACCCCCGGCATCAACGCGGTCTGCGCCGACGGCGGCAGCGTCTACACCGTCGGGGACGCCGGCATCGTGCTGCGCGACACCGCGGTGCACGGGCAGACGGGGAGCCTGTGCAACTTCCTCACGCCGCTGAGCCCCACCGTCATGGTCACCGGCGGCCAACTCGGCAAGCTGATGGACGCGGCGACCGGACGCGTCCTGCACCAGCACCGCTCGCCGCTCAACTGCGGCGTCCGCTACGACGTGGACGGAACCACCCATCTCCTGGTGGGCGCCTACACCGGCGAGGGGCTGGTCTTCCGCCTCGATGCGGACGGCCGACTCCACCACGTCGCCGACGTCCCCCTGCACGAGAACGCGGTCAAGGGCGTCGCCTTCTCCGGTGACCTGCTGTTCTCCGTGTGCGCCGACACCGGCGTCGCCTGGCACGACGCCCGCACCAGGGAACTCGTCCACCGCATCGACGCCGCCCACGACCGCATCGCCAACGGCTGCGTGGGCCTCGCCGACGGCCACTTCGCCAGCGTCGGACGCGACCTCAAACTCCGGCTCTGGGCACCGGACTTCACCTCACGCGTGATCCCCACCACGCACCCCAACTCCATCAAGTGCGTCGCCGCCGACGCCTCCGGTCGGCTGATCGCGACCGGCTCCTACCACGGCCACGTCAAGATCTACGACCGCGACCGCGACCGGTGGACCACCGAGGAACGCCCGACCACCGCCGGCATCTCCTCCCTGTCCCACGACCCCGACCGGGGCCTGTTCCTGGCCGGCTCCTACGACAGCCAGGTCTACGAGATCCCCGGGACGACCGCGTGACCACCTCCACCGGACGGCCCCGACCCACCATCACCGACCCCAACCGGCTCGACGACCGGTCCGCCATGGGACTGCCCGCCTCGCTGGTCGAACGCCTCCCGCACGACCTGTTCGCCCGCCACCCCGACCTGCTGGGCCGCGCACCCGCCGAACTCGTCGACCTGTGCGGCGACGCCACCGCGGACTTCGCCCGCCGCTACGCCGCCGGCACCGTCCTGGGGCTGCGCGGCGACCCCCGGATCCGGCCCGACGACCCGGAAACGGTGGCCCTGCCCGCCGCGCAGTGCGCCGTCGGACTCCCCGAGGACCAGGTCCAACAGGTCGTCGACGCCTGGGCCGACGTCGGGGTGCAGGAATCCTGGATCGCCAAGGAGTGCCCGCGCCACCAGGTCAGGTTCGACGCCTTCCGGATCATGCGGTACCCGGTCACCAACCTCGAATACCGCGCCTTCCTCGCCGACACCGGCGCCGACGCGCTCCCCACCTCCTGGGAGTTCGGCGTCTACCCCCTGCACCGCGCCAACCACCCCGTCTGGACCGTCCGACCGCAGGACGCCGACGCGTACGCCGAGTGGCTCGCCCACCGCACCGGGCGGGCCTTCCGGCTGCCCACCGAAGCCGAGTGGGAGTACGCCGCGACCGGCGGGCTGAGCCGCGCCTACCCCTGGGGCGACACCTTCGACCCCGACCGCGCCAACACCGTCGAGAACGGCCCCCTCACCACCGCGCCCGTCGGCATCCACCCGGCCGGCCGCACCCCGTTCGGCGCCGAGGACATGGCCGGCAACGTCGAGGAGTTCGTCGCCGACGACTACCGCCCCTACCCGGGCGGCGCCGCGGTGGCCGACGACCTCACCACGGCCGGCTCCTACCGCATCGCCCGCGGCGGCAGCTTCACCCGCTTCGGCGACCTCGCCCGCTGCTCCCGACGGCACGGCTGGTTCGACCGCAAGATCTACGCCATCGGCTTCCGCCTGGTCGAGGAGGTCGCGGCGTGACGGTCGCCAGCGGACACCCCGTGCCCCCCAACACCGACATGATCGGCGACCGCCACGCCATGCGGCTGCCGGCCTGGTTCGAAGGACGCACCCGGCCCACCGAACTCCAGCGCCACGCCACCGCGTTGCGGCGGGAGACCCCCGACGCACTGGTGGCGGTCGTCGAGGACCCGGACGTCCCCTTCGCCCGCCGCTACGCGGCCGGCAGCCTGTGCGGCCTGGTGGGGGACCCCCGCATCCGCCCCGACGACCCCCCGATGGCGGACATCCCCGGCGCCCGCGTCCGCATCGGCCTGGAAGCCGACCGCCTGCCCGAGGTCCTCGCCCAGTGGCAACACACCGGCCTCCAGGAGGACTTCCTGCGCAAGGAGTGTCCGGCGCACGACGTCGACCTCGCCGCCTTCCGCCTCATGCGCTACCCGGTCACCAACCACGAGTACCGGGCGTTCCTCGAAGACACCCGCGCCCGCTGGCTCCCCACCTCCTGGCACTTCGGCTGCTACCCCCACCACCTCGCCAACCACCCGGTGTGGACCGTCCCCGCCCAGGCGGCCGACGCGTACGCCGAGTGGCTCGCCCACCGCACCGGGCGGGCCTTCCGGCTGCCCACCGAAGCCGAGTGGGAGTACGCCGCGACCGGCGGGCAGAGCCGCGAATTCCCCTGGGGCGACACCTTCGACCCCGACCGCGCCAACACCTCCGAAGCCGGACCGCTGTCCGCGACCCCGATCGGCAGCTACCCCGCGGGCCGTTCCCCGTTCGGCGTCCTGGACCTGGCCGGCAACGTCGAGGAGTACGTCGCCGACGACTACCGCCCCTACCCGGGCGGCGAACTCGTCGCCGACGACCTCCTGCCGTACGCCGGCGGCATGCACTCCGCCAACGAGGTGCTGCGCGCCCAGAGCACCTACCGCATCGTGCGGGGCGGAAGCTTCACCCGCCGGGGAGACGTGGCGCGCTGCCGGCGCCGACACGGACTGTACGACCGCGGCTTCTACGCGGTCGGGTTCCGCCTGGCCGAGTCCTCCTGAGAACAGGGAATCATGCAGCGAGCCCCTCATGTCGCGGTCATCTACCACAGCCGGAAAGGCACCCTCCACGCGCTCGCCCGAGCCGCCGCGGACGGTGCGCTGGCAGGCGGCGCCACCGTGCGCCTGCGCCGCGTCGAGGACCGGGCACTCAAGGGGCCACCACCGGGCGCACCACACCCCGTCCCGGTCGCCACGCACGACGACGTGCTGTGGGCCGACGGCGTTGTGTTCGGCACGCCCACCTACTTCGGGAACGTCTCCGCCGCACTGAAGCAGTTCCTCGAATCGACCTCGGACCTGTGGCGCGCCGGTGCCCTCGCCGACCGCGTGGTCACCGGCATGACCAGTGCCAACAGCCCCCACGGCGGCCGCGAAGCCACCCTGCTCGCGCTGTACCGCAGCATGTACCACTGGGGCACGCTGATCATGTCGGCCGACCCCACCGACAGCTCCTTCACCGCCGCCGGCGCCAACCCCTACGGCGTCGGCGCACCCCCGGCCACCGACGGCGCCCTCCCCGACACGTACCTGCGCGCCGCGGGCGCCCTGGGCCGCCGGATCGGCCACTACGCGCACCAACTCGCCGCCTCCCGCGCCTCCCGCGCCGCCCGCAGCACCACCCGCCCCACCCGGATCGCCGTCCTCCACCACCCCGACTGCGCCAGCACCCGCATCCTGGCCGACGCCCTCGCCCACGGAGCCCGCTCCGCACAGGCCGAGGTCAGGCTCCGCCCGCTCGCACCGCCCGGCACCGCCCACACGCCGACCGGTGCCCGGGCCGCCACGCCCGCCGACGTCGCCTGGGCCGACGCCGTCGCGTTCGGAGCGCCGGTCCGCGCCGGCCTCGTCGCACCACTCCTGTCGCAGTTCCTGGCCGCCTGCGAACCCCTGTGCACCACAGGTGAGTTGGCGGGAAAGACCGTCACCGCCTTCGTCACCACCAGTCACCCGCACAGCGGCAGCGAAACCGCCCTCCTGGCCCTCTACGACGTCCTGCACCACTGGGGAGCGGTCCTCGTGCCCCCCGGCTACACCGACCCCGCCGTCGCGGCGGCCGGCGGAAACCCCTACGGCACCGCGCACTCCACCGCGGGCGGCTCACGGCCCGCGGACGCCACCGTCAAGGCGGCCGCCTTCCAAGGACAACGCCTGGCGCGGCTGACCGCACGCCTGCGCGGGCGGTGCGCCACCAGCCCGGGCCCGCCGCGCGAACCCCCGCCCGCGGACCGAGCAGGACCGCAGCCGCCCCGCCCGCCGGTGCTCTCCTTGTCCGAGAGGAACTCCACGTGACCCCTGCGAAGGACGCCGCCACCACCCAGGAACCTGGCGCCGTGCGCATCCGCCACCTCGGCCACCTGCTGGACCACCACAACCGGCACCGGCCGCAGGCACCGGCCGTCCTGTGCCCGAACGCCCCCGCCCTGACCTACCGCGCACTGCACCAGCAGGCCGAGCGCACCGCACGCGCGCTGGCCGCCGCCGGCATCGGGCGCGGTGACCGGATCGCCGTCGCCCTGCCCCACGGGCCGCACGCCGCCGCGGCGTTCGTCACCGTGGCCCGCACCGCCGTCGTCGCCCCACTCGACCCCGCCGGCACGGCCCGGGAATTCGACGCCTTCTTCACCGACATGGACGCCCGCGCGGTCATCGTCCGACAGGGCGCCGACACCCTGGCCGCCGCCGTCGCCCGCGCCCAAGGCCGCACCCTGCTCCACCTCGTCCCCGTCCCCGACGGCGCCGCCGGCACGTTCGACCTCGTCCCCGACCCGGACGCCGCACCGCCCCCGAACCCCGCCGTCCGGTCGCACTCCCAACCCGCACCCGACGACGACGCCGGGCGCGCCGCCGACATCGCCTTCCTCATGCACACCTCCGGTACCACCGGCCGCCCCAAACTCGTCCCGCAGACGCACGACATCGTCTGCCACTCCGCCCGCAACATCGCCACCAGCCTCCACCTCGAAGACCACGACCGCTGCCTGAACGTGCTGCCGCTCTTCCACGGACACGGACTGATGAGCCCGCTGCTGGCCACCCTGTGGGCCGGCGCCAGCGTCGTGTGCCCCGAAGGGTTCGACGCCACCGCCTTCCCCGACTGGCTGACCGCCTTCACCCCCACCTGGTACACCGCCGTCCCCGCCGTCCACCAGGCGATCGTCGGCGCCCTGGCGACCCGCCCCGACGCCCTCCGGCAGCCCCTGCGCTTCGTCCGCTCCGCCTCGGCCCCGCTCCCGGCCGACCTGCGCCGGACGCTGGAACGCGCCGTCCAGGCACCGGTCATCGACTCCTACGGCATGACCGAAGCGTGCTCCATCGTCACCAGCAACCCGCTGCCGCCCGCCACCCGGAAACCCGGTTCGGTCGGGGTGTCCATCGGCAACGAGATCGCCATCCGGGGCGAACACGGCGACTTCCTGCCCCCGGGCGAGAACGGTGAGATCGTGCTCCGCGGCGCCACCGTCATCGCCGGCTACGACCGCAACCCCGCGGCCGACGCCCAGACCTTCACCGACGGCTGGCTCCGCACCGGGGACTGGGGCCACCTCGACGAGGACGGCTTCCTCTTCCTGACCGGCCGCATCAAGGAGATCATCAACCGCGGCGGCACGAAGATCTCACCCGTGGAAGTGGAAGAGGCACTCCTGGCCCACCCCGCCGTGGCCGAGGCCGCGGCCTTCCCCCTCCCGCACGCCACCCTCGGGGAAGAAGTGGCGGCCGCCCTCGTCGTCACCACCCGGATCGAGGACGACGAGCTGACCGCGTTCCTGGCCACCCGCCTGGCCGCGCCCAAGGTCCCCCGACGCCTCTTCCGCCTGCCGGCCATCCCACGCACCACCACCGGAAAGATCCAACGCGCCGCGCTCGCCACCCGCCTGGCACGCCCCACCGCCAGTCGGCCGGCCGCCCCCAGCACGGCACTGGAGACCCGCATCGCCGCCATCTGGTGCGACCTGCTCGGCCGCCAACGCGTCGGCACGCACGACCACTTCTTCGACCTCGGCGGCAACTCCCTCCTCGTCCGACAGCTCCAGGTGCGCCTGCACGACGCCCTCGGCACGGACGTACCCGTCGTGGAACTCTTCGCCCGCCCCACCGTCGGCGCCCTGGCCGACTACCTGGCCCGCGCCGACGACCGCACCGAACCGGACCGGGCACAGGACGCGGCAGCGGGCAACCGGCGCCTGGCGCAACAACTCCAGCAGCGCCGCCGGCAGCAGGACACCGAGATATGAGCACCGGACTGGAAATCGCCATCGTCGGCATGGCCTGCCGCTACCCGGGCGCCGACGACGTCGGCCAGTTCTGGAACAACCTCCGCGACGGCGTCGAATCCCTCACCCACTTCGACGCGGACGCCCTCGCCGAAGCCGGGGTCCCACCGGCCCTCCTGGACCACCCCGACTACGTCAAGGCCCGCGGCGTCCTCGCCGACCCGGCCCTGTTCGACGCGGAGTTCTTCCAGATCACGCCCCGCGAAGCCGAACTCATCGACCCCCAACACCGGGTCTTCCTGGAATGCGCCTGGGAAGCCCTGGAGGACAGCGGATACGCCAACGACCGCCGCCCCTCCGCCACCGGCGTCTACGCCGGATGCTACGAGAACACCTACCTGCGCCACCTCCAGGCCCACCCCGAGCTGACCGAGGCGGCCGGCTGGCTGCTCACCCACCTCAGCAACGAAGCCGACTACCTCGCCACCCGCACCGCCTACAAACTGGACCTGCGCGGCCCCGCCGTCAGCGTCCAAACCGCCTGCTCCACCTCGCTGGTGGCGGTCCACCTCGCCGGACAGGCCCTGCTCAGCGGCAGTTGCGACCTCGCCCTGGCCGGCGGCAGCACCGTACGGGCCGACCACACCGAGGGCTACCGCTACGAACCCGGAGGCATCCTCTCGCCCGACGGGCACTGCCGCTCCTTCGACGCCCAGGCCCAAGGCACCGTCAGCTCCAGCGGCGTGGGCGTCGTCGTCCTCAAACGCCTGGAGGACGCGCTCGCGGACCGGGACACGGTGCACGCGGTCATCAAGGGCTCCGCCATCAACAACGACGGCGCCGCCAAGGTGGGCTTCAGCGCACCGAGCGTCACCGGCCAGGCCCGCGCCATCCGCGCCGCCCACCTGATGGCCGACGTCGACCCCGGCACCATCGGCTACGTCGAGGCGCACGGCAGCGCCACCGCACTGGGCGACCCCATCGAGGTCGAAGGACTCACCCGCGCCTTCCGCGCCGGCACCGACCGCACCGGCCACTGCGCCCTGGGCTCCGTCAAGTCCAACATCGGTCACACGCACGCCGCCGCCGGCCTCGCCGGACTGATCAAGACCACCCTGGCCCTGCGCCACCGCCGGATCCCGCCCAGCCTCCACTACCACCGCCCCAACCCCGACATCGACTTCGTCGGCTCGCCCTTCCACGTCTGCACCGAACTCACCGACTGGAAGACCGACGACACCCCCCGCCGGGCCGGCGTCAGCTCCTTCGGAACCGGCGGCACCAACGCCCACGCCGTCCTCGAAGAGGCCCCCGCCCGCCCCGTGCCCACCGCCGCCCGGCCCTGGCACCTCCTGCTGCTCTCCGGCCGCACCGACACCGCCCTGGAAGACGCCACCGACCGCCTGGCCACGCACCTGCGCGAGACCCCCGACCAGCACCTCACGGACGTCGCCTACACCCTCCAGGCCGGCCGCACCCCCTTCGCCCACCGCCAAGCCCTCGTCTGCCGCGACGCCGCCGACGCCGCCGAGGCCCTCGCCACCCGGGACCCCCGCCGCCTGCTGCGGCAGCACACCGGCCAGCGCAGCACCCGCCCGGTCGCCTTCATGTTCTCCGGCCTGGGCGACCAGTACCCGCACATGGCGCACGACCTGTACACCCACGAACCCGTCTTCCGCCGGGAGATCGACCGCTGCGCCCAACTCTTCCTACCCCACCTCGACCTCGACCTGCGCACCCTGCTCTACCCCACGGACCGCACCCCCGACGACCCGGCCCCGCACGGCGGCGGGCTCGACCTGCGCAGGATGCTCGGCCGCGGCGCCCCGCCGTCACCCGGAGCCGCGGAACTCCACCACACCCGCTACGCCCAGCCCGCCACGTTCATGGTCGAGTGGGCGCTGGCGCAGCTCTGGCGGGACTGGGGCATCACCCCGCAGGCACTCATCGGCTACAGCATCGGCGAGTGGGTGGCCGCCTGCGTCGCCGAGGTCCTCTCCCTTGAGGACGCCACCCACCTCGTCGCCCAGCGCGCACTGCTCATCGACGGCCTCGACGGTGGCGCGATGCTCGCGGTGTCGCTCCCCGAGGCACAGGCCCGCGCCGTCGACGACCGCCTGTGCGTCGCCGCCCTCAACGGCCCCGCCCTGACCGTCCTGGCCGGCCCGACCGACGCGGTCGCCGAGGTCGAACGGCGGCTCACCGACGACCAGATCGCCTGCCGCCGACTCCAGACCACGCACGCCTTCCACTCCCGGATGATGGAACCGGCCCGCGCCCCGTTCACCGAGCTCACCCGCACCCTCACCCTCCGCCCGCCCCGCATCCCCTACCTCTCCAACGTCACCGGGACCTGGATCACCGACGCCGAAGCCACCGATCCGACCTACTGGGCCCGGCACATGTGCCAGCCGGTGCGCTTCTCCAGCGGCATCCACCAACTGTGGCAGGACCCGGACCGCATCCTGCTGGAGGTCGGGCCCGGGCAGGCGTACAGCAGCCTGGCACTGCAACTGCTGCCCGAGGACGGCGGCGGCAGCCGCACATCGCTGTCCTCGCTGCCCGCCGCCCACGACGACCAGGGCGCCGGCCCCTTCCTCCTGGCCACCCTCGGCCGGCTCTGGCTGGCCGGCCTGGAACCGGACTGGGAGCGCGTCCACTCCGGGGCGGAACCCGGGCGGGTCCCCCTGCCCACCTACCCGTTCCAACGCCAGCGCTACTGGATCGACCTGCCCACCACCCCGGGCCAGGGCGCCCACCGCCCACCCGCCACCCAGGCACCGACGACGGCGTCCACCGACGCGCTGCGCAAGCTCCCCGACCTCGCCGACTGGTTCTCCGTCCCCACCTGGACCTCCACCGCACCACCGGCCCCCGTCGACGACGAGGAACTGGCCGCGCGCCCCCAGCGGTGGCTGCTGTTCCTCGACGACCTCGGCCTCGGCGAACGCCTCGCCCGACGCCTGCGCCGCACCGGCCACGACGTCACCACCGTTGCGCCCGCGGCCCGTTACCACCACGACGACCGGCACGCCACCGTCGACCCGGACCGCACCGAGGACTACCACGCACTGCTGCGGACCCTGGCCGCACACGACCGCCTGCCGCACACCGTCGCCCACCTGTGGACCGTCACCGCCGACGCCCCCGCACCACCCGGCCCCGACCGGTACGACGACCACCGGCGCCGCGGCTTCGCCAGCCTCCTCGCCCTCACCCAGGCATGGGGCGCCCTCGGCACCGACGACCCGCTCCACCTGGCCGTGGTCTCCAACGGGCTCCGCCAAGTCACCGACGGCGAGCCAATCAGTCCTGAAAAGGCCACCGTCACCGGCCCCTGCCTGGTCGCCCCGCAGGAACACCCCCGGCTGACGACCCAGAGCATCGACGTCGGCCCCGCCACCGACCAGCCCCACCTCACCGACCGCGCCCTGGACCGCCTCGTCACCGAACTCGTCCGCCGCCCCGCCGCCGAACCGGTCGTCGCCCACCGCGGACGCACCCGCTTCACCCCCCGCTGGCAACCGCTGCCCCTCGCGCCCGCCGCGCACCGCCCGCCCCGCATCCGCGAGGAGGGCGTCTACCTGATCACCGGCGGACTCGGCGGCATCGGCCGCACCCTCGCCGCACACCTGGCCCGCACCGCCCGGGCCCGCCTCGTCCTGGTGGGACGCTCCGCACTCCCCGTCCGGAACGACTGGGACGACTGGCTCGCCACCCACGACGCCCACGACGCCACCACCACCAAGATCCGCGAAGTCACCGCCCTGGAGCGACTCGGCGCGCAGGTACTGGTGCTCACCGCCGACGTGACCGACGCGCCCCAGATGCGCGCGGCCCTGGCCACCGCCCGTGAGCGGTTCGGCCCGCTCGACGGCGTCATCCACGCCGCCGGCGTCCCCGGCGGCGGCCTGATGCAGCTGAAGGACCCCGCCACCGCACACGCCGTACTGGCCCCCAAGGTCCACGGCACGCTGGTCCTCGACGCCCTGCTGCGCGAGACCCCGTTGGACTTCCTGCTGCTGTGCTCGTCCACCATCGCCTTCAGCGGCGGACTCGGCCAGGTCGACTACTGCAGCGCCAACGCCTTCCTGGACGCCTACGCCCAGTACCGCAGCACCGCCGACGGCCCGCACACGGTCGCGGTCAACTGGGACGCCTGGCAGGAAGTGGGCATGGCGGTCAACACCCTCACCCCCACCGCCCCGCCCCACGCCGAGCCCCGCCCCGTCGGCCACCCCCTCCTGCACACCTGCCTGGCCACCACGCCCACCCTCGCGGTCTACGCCACGCGGTTCACCAGTCCCGACGACTGGCTCGTCGACGAACACCGCATGCTCGGCCACCCCGTCATCCCCGGCACCGCGTACCTGGAGATGGTGCGGGCCGCCATGGCCGACCAAGGCCACGGCGAACTGGTCGACTTCGACGACGTCCTCTTCCTCGCCCCCGTCGTCCTGGGCGACGGCCGGGCACGCGAAGTCCACGTCGTCCTGGAACGGCACGACGACGCGTACCAGTTCTCCGTCGCCAGCCGCGCCGACCACCCGGGCACCGGCGGTCCGCACTGGACCGAACACGTCACCGGCCGGGTCCGGCCCGCCCCGCCCCGGCCCGCCGACGCACCGCCGCAGGCCGTCCCCGACCTGCTGGCGCGCCACGCCCTCCGCGACGCGGGACCCGTCACCCACCACGGCCCGATGACCTTCGGACCGCGTTCCCGGTGCGTCGAACGCGTCTGGACGGGGGAGGGGCACGTCCTGGCCCGCCTGGCCGTGCCCGAGCCCTACACCGACGAGGTCACCGCCCTGGGCTTGCACCCCTTCCTCCTCGACGTCGCCACCGGACTCGTCAGCCTGTACCTGGAACGCGACTACCTCATGCCGCTGCGCTACCGCACCATCGAGATGCACGCCCCCCTGCCGCCGCGCATCCACACCTTCCTGACCCAGCGCACCGACCGGGCGGGCACGCCGCACGAGACCCGCTCTTTCGACGTGACCCTCCTCGACGAGGACGGCCATGTCCTGCTGACCGTCGGGGACTTCGTCATGAAGAAGGCCCGCGCCCTGGACAGCAAGCTGGTCGCGCTGCGCGACGGCACCTCCGACGAGGTCCCCGCCTATTCCCACCCGCACCTGCCCGGCCCGGCGCACGAGGACAACGCCTTCCGCGCCCACCTGGAGACCGGCATCCTCCCCGCCGAGGGCACCGACGCCTTCGACCGGGTCCTGGCCCGCGACGTGGCGCCCCAAGTCGTGGTGGCCACCAAGGACTTGACGGCCCTCATGGGCAACGTCGGGGCCCTGCGCCCCCAACCCGCCGACCCCCGGCCCGCCACACCGCCCCGGGCCCACGCCCGACCCCCACTGGCCACCCCCTACGTCGCCCCGACGACCCCCCTCCAACAGCGCCTGGTGGACCTGTGGCGCGACCACATCGGCGTCGAACCCGTCGGCATCCACGACAACTTCTACGACCTCGGCGGCCACTCCCTCCTCGGCATCACCCTCGTCGCCCGCATCCGCGAGACCTGCCAGGTCCACCTCACCCTGCAGACCCTCTTCGACCACCTCACCGTCGCCGCGCTCGCCGACGTCCTCACCGAACCGACCCCCCGGACGGAGCGCACATGACGCCACCCGCACCACCACCGGCACACCCACACAGCCATCCACCGACGCACCGCAACCCACCGCACGCAGACCGGGCCGACACCCTCCTCGTCGGCCCCCACGGACACCACAGGAGGCAGACATGAGTCGGGTCGGGGTGATCGGCGCGGGCATCATGGGCGGGGGAGTGGCCCAGAGCCTGTCGACGGCCGGTCACGACGTCGTGCTGATCGACGTCAGCAAGGACATCCTGGATTCCACCGCCATCCGCATACGCACCGAACTGCGCCTGAGCCGCCTGGTCGGCGCGACCAAGGACCCCGTCGACGCCGACCGGGCCCTTCGGGCGATCACCTTCACCACCGACTACGCGGACCTCCACGACGTCGACTTCGTGATCGAGAACGTGACCGAGAGCTGGGAGATCAAACAACGGGTCTACCCCGTCCTCGACGACGTCTGCCCCGCGCACTGCGTCTTCGCCGCCAACACCTCCGCCCTCCCCATCACCCGCCTGGCCTCCCTGACCCGGCGCGCCCCCCAGGTCCTGGGCATCCACTTCATGAACCCGGTCCCGATGAAGCCAGTGGTGGAACTGATCCCCGGCCACCACACCACGCCGACCACCGTGGCGATCGCCCAGGAACTGCTGGCCACCATGGGCAAGACCGCGATCGTCGTCAACGACTCGCCCGGCTTCGTCTCCAACCGCGTCCTCATGCTCACCATCAACGAGGCCGCCTTCCTCGTCCACGAGAACGTCGCCACCGCCGAACAGGTCGACGCGGTCTTCACCTCCTGCTTCGGCCACGCCATGGGCCCGCTGGCCACCGCGGACCTGATCGGCGTCGACACCATCCTGCGCAGCATCGAAGTCCTCCACGACAGCTTCAACGACAGCAAGTACCGCCCCTGCCCCCTGCTCAAGAAGATGGTCGACGCCGGACTGCACGGCCGCAAAACCCAGCAGGGGTTCTTCTCGTACGGGTCCCACGGCTGGGAGGCCGACCGTTGATCGACATCCGTTCCGACCTCGCGAAGTTCCTGGCCGACAGCTTCCCCAACCTGACGATCGCCGACGACGAGGACCTCTTCGGCCGCGGCATCGCCAACTCCCTGTTCACCATTCAACTGATCATGTTCGTCGAGAAGCACTTCGCCGTGCAGATACCGAACGAGGACCTCGAACTCGACAACTTCCGCACCGTGACGGCCATGACCAAGCTCGTCGAACGACTGACGGGAACCCGGCCGGATGCCTGACCCGTCACCCGACACCACCGCCTTCCGTGCCGTCGTCGACGCCGAGATCGCCCCGCACGCCGACCGCTTCGACCGCGACGAACGCGTCCCCGACGAGATGCTGGCCCGCCTCGGCGAACTGGGGTGGTGGGGCGCGATCCTGCCCACCGACGTCGGCGGCGCCGGGATGGACATGGTCACCCTCGGTGCCCTGCACGAGGAGGTCGGCCGCGGCTGCTCCTCCGTGCGCAGTCTGCTCACCGTGCACTCGATGGTGGCCCATGCCGTCGCCCGCTGGGGCAGCGCGGACCAACGCGAACGGTGGCTGCCCCGCCTGGCCAGCGGCCAGGCCCTCGGCGCGTTCTGCCTGACCGAACCGGAGGGCGGCAGCGACGCCGCCCAACTGGCCACCACCGCAACCCGCGACACATCCGGCCACCTCCTCGACGGGCAGAAGCGCTGGATCACCGGCGGCCAACTCGCCACCCTGCTCCTGGTCTTCGCCCGCACCGAACGCGGCGTGACCGCCTTCCTCGTCGAACGCGGCACCCCCGGCCTCACCATCCGCCCGCGCACCGGCATGTTGGGCACCACGGCGAGCATGCTCGCCGAGATCGACTTCGACCGCTGCCTCCTCGGCGCGGACGCGGTGCTCGGCCCGGAGGGCTTCGCGCTCGCCACCGTCCTCACCGGCGTCCTCGACATCGGTAGGTACAGCGTCGCCTGCGGCTGCGTGGGCATCCTCCAAGCCTGCATGGAGGCCAGTGCCGGCCACACCGGCCGGAAGGGCAACCGCCCCGCCCCGCTCGGCGACCACCAGCTCGTGCGCCAGATGCTCACCCGGATGGTCACCGACGTGCGGGCCGCCCGCCTGCTGTGCCGGGAAGCCGGCCGGCTCAAGGACGACAACGACCCGCACACCATCATGGCCACCTGGATCGCCAAGTACTTCGCCGCCACCGCCGCCAGTCGCGCCGCCGCCGACGCCGTCCAACTCCACGGCGCCGCCGGGTGCTCCACCGACCACCCCGTGCAGCGGTACTACCGCGACGCCAAGGTCATGGAGATCATCGAGGGCAGCACCCAGATCCAGGAGGTCCAGATCGCGGAGGAGGCGTACAAATGAGCAGCCGGACACCCGGCACCGCCGTGCCCGGCGGCCGACGCGACACCCCGCGCGACAAGCCGCCCCGCGGCCGGGTCAAATGCGTGGTCTGGGACCTCGACGACACCCTCTGGGACGGCGTCCTCCTCGAAGACGGCGACGTCACCCCCCGACCGGACCTCGTCGCGCTGATCGAGGCCCTCGACGCCCGGGGCATCCTGCAGTCCATCGCCAGCAAGAACGACCACGACGCCGCCTGGGCCGTCCTCACGCGGTGCGGCCTGGCCGACTACTTCCTCCACCCCCAGATCAACTGGAACCCCAAGTCCGCCTCGATCGCGGAGATCGCCGGTGCCCTCAACATCGGCGTGGACTCCCTCGCCTTCGTCGACGACCAGCCGTTCGAACGCGAAGAGGTCGCCTTCCGCCACCCCCACGTGCTGTGCGTGGACGCCGGCGAGGCCGCCACCGCCCTCACGGAATGGGAAGAGTTCCAGCCACGCTTCCGCACCGACGAATCGCGTCATCGGCGGGCGATGTACCAAAGCGGCCTCGCCCGCGACCAGGCGGAAAAGGCGGCAACGGCCACCGGCGAGGACTTCCTGGCCACCCTCGACATGGTCTTCACCCTCACCCCCGCGGCGGAAGAAGACCTCCAACGGGCCGAGGAACTCACCATCCGTACGAATCAGCTGAATTCCACCGGAAGGACCTACTCCTACGAGGAACTCAAGGTACTGTGCCAGTCGCCCGACCACCTGTTGCTCGTCGCCGAACTCGAAGACCGCTTCGGCCCGTACGGGAAGATCGGGCTGGCGTTGATCGAGACCGGCGAGACGGTCTGGAGGCTGCGATTGCTGTTGATGTCCTGCCGCGTCATGTCCCGCGGCGTCGGCGCGGTCCTGCTCAACCACATCATGACCCTGGCCCGCGACAACAAGGCACGACTCCAGGCCGAGTTCGTCGAGACCGGCCGCAACCGCATGATGTTCGTGACGTACCGCTTCGCCGGCTTCCGCGAAGTCGCCCGCGAAGCCGACACCGTACTGCTGGAAGCGGACCTGACCCGCGTCCAACCCCCGCCCCGTCACCTCACCGTGGTGACCGACCCGACCTGACCCCGGCCCGACCGGACCGTCCCGCACCGTCCCGCACCGCACCGCACAGGCACCATCGCCCGGACACTCCTCACCTTGGGTGGAGCACTACGCCATGGCAACCTTCGTCCTCGTCCACGGTGCCTGGAGCGGCGCCCACGACTTCCGTCGCGTCCGCGACCTCCTCCAGCGCGCCGGCCACCAGGTCTTCACCCCGAGCCTGACCGGCATCGGCGAACGCGCCCACCTGGCGAGCCCGCAGGTCGGCCTGACCACCCACATCACCGACGTCGTCAACTGCATCCGCTACGAAGACCTCCACGACATCGTGCTGCTCGGCTTCTCCTACGGCGGCTGCGTGATCACCGGAGCCCTCGAACACGTCGCCGACCGGGTACGACACCTCGTCTACCTCGACGCCTTCGTCCCCGCCGACGGCGAGGCCGCGGGCGTCCCCGGCGGCGCCGCCCACCCCCGCCTCACCGACCTGGGCGACGCCTGGCTCGTCCCGCCGCCCCTGCGGGAGTTCGAGGACCCCGAAGTCGGTGCCTGGGCCACCGCCCGGCGCACCCCGCAACCGATCGGCACCTTCACCGAACCCGTGCGCCTGGCCCGCCCGCCGGAGGCGTACCCCTGCACCCGCACCTACGTCAAAGCCACCGGCGAACCCCGACCGGAGCCGCCCGGCCCCTTCTGGACCGTCGCCGACCGCGTCGCGAAGTCCCCCGACTGGCACTACCGCGAGATCGCCACCAACCACCAGATCCCGAGCAACCGCCCCGAGGAACTCGCCGCGCTCCTGCTGGAGTTGACCTGACGGCGAGCCGCGGCCCCCACCCCCGACGTGACCCCACCCCACAGGAGAGGACACCAACGTGCCTTGGATCTGCCTGACCTGCGGAAACCACGACTACCACGAAGGGAACGAACCCCCGGCCGTCTGCGTCATCTGCGCCGACGACCGGCAGTGGGTCCCCGCAGGCGGACAGCGCTGGTCCACCCTCGACCGCCTCAAGGCCGACGGCTTCCACAGCCAGGTGCGCGACGTCGAACCCGGCCTCGTCGGCATCGGCGCCGAACCCGTGATCGGCATCGGCCAGCGCGGACTCCTCCTGCGCACCGACGAAGGCAACGTCCTGTGGGACCCGTCGCCCTACATCGACGACGCCGCCATCCAGGCCGTACGGGACGCCGGCGGCCTGCGCGCCATCAGCTCCAGCCACCCCCACTTCTACGGCGCGATCGTCGCCTGGAGCCAAGCCTTCGACGCCGAGATCCTGCTGCCCCAGGCGGACATCCACTGGCTCTCCCGCCCCGCCGCCACCGAACCCCTGGTCACCACCTGGGAAGGCACCCTCCCGATCGCCGACGGCGTGACCCTCGTCCAGTGCGGCGGCCACTTCCCGGGCAGCTCGGTGCTGCACTGGGCGGCCGGCGCCGAAGGCCGCGGCCTCCTGCTCACCGGCGACACCATCAACATCTCCCCGGGCGAGGACCGGGTGGCCTTCCTCTACAGCGCCCCCAACCGCCTGCCCCTGCCCGAACAGGGCGTCCATCGCGTCGTCGAAGCCGTCCGCCCCTACCCCTTCGACCGGCTCTACGGCCACTGGTGGGAGCCGGCCATCCGCCGCGACGCGCAACGCATCCTCCAGGACTCCACCGCCCACTACCTCACGTTCATGCGCGGCACCGCACCCTCCTGGGTCGTCGATGCCGACTGACCCGCCCTCCGCACCACGCCCCTATGTCCTGCTCAGCGCCGCGATGTCCCTCGACGGCTTTCTGGACGACACCAGCGACCGGCGCCTGCGCCTGTCCAACGCCGCCGACTTCGACCGGGTCGACGACGTCCGGGCCACCTGTGACGCGATCCTGGTCGGCGCCACCACCGTCCGGCGCGACAACCCCCGGCTCCTGATCGGGTCGGCCGCCCGAAGGGCCCACCGCCGCAGTCAGGGACGGCCCGAACACCCCACGAAGGTCACCGTCACCACCAAGGGCCTCGACCCGTCCCTGGCCTTCTTCACCACCGCCGGCGACAAGATCGTCTACTGCCCCCGCCCGGCCCTGCCCACCCTGGCGGAGGAACTCGCCGACGTCGCCGACGTGACCGCCGCCGGCGACCCCCTCGACCTCGGCCTGCTCCTCGACGACCTCGGCGACCGCGGCATCCGCACCCTCATGGTCGAGGGCGGCACGACCCTGCACACCCAGTTCCTCGTCCACGACCTCGCCGACGAGGTCCACCTCGCCCTCGCCCCCTTCTTCGTCGGCGAAGCGGGCGCACCGCGCTTCGTGGGCCCCGGTGCCTTCCCGCACGACACCGCCCACCGACTGCACCTCGCCGACGTCACACAGGTGGGGGACGTCGCCTTCGTGCGCTACCTGGCCCAGCGCCGGAGCGAGGGAGCATGAGCACCCACCTCGGCCGGCCGACCCGACAGGACCGGCACTGGCTCGGCGAAGCGATCGCGCTGTCCCACAAGTGCCCACGCTCCGCCACCGCGTTCTGCGTCGGCGCGGTCGTCGTCGACCACCGCGGCGAGGAGATCGCCCGCGGCCACTCGCGCGAGGCGGACGACCACCAACACGCCGAAGAGGCCGCGTTGGCCAAACTCGACCCGCACGACCCCCGACTGGCCAACGCCACCCTCTACAGCTCCCTGGAACCCTGTGGTCTGCGCAAGTCACGCCCCGCCCCCTGCGCCCGCCTCATCGCCGCAGCCGGCATCCCCCGGGTCGTCTACGCCTGGCGCGAACCGTCCCTGTTCGTCGCCGCCCGGCAGGGCCTGGCCATCCTGACCGCCGCCGGCATCACTGTCGTCGAGATCCCCGACCTGGCCTCCGCCGCCCGAGCCGCCAACACCTACCTCCCGGGCATCGACCCCTGACCGCCCGCCTCCGACACCGGCGGCCACCCGGCCCCACGCCCGCCCCGACAACCCTCCGCACGCCGTCCCTTGGACCGCAACCCGACACTTCCGAAAGGCGCACCCCATGCCCGAAGCACAGCGCGTCGTCATCGTCACCGGCGGTGGCACCGGCATCGGCGCCGCCACCGCACGCCTCCTGAGCGCGGCCGGGCACCACGTGGTGGTGTCCGGCCGGCGCCCCGAACCCCTCCACCGCATCGCCGAGGAGACCGGCGCCCTCGCCCACCCCGCCGACGCCGCGAACCCCACAGAAATAGCGGGCCTCGTCGAGGCGGCGGTACGCACCCACGGCCGGCTGGACGGGGTGGTGCTCAACGCCGGCATCGGGCGCGGCGGCGCGGTCGGCGACATGGTCCTGGAGGACTGTGAAGCGGTGCTGCGGACCAATCTCACCGGCCCGTTCCTGCTCCTGCGGGCCGCCCTGCCGCACTTGCTGGCGACCCGGGGCGCGGTCGTCGCGGTCGCCTCGGTCTCCGCGCTCCGCAACGGCACCGGCAACGCCGCCTACGCGACGTCCAAGGCGGCCCTGCTGCAACTCTGCCGCTCCCTGGCCGTCGACTACGGCCGACAGGGCCTGCGGGCCAACACCGTCTGCCCGAGCTGGGTCCGGACCGAGATGGCCGACCGGCGGATGACCCGGTTCGCGGACGAGGCCGAACTGCCCGGAGGCATCGACGACGCCTACGCCGAGGCGACGCAACTGACGCCCGCCGGCCGCCCGGGCGCTCCGCACGAGGTCGCCGAGGCGATCAGCTGGCTGCTCTCGCCCGCCGCGTCCTACGTCAACGGCGCGGTGCTGACCGTGGACGGGGGAGTGACCGCGCTCGACCCCGGAGTCGCCGCCTTCGACTTCTCGATCGCCCCCCGCGGCCCGCGACCGTAGCGCGACGGGCGTCGAGGCGGCCAAGGCGTGGGCCGCGGGCGACATGACGCTATGTCAACGATCCGTCACGGTCACCCGCACCGTGGCCCCGGGCCGCGCCGCAGGCAGCCGGAGCTTCGTCCGTCCGGGCCCGTCCGCGACCACGACGGTGATCGGGCCGCCTCCGGTGACGCGCACCCGGGGGCCGTGCGGGAAGGCCGCGTCCGGCAGGGACAGCACGGTCCAGGCACGTCGCGTGGTGCGGTCGGCGGTCAGGGTGAGGGTGTAGCTCCGGGTGGCGGGGCTGGCGGATTCGGTACCGGGGACCCCCGCCACCGCGGGCGCGTACGGGCCGAAGGCCGGTTCCTTGCCGGGCGCGGGCGTGCCGTCGTGGTCGTAGGCGCAGTAGCCACCGCCCCCGGTGGCGCGGCAGTCGTACCACAGCGCCCACCCCGCGGCGAAGCCTTCGAGCGAGGTCACCTGACGCTTCATCAGCTCCGCATTGCCGGGCGTGCGGGCCTGGGGCGGTCCCCATTCGCCGACCAGCACCGGCACCCGGTGACGGGCGGGGTAGTCGCCGATCGCCGCCTCGTAGCGCTCGACGAAGCGACCCGAGGGGTCCCAGTCGGCGCCCGATTCGACGGCGGTGTCGTAGTAGTGCGGGGCGTACCCCAACCGGGCCGCGCCGGGCCGCGGGTCGTGGAAGCCGGGCAGGCTGGTGGGCACGCCCTGGCCGACCAGCACGGTGGGTTCGACGAAGAGCCAGGCGTCGGGATCGACCGAGCGGACGGCACCGATCAACCGCCGGTACATGGCCGCCAACCGCCCGCGCTCCAGCGTGGCGGAGGCGCGCACCTGGTCGTCCGGGTCGGTCGGATCGCCCGGGACGGGCCCGAACGGCTCGTTGAACAGGTCGTACCCCAACAGGGACCGGTGACCGCGCAGCGCCTTGGCCACCGTCGCGTACGCGGCGCGCTGCGCCGCGCGCAGGTCGGCGTCGTCGTACAGGTGGGTGAAGGCGGCCTGCACGGCCGGCTGGAAGTACTCCGCGAACCAGTCGTCGGGGTTGGGCTCGAAGGGCAGGCCGTCGGTGCGGGCGGCCCAGGCGGGAATGCCGTTGTGGCCGAACGTCGGCCCGAACACGTCCTGGTGCCAGTCGACCAGCACCAGTACCCGGTGCCGGTCGGCCCAGCCCAGGATCCGGTCGAGATAACGCAGGTAGCCGGCGTCGTAGTGCCCGCGCCGCGGTTCGACCTTCTCCCACTGGACGTTGAGCCGCAGCAGGTTGAAACCGTCGCCCGCCAGGTCGGCGAGATGCCGCTCGGTGACGGTGTCGGTCTTGCCGAGGTTGAGCCCGCGCAACTGCAACGCCCGGCCGCTCCGGTCGGCGAAGAACGTCCGCCCGGCGGGCGAGGTGACGGTGGCCGTGGGCACGGGCCGGTCGGCCGAGCGCCCGCCCCGGTCGGCCGACGACGGGTCCCGGGTGACCGGTCCCACCGCCGCCGCTGCCGACCCCGCGGCGGGCCCGGCACCACAGACGGCACTCAGCAACGCCACCCCGAGGGCGAGGCTCGTCACGGCGCGGCGCAGACGCATGGTGGCTCTCCAATGGCAGCGGCTCGACGTCACTCGGGTCGGCGGTCGCCGACCGCCGGTCGGGATTCTGCGGCACGCACGACACGGAAGGAAGAGGCGTGACGCAGGTGCTCCGTGGCGCCCGGAAGGACGGGGAGTACCTCGCGGGCCGGGCGGCGCGCTCGCCCGCCGCCCGGAGCCGTCAGTCGCGGAGCGCCTGGTGCAGCAGTGCGCCGAACTCGACCGGATGCGTCGTCAGGCCGGTGTGCCCGCCGGGGAAGTGCCGCAGCTCGCAGCCGAACCGCTCGGCCAGCAGCGCGGCCGGACGGTAGGGCAACTCGCCCCGGGAGTCCTGGCCGCAGGCGAGCACCAGCCGGTCCGACAGGGCCGCCAGCCGTTCGAGGTCGGGGGCGTAGGACATGAAGCCGGGGACGATGCGCCCGACGAAGAAGGGCAGGTTGGCCCTCGTCCGCTCGGCCCGCGCCGCGGCCTGCGGCGGCAGTTCGACCTGGGCCCGCGGTGCCGGCGTGCCGCCGTCCTTCGCCAGCCCCGCCGCGAACGCGGCCATCGCCGGCATCAGCCCCTCGGTCCGGAACGTCGCCTGGACGCGGGCGATCAGGGCACGGTGTACGGCGGCGTCCGGCAGGACCTCGACGACCGGCGGCTCGTGCACCACGACGCGCTCGACGCGCTCGGGCCGGGTGGTGAGCAGGTGCAGGGCGACGATCCCGCCCGAGCTGGCGCCGAACACCCGGGCGGGCGCGTCGGGCGACAACCGCTCCAGCAGGCGGAACGCGTCGTCGGCGTGCTCGGCCACCCGTTGGGCGGCCTCGGGGTCGTCGAGCGTGCTGCGGGACATGCCACGCGGGTCGTAGGTGGCCACGGTGTGCGTGGTGGCCAGTGTGTCGGCGACGGCGTCGAAGGCGGCGGCGCCGCCCGTGCCGCCGGGGATCAGCAGCAAGAGCGGTCCCCGGCCGCGCACTTCGTAGTGCAGGGTCGCGCCGTCGACCCGCAGCTCGCCGGTGGTCGGGGTGGTCGGGGTAGTCATCGGGAGTCTCCTTCGAGGGACGGGGGCCAGTGGGCCAGGAGGGCGTGCAGGGCGTCGAGGGCGCGCTCCCACGAGTGCTGCGCCGGACGTGCGTGCGCGAACCCGCCCGCGGCCTCCAGGGCGACGAACCCGTGGAACGTGCTGCGCAGCAAGCGGACCGCGTCGGTCAGGTCCGGCTCGGCCAACCCGTAGCCGCGCAGCATGCCGTAGCTCAACTCGACCGCGCGCCGCGGACCGGCCGCCCGCGCCACGAGTTCGGGGTCGATCTCGATCGGGGCCTGGGTGGCCGCGTAGCGCCCCGGGTGCGCGCGGGCGTACTCCCGCCAGGCGTTCGCGAACGCCACCAGCGCGTCCTTGCCCGACCGCCCCGCGGTCGCCTCCGCGATCCGGACGGTCTTCTCGTCCGCCGCCAGCAGGGCGATCCGCCCGCGCAGGTCCGCCAGGCCGCGGACGTGCGTGTACAGGCTCGCGTCCTTCACGCCGAGCCGTCGCGCCACCCGCGACATGGTCACCTGGTCGAGTCCGACCTCGTCCGCCACTTCGGCGCCCGCCACCGTCACCCGCTCCGCCGTCAATCCGGCCCGCACCATGCGCCCTCCCACTTTCCTAGGGGGCCTAGGTTAAGCCTAAGGGTCCTAGGAAGTGCAAGGGGAATACGGCACGCGGGAACGCGGAGAGGGCACCCGCTGCGGCCCGGAGCAGCGCCGGGCCGCCCTACCACAACGCCCGGACAGCCCGGCCCGCGCCAACCACCCCTGTGCGCCGCGCACTTGCCGTGCCCCCGGGGCGGGTCCGCCCCCGCCCTGCGCCGTCGGACCCGACTTCCCGGACCCGTCCGCGCCGGGCGCACCGTTCACGGCCGGGCGGCGCGCCGCGGTGGTTATGCTGCGTCCGCTGCGCCTGGCACCGTGCACCACCGCCACGCGCGCTCACGTCCAAGCGGGGCGTCACCCAGCTCCGGAGCGCCCTGCTCCGCAGGCGGCCGGCACGTCAGGTCGCCCCACCCAGCAGAGGACACCGGCATGCAGCAGCCCACCACGGTCGCCGAGGATCTCCGCAACGCCCTGCGGACCTTCCCCGACTTCCCCAAACCGGGCATCAACTTCCAGGACTTCACCCCGGTCTTCGCGCAGCCCCGGTTACTGCGCCGGATAGCCGAGTCCCTGGCCACCGCCTTCGACGGGGAGTTCGACCGCGTGCTCGCCGTCGAGGCGCGCGGATTCGTGCTGGGCACGACCGTGGCCGCCGTTGCGGATCGGCCACTGGCCCTGGCCAGGAAGAAGGGCAAACTCCCCGGCCCGGTCTTCAGCGCCGCCTACGACCTGGCGTACGGCACCGACACCCTCGAACTCCAGCAGGACGCCTTCGCACCCGGCGAACGCGTCCTGATCGTCGACGACGTCCTCGCCTCCGGCGGCACCCTCGCCGCGGCGGCCGGCCTGGTGGCGAAATGCGGCGCCCAACTCGTCGGCTTCAGCGTCGTGATGACCCTCGCCGGCCTCGACGGAGCGGCCCGGCTCGCCCCCGCGCGGGTGTTCTCCCTCCTCCCCGACCACGCCTGAGCCGCGCACCGGGGCGCGCCCCGGCGGCCGGCCGTCAGCACGCCGTGCGGCGGCCGGCCGACACCGGTGGCGGCGGGGCTCCGCACCGCGCGGCGAGGTCCGATGCGGGTGGGGTTGGATGGCTCCGTCCACGGGGCGACGGGTGCGGCGCCGACGACGGAGCGGAAAGGGTGACTGTGCGCGTTTTGGGGGACCGCTACGAACTCGTGAGGTTCGTGGGCCGGGGCGGCATGGGCGAGGTGTGGGAAGGCCGGGACCGGGTGATCGAACGCCGGGTCGCGATCAAACTGCTGCCACCGCACCACGGCACCGCCGCGAGTGCGGAGTTGTTCTTCCGCGAGGCGCGTACCGCCGGGGGACTGAACCACCGCGGCGTCGTCACCGTGCACGACGTGGGCGAGGACCGCGGCGACGGCACGCTGTTCCTGGTGATGGAATTCGTGGTCGGCCGGGACCTGGCGGCCGTGTTGCGGCAGGACGGGCCGCCGCCGGTGCCCGTCGCAGCCGACTGGGGCGCCCAGGCCGCGGCCGCACTGGCGGCGGCCCACGACGCGGGCATCGTGCACCGCGACCTCAAACCGGCCAACCTCATGCTCACCGCGGGTGGTGACGTCAAGGTCCTCGACTTCGGCATCGCCCGTTTCATGGCGGCCACCGACAGGTCCAGCAAGGTCATGGGCACGCTCGCCTACATGGCCCCCGAGCGGTTCCGCGAACACGGCGGCGACGCCCGCACGGACCTGTACGCGTTCGGCTGCGTGCTGTACGAACTCCTCACCGGCGCACCGCCGTTCCAGGCATCCGATCCGGTGGCCATGATGGCCGCCCACGTCCAACAGGCACCCGACGCGCCCAGCACCCTGCGCCCCGGCATCCCGGCCGCCGTCGACGACCTGGTCGTCCGGCTGCTGGCCAAGGACCCCGCGGACCGCCCGGCCTCGGCGGCCGAGGTCCACGACGCCCTGCGCACGCCGACCGCCACGGCCGGCGCCCGCCCGACCCCGGCCGCCGCGGTCGCCAGCCCCAACCCCACCTCCGCCGATCCGGCGCCCGCTTCACCGCCGCCTCCGGCCCCGGTCACCGACCCCGAACCGGCTCCCGACCCGCACCAACTCCCCACCCAGACAGCCACCCTGCCCCGACCTCCGCACCCGCCGGCCGCCGGTCCGGAGCCGGCGCGGCCCGGAGCCCGCCCCTGGCACGTCGACGCCCCCATGATCATCCCGCAGGGCCCGGTGCTCTCCCAAGGCGTCCTCTACCTCATGGACGGTTCGACGATCCACGCCGTCGACGCCCGCACCGGCACGCCACGAGCGGCCCTCACCGTCCAGAACTCCCCGCTCGGCAGCGGCTGGCTCGCGGCCGCCGGCGGGACCCTCTTCGCCGTCGGCGCCAAAGGCAGGCTCCACGCACTGAACAGCGCCGACGGCAGCACCGCGTGGACCTTCGCCGCCGGCAACGACATCGGCTGCGATCCCACCGTGGCCGGCGCAGTGGTCTACGTCGGCAGCCTCGACAAGAACCTCTACGCCGTGGACGCCGCCACCGGCGCAAAGAAGTGGGCCTTCCCCACGGACGACTTCGTCCTGTCCACCGCGACGGTGTCCGGCGGGACGGTGTACGTCGGCGGCGACGACAGGCACTTCTACGCCCTGGACGCGGCCACCGGCACCAAGAAGTGGGCCTTCCGCGCCGGCGGCACCTTCCGGGCCACCGCCGCCGTGGCCCACGGCACCGTCTACGTACCCAACAACGACCAGCGCCTCCACGCCCTGGACGCGGCCACCGGCGCACAGCGGTGGTCGGCCCCCCTGGGCGGCAGCGCCACGCCCGACGACAACGACCGCCCCTCATGCCCGGTGGCCACCGCGGACGCCCTCTACGTCGGCGGCCGCGACGGCCTCCTGCACGCCCTGGACCCCACGACGGGCCGGAGCAAGTGGACCTACCGCGCCTCCGGCGACTTCCGTCCCACCACCCCGGCCGTCGCCGACGGCACGGTGTACGTCGGGAACCGCACCGATCGCCAGGGCACCCTCCACGCCGTCGACGCGGCCACCGGCAGCAAGCGGTGGAGCGTGAAGACGGGCGGTGCCCTGGGCGACTCCTACGCACCCATCGTGGCCGACGGCCTCGTCTACCTCACCAACAGACTGGGCCTGCACGCCTTTCCCACCGCCGCGGGAGCCGGCCGCAAGTGACGCCGGCGGAAGTAGCCGCGGCGCGGGCCGGGCGCTCCCGCGGGACGCGCCCGGCCCGCGACTGGCGCCTGACCGCCGGCCCGCGGAGCGCACCGTGTGTCGCTGATGCGCCGGTCGGCGTCTGCCGGGATTCTGGACGGGAGGCGCGGGCACCGCCTCGCCAGGCAACCCACGGGTAGGTCGGACATGACGGAGCGCGTCCCCGGGACACGGCAACGCCGCGTGCTGCTCGCCGTGTGTTGCGGTGCCCTGCTGCCGATCGGCATCGACATCACCGCGATCAACGTCGCCCTGCCGGCCATGGAGACCGAACTCGGGGCCACGATCGCGGGCATGCAGTGGGTGCTGGACGCCTACAGCCTGGCGATGGCGGCACTGATGCTGCTGTTCGGCTCGGTCGGCGACCGGGTGGGACGGCGGCTGGTGCTCCAGATCGGCTTCGCGGTCTTCACCGCCGGCTCGGTGCTGTGCGCGCTCGCTCCGTCACTGGAGTCGCTGGTGGCCTTCCGGGTGGTGCAGGGGGTGGGCGCGGCGAGCCTGTCACCGGTCTCGCTGTCGCTGGTCGCGCAGGCGTTCCCCGGCGCGGCGGAGCGGGCCCGCGCGATGGGCGCGTGGATGTCCGCCTACGGCCTGGGCCTGGCCGTGGGGCCCTTCCTGGGCGGTCTCTTCGTGGACAGCGTCGGCTGGCGTCCGCTGTTCTGGCTGAACCTGCCGGTGGGGCTGCTGGCGATGGTGCTCACCGCCCGGTCCGTGCCGGAGTCACGGGCGGCGCGGCCGCGACGCCTGGACGTCGTCGGACAACTCCTGGTGATCGTCTTCCTCGGGGCGCTGGCCTACGCCATCATCGAGGTCCCGCACAGGGGCTGGGCGGATCCGGTCATCGCGGGATGCCTGGCACTCGTCGTCGTCTCCAGCGGCGGGCTGCTGTGGTGGGAGCGACGCAGTCCCGAGCCGCTGCTCGAACTCGACCTGCTGCGCGATCCGCGCTTCAGCGGCGCCATCGTCGGGGGCATGAGCGTCTTCGGGACGTTCGGCGGCTTCTTCTTCCTCACGTCGCTCTCCCTGCAACACCCGCAGGGCCTGTCCGCCCTCCAGGCGGGTCTGTGGATGCTGCCCACCTCGATCGTGCTCGGCGTGTGTTCACCGCTGGCGGGACGCCTGGCCGAGCGGTACGGCACCCGGCGCCTGCTGGTGACGGCCGGGCTGGCCCTGGCGAGCAGCGCGGCCCTGCTCGCCCTGCCGAGCGTCGCCGCCCCCGGGATCCTGCTCCTGGTCGACTACCTGCTCTTCGGGCTCGGCGTCGGCCTGGCCGCCCCCTTGCTGATCAGCACCGCGGTCTCCGGCCTGCCGCCCGACCGGGCCGGCTTCGCCTCCGGACTGTTCACCACGGCGGGCCGCTCCGGCTTCGCCCTGGGCGTCGCCGTCCTCGGCGCGATCCTCGCCGCCGGACTGCACCAACGGCCGCTGTCCCACGTCGCCGCGTTCGAGGAGGCGGTCCGACCGGCCTGGTGCCTGGTCGCGGCGGGCGGTCTGGCGGTGGCGCTGCTCGGGGTGCTGATCACCGCCCCGCGGCCGGTGCGCAGCAGCGCGCACTGAACGGCCGGCCCGGGGCGTGCCGGACCGGACACGCACAGTGCCCGCGGGGTGCCGCATCGATCCCCCGCGAAGAAAACAAAAAAATCTCCGGCGCCGATGTCGAGAACCCCCGGATGGCTTCGTCCCCGGTGAGGAACGCGCCCACAATGGGCGGCACCAGCATCAAGGAGAGTCATCATGGCCAAGTACCTGCTGCTCAAGCACTACCGCGGCGCCCCGGCCGCGGTCAACGACGTGCCGATGGACCACTGGACGCCGCAGGAGATCTCGGCGCACGTGCAGTACATGGAGGACTTCGCGGCCCGGCTGGAGAAGACCGGCGAGTTCGTCGACGGTCAGGCGCTCTCCCCCGAGGGCACCTTCGTCCGGTACGACGGTGAGGGCCGCCCGCCGGTCACCGACGGACCCTTCGCCGAGACCAAGGACCTCATCGCCGGCTGGATGGTGATCGACGTCGACAGCTACGAGCGCGCCGTCGAACTGGCCGGGGAACTGTCGGCCGCACCCGGAGCCGGCGGCAGGCCGATCCACGAGTGGCTCGAACTGCGCCCCTTCCTGAGCGCGCCCCCCACCATCACGGAGTGACCGGATCGATGGACGACGCCCTGCTCCGCGGCCTCACGCCGAGCGTGCTCGCCCTCCTCGTCCGCCGCGGAGCCGACTTCGCGGCGGCCGAGGACGCCGTGCAGGACGCCCTGGTGGAGGCGGTGCGCGTCTGGCCGGACGACCCGCCGAGGGATCCCAAGGGGTGGCTGGTCACCGTGGCCTGGCGCCGATTCCTCGACGCGGCCCGGGCGGACGCCGCCCGCCGCCGGCGCGAGGACCGCCTCGACGAGGAGCCGGCGCCCGGGACCGCGCCCGGCCGGGACGACACGCTCCAGCTCTACTTCCTCTGCGCCCATCCCTCGCTGACGCCGGCCTCGGCGGTCGCGCTCACCCTGCGCGCCGTCGGCGGCCTGACCACCCGTCAGATCGCTCGGGCGTACCTGGTGCCCGAGGCGACCATGGCGCAGCGCATCAGCCGGGCCAAGCGCACCGTCTCCGCCGTGCGCCTGGACCAGCCCGGCGACGTCGCCACCGTGCTGCGCGTCCTGTACCTGGTCTTCAACGAGGGCTACTCCGGCGACGTCGACCTCGCCGCAGAGGCCATCCGGCTCACCCGGCAGCTCGCGGCCGCGATCGACCACCCCGAAGTGGCGGGCCTGCTCGCCCTCATGCTGCTCCACCACGCCCGACGGGCCACCCGGACCGCGCCCGACGGCAGCCTGGTGCCGCTCGCCGAACAGGACCGCGACCGGTGGGACACCCGGTCGATCGCCGAGGGCGTCGCACTGCTCCAGGCGGCCCTGGCCCGCGACCGGTTGGGCGAGTTCCAGGCCCAGGCCGCCATCGCCGCCCTGCACGCCGACGCGCGCACCGCGGAGGAGACCGACTGGGTGCAGATCGTCGAGTGGTACGACGAGCTCACGCATCTGACGGACAGTCCGGTCGTGCGCCTCAACCGTGCGGTCGCCGTCGGCCAGGCGGACGGCCCGCGCGCCGGCCTGGCGGCGCTCGCGGAGCTCGATCCCGCACTGCCCCGCCACGCCGCGGCGGCGGCGTACCTCCACGAGCGCGCCGGCGACCCGACGACGGCGGCCCGGCTGTACGCCGAGGCCGCCGACAAGGCGTCCAACCGCGCCGAGCGCGACCACCTGATGCGCCAGGCGGCGCGGCTCAACGCCCGCCGACACGGCTGAGGGGCGTCGGGCCCCGCGGGCTCCGACATCCTCCTGGTCAGCGGCGTGCGTTGGATCTTCTGCTGAGGGAGTTCCGCCGCCATGGTCGGGACAGCGCATTGCGTACGGCGGTGCGGAGGGTTTGGCTGGTCGGCATCATGACGGAGCGGGCGCATCCAACGTGAGGCAAGGGCGCGTTCCGACGCACGACCTCGTACAGGAAGACACGCATGACATCGCTACTCGACGGCTGCACGCCCTGGCCCGAGGTGTTCGTCGACCGCTACTGGGCGGTCGGGCACTGGCGCGGCAACACGCTCGACAACCTGCTGCGCGGCTGGGCCCTGGAGCACGGACCCCGGACCGCGCTGGTGCACGGCGCCGACCGCCTCACGTACGGACAGCTGAACCGGCGGGTGGACCGTACGGCCGCCGGATTCCGCCTGCGCGGTCTGCGGCCCGGGCAGCGGGTCGTCGTCCAACTGCCGAACGTCCCCGAGTTCGTCCTCACCGTGTTCGCCCTGATGAGGGTCGGCGCGGTCCCCGTCATCTGCCCGCTGACGCACCGGGCCCCCGAGGTCTCCCACCTCGTGCAGGTCACCGAGGCCACCGGCTACGTCGGCCCGGGCACGTCCCAGGGCTTCGACCACACCGCGATGGTCGCGGACATCGCGTCCCAAGGGCCGTTCCTGCGGCGGGTCTTCACCTATGAGGCGCCGGGAACCTCCTCCCCGTACGGCGGTCTGGCGACCGACCGGTCGGGCTGCCACTACTTCCCGCTGGGCTCCGTCGACGCCCCACCCGAGCCGCCGCGCGCGCAGAGCGCCGACCACGTGGCGTTCTTCCTGACCGCCAGCGCGAGCACCGGGGCGCCCCTGCTCGTCCCGCGCACCCACAACGACTACGTCTACCAGGCACGGGCCGCCGCCGAACTGGTCTCCCTCACCGAGCACGACGTGTACCTCGCCGCGCTGCCCGCCGACGCCAACGTCGCCTTCGGCGCTCCCGGCATCATCGGCACCCTCTCCGTCGGCGGCACCGTCGTCCTCGCCGACACCCCGGACCCCGAGGAGTGCCTCGCGGCCGTCGAACGGGAACGGGTCACCCTCACGTCCGTGACGCCCGCCGTCGTACAGCGCTGGCTCGACGCACCGCCCGGCCAACGCGCCGACGTGCGCAGCCTGCGGCTCGTGCAGGTCGCCGGCGCGCCCCTGGAGCGGGCGATCGCCGAACGGGTCGGCCCCGCATGGGAATGCGGCCTGCAACGGGTCTTCGGCACGGCCCAGGGGCCGCTGCTCCTCACCCGCCCCGCCGATCCGGACGAGGCCGTGCTCACCACCCAGGGCCGCCCCCTCTCGCCCGACGACGAGATCCGCATCGTCGACGGCGAGGACGCGGACGTGCCCGAGGGAGGGACCGGCGAACTCCTCGCCCGCGGCCCGTACACCCCGCGCGGCCACTACCGCGCACCGGAGTACGACGCACGCGCCTTCACCGCCGACGGCTACTTCCGCACCGGCGCCCTCGCCCGGCGCACCCCGGACGGCAACCTGGTGGTGACGGGCCGCCTCGAAGAGGCCCCGCGGCGCACCGACCAGGAAGCTCCCCCCGGTCCGTGACGACCTCCGGCACCGCAGACTCCGCCGGTGGGGCCGTGCCCGGCCCCGCCTCACCCCTGCGGCCAGAGCCGGCAGTGGTGTTCGGCCGCGAGGTCCACGCGGTGGATGCCGCCGGCGCCGGTGTCGAGCTGCTGCACGTAGGGGGCAGCGGCGCCGGCGGTCACCTGCGGCCAGGGCGCGAGGCGCCGTCCGGCCGGTGCGCCGTTCCGGGCGAACGCCGTCCAGTAGTCGATCATGTCCGTGGCCAGCGCGTCCTGCGCCCTGGTGAACGAGGCATGCCGGCCGCCCAGGTCGAACAGGTAGGGGAGCTCGGTGGCGTGCGCCGCGCCCAACGGCAGCTCCGGCGACCGGGGATAGCCGATGGCGGGCGCGTCGCGGTCGGCGAACTCGTAGGCGTAGGCGGTCGTGTGCCTGGCCAGCAACCGGTCTGCGGCGAGCGTCGGACAGGCGAAGACGCGGTCGGTGTTCAGCGCCGCCCAGGCCAGTGCCGGTGTGCCGTACGCGGTCGAGGAGTACACCGCCGCGAAGCGCCCGGCCCGGTCGCCGAAGGTGTCCTGCAACAGCGCGCGGTACGACTCCGCGGTGATCGGTTGGTTCTGTTGCAGGGCGGCCACGTAGGCCCGCATCTCGTCCCGGTTGTCGCCTTGCAGCACGGGGACCCGGTGGAACCGGCCGTCACGCAGGGCGGTCGCCGGTCGCCTGGGCACCAGGGGAGTGCCGTAGGACACCTGCTGGAAGTCCTGGTTGACGCGCAGCAGTTCGGCCGCGGGCTTCGCGCGCAGGCACGACAGCGCTCGCGACGCCTGCGCGCACCCCAAGGTGCCGGCGGCCTGCCGGCCCGCGGACTGCACGGCCGGCAGCGAGGCCCACGGGGAGAAGTCTCCGACGCCCGGATAGACGGCGTTCTTGCCGAAGTCGAGGGTGCAGGCCCCGCTTTGGACGATGGCCTTGGCGAACAGTCCGGCCGCGCTCGGCGACGTCAGCTGGGTGCAGGTGCTCATCCCGCCGGCTGATTCACCGGCGAGCGTCACGTTGTGCCGGTCGCCGCCGAACGCGGCGGCGTTGCGCCGGACCCAGCGCAACGCCGCCTGCTGATCGGCCAGTCCGAAGTCACCGGAGCCGGCCAGCCCCGGGTAACCGAAGCCGCCGAAGATGCCCAGCCGGTAGTTGAGCGTCACCACGACCACGTTCCCGCGCTCGGCCATGCGGTGCGCGTCGTAGCTGCTGCCGGCGCCGCTGAGGAACCCGCCGCCGTGCAGCCAGACCACGACCGGTAGCGGCCGGTGCCGGTCGGCGCGCGGGGCGGTGACGTTGAGGTAGAGGCAGTCCTCGTCGGTGCTGCCCCCGCGCACCTCGCTGCTGGCTGCCTGCGGGCACGGGCTGCCGGGCCGGTCGGCGTCGCGCACGCCCGACCACGGTCGGGCCGGGGCGGGCAGCCGCCACCGCAACTCGCCCACCGGCGGCGCCGCGTAGGGGATCCCGGCGAACGTCCGGTAGGCGCCGTGGTCGACGCCGCGCACCCGTCCCGCCTCGGTGGTCACCAGCGGGCGCCCCGACGCACCCGATGCGGCAGCCGGGGGCGCGGGCGCGCCGAGGCAGACGGCGGACGTCAGGCCGAGGGCGAGGACGGGCGGTACGAGACGGCGCGACAGGAACCTCACGGGTCCTCCAAGGATGGGGTGTGGTCCTCCCCAGACTCCCGGCGCGACCGTCCTGTCAGGTAGGGCCGAGCAACCCGCATCCCGGCATGACATTTGTCGTGGCCACCGCTGCGATCCGCCGTCGAGCGGTGGGGCCGCCTGCCCGCGACCGTGCGCGCCGCGCGTCGCACCCGGGTGCCGGATCACCGGCCGGAGCGACTCGGCGGCACCGATGGCCGGGCGTGGATCACTGGTCGGAGACCTTGTGGACCACCGTGTCGTCGGGGCCCAGTCGTCGCCCGTCCGCGGACCGCACTTCCAACGCGTGCAGGGGACGCCCTTGCTGACGGTCGACCAACTCCGAGTGGGGTTCGCCGGGGGAGAAGAAGTGCCCTTCGCCCCACTGCCGCAGGGCCACGATGACGGGGAAGAGCGCCTCGCCCTTCGGCGTCAGCACGTACTCGCGGTAGGCGCTGCCGTCCGAAGCGGGAACGGATGCCAGGACGCCGCCGGCGACCAGGGCCCGCAGTCGCGCGGTGAGGATGTTCTTCGCGACGCCGAGGCTGCGTTGGAACTCCCCGAAGCGCCGGCTCCCGTCGAAGGCGTCCCGCACGATCAGCAGCGACCACCAGTCGCCGATCGCGTCCACCGACCGGGCGACGGGGCATTCGCTGTCGTCCAAGCGCGTCCGGTTCACCATGGCGTCCCTCCCTTTCAAGGTGGTTGCAACATGCTACCAAGAAGGCTACCGTCCCGTCTGGTAGCAAGTTGAAACCACAATCGCGGAGGAATGCTGATGCCAGGCAACGGTGAGGCCGTGACGCGACGGACCGACGTCCGCGGCGAGAGGGATTCCGGGTTCGCCCTGTCCCGGCGCGTCGTCATCCTGTTCGCCGTCGCCTGCGGGGCCGCGGTGGCCAACGTCTACTTCTCCCAGCCGCTCCTGGTGACCATGGGGCACGACCTCGCCCTGAGTCCGGCCCTCGTCGGCAGCGTGGTCACGCTCACGCACGTCGGCTACGGCCTGGGACTCTTCTTCCTCGTACCGCTGGGCGACGTGGCCAACCGCAAGCGGCTCATCGTGGCCCAACTGCTGCTCCTGGTGGTGGCGTTGGCCGTGGTGGCCACCGCCCGCACCGCGGCGGTCCTGCTCGCGGGCATGGCCGCGACGGGACTCCTCGCGGTCGTCACCCAGACACTGGTGGCCTTCGCGGCATCGCTGGCCCCGCCCGCCGGGCGCGGCCGGGTGGTCGGCCTGGTCACCAGCGGCGTGGTCATCGGAATCCTGCTCGCCCGCACCGTGTCCGGCCTCCTGGCCGATCTCGCGGGCTGGCGCTCCGTCTACCTGGCCTCGGCGTCACTCACCGCCCTGCTCGCCATGGTGCTCCACCGAGTGCTGCCCCGCCACGGGGCCGCTCCCGCACCGGAGCTGAGCTACCGTCAACTCCTGTGCTCCACCGTCACGTTGTTCGCGCAGGAACGGCTGCTGTTGCTCAGGGCCCTCTTCTGCCTCCTCATCTTCGCCGCCTTCAGCACCCTGTGGAGCAGCATCGCGCTGCCACTCAGCGGCGCCCCGTACTTCCTGTCCCACAGCGCCATCGGGGCGCTGGGGCTGATCGGCGTCGCCGGCGCCCTCGCCGCGACCGTGGCGGGCCGCCTCAACGACCGCGGACTGTCCGGCCGGACCACCGGCCTCGCCTTGGCGCTGCTCGCCGCCTCGTGGCTGCCCCTGGCCTTCACCCGCAGCTCCCTCTGGGCCCTGGTCGCCGGCGTGATCCTCCTCGACCTCGCCGTGCAGGCGGTGCACGTCACCAACCAGACCCTGATCTACGCGCTGCATCCGGACGCGGGCAGTCGCCTCATCGGCGGCTACATGGTCTGCTACTCGATCGGCAGCGCCACCGGCGCCTTCGCCGCAACCGCCCTCTACACGGCGGCCGGCTGGGGCGCCGTATGCGCGCTGGGAGCCGCCTTCAGCGGCGCCGGGCTCGCACTGTGGGCGCTCACCCGGCACCGTGGGCACCCCGACACCCCGCCGACCGCGGCGGTCGTCAGCCGTTCCTGAGTGCGTCGGTGAAGGCGAACGGTGACTGGGAGACGCCGCTGCACACCGGTGAGGACGCCGGTTTCATGATCTGCGCGGCGCCCATGCGGTCCTTGGGCGCCGTCCGCGCGAGCGAGCCGCACGCCTGGTCGCGGCTGACGGACCAGTAGGACATCCGGCCCACCCCGTTGCTCGCCGCCCAACTCGCCACCGAGGCGGCGTCGGCCAGGCTGAAGGTGGAACCGTCGTCGTTCACACCGATCATCGGCGTGATGCCGAGGTTGGCGTAGCCGTAGTCGGGGTCCACGGCCTGCATCTGTGCCAGGGTGGCCTTGCCGGCGCTGATCGCGGCCGCGCCCATGTCGGTGCCGGTGCCCTGCCCGTAGTCCATCGTCATCACGTTGACGTTGTCCAGCTTCACGCCGGCTGCCTTGGCGGCCTTCAACACGTTGACGCCGTCCTCGGTCAGACCGGTGGGCAGCACCGGCAGCGTCACCGAGGCGGTCAGCCCGGAGTTCTGCGCCTTGAGATCCTTGATCGCCGTCATCTGCCGGGCCACGCCCGCGGCGTCGGCGACGGCCGCGCCCTCGATGTCGAAGTCCAGGGCGTTGGCGCCGTAGGCGGTGATCTCCTTCTGATAGCCGGCGTCGATCTGGCCCTGGTCGGTACAGGTGAAGGCCAACGGCTCACCGCCGGCGCCGCCGGAGGAGATGATCACGCTGGCGCCCTCGGACTTGGCCTTGGCGATCTCCGGGTCGACGTTCGGGTCGTTGCCGACGGGGAGGGTGTCGCCCCAGATGTTGTTGCAACCGGCGCCGATGGTGAAGGCGGCGGTGTAGGTCTGCACGCCGTGACCGGTGATGGCGGCATCGAGCTGGGATACGCCGGAGTTGCTCATGTCCACGTACGGGGCGAACTGTGCCGCGCTCACAAGCGCCGCCGGGTGGCTCGCCTGCGCGTGCACGGTGCCCGCGCCGGCGGTGGGGATCGCGAGGGGGGAGAGGGCTCCGGCGGCCGCGGCGGCCAGGGCCATTCGGGTCGACATCCTCATCAGGTGTCCGGTCCTTCCGTGGGGGGAGGAAGAGCGAAGAGCGTGACCGATCACCGACAAGAGTTGGACTAGACCAAAGCCGCCGTCAAGAGCCCCGGAGTGCACAACTGACCAATTTTTGCGACTACTTGGGGTGCTCCTGGGTGCCGCATGGCCGTCGAACCGGACCCCGCGACGCCTCCCGGTCGGGGCGCGGGTCCGTATCGGGTGCGTTTCGGGTCCATGGGCGGAAGGCCCGCCGCCCCGGCATGACGCACCGGGGCGGCGGGCTTCCTCGGCTCAGCGTCGACGGGGAGTCGAAGAACCGCGAAGGGCCCGAAGGAGCGAAGGGTCAGGCTCGGCAGCGCAGCATCTCCAACGGCGGGTGCGCAAGGGCGTCCGCCCAGAACTCCTCGCCGAACTCACGGATGCCGGCCTCGGACACCTCCAGCGGAACCCACTCCACCGCACTGAACCCGCTCGCCCGCAGGCACTCCTCGTAGACCTCGCGACGCGGTGCCGTGGCGACGATGCTGATCGGCCCCGCCTCCAGGAGGGCGGTGACCCGCACCCGCGGACCCATCTCGGTCTCCTCGCCGGTCGGCTCGCAGCGGAACCCGTACTTGTCCAGGGAGGGGCAGTCGAACGCGTAATCGGGCTTCTGGGCGAACACGAAGAACTCGCCGCCAGGCACCAGACGCCGGTGGATGTTGGCGCACATCCGCTCCAACTCCGCCCGATCCGCCGAGTAGTTCAGGCACTGCACACCGACCGCGACGTCGAAGCGCCGCCCGACGGACTGCAACTCGCCCACGTCGCCGACCTCGTAGCGCACGCCCAGCGGCGCACGCCGCTCGAACTCCCTTGCCGCGGCGATCATTTCGACGGAGATGTCGACCCCGAGGACGTCCGCGGCGCCGCGCCGCTTGAACTCCCTGCTGTAGAAGCCGGTGCCGCACGCCACGTCCAGAACGGACCTGCCGCGCACGTCCCCGACCATGCCCAGGAAGCTCGGCACCTCCCCGTAACGCACCAGCGGCAGGGACTTGAACCCCTCGAATGCCTCACCGATCTCGTCGTACTGCTGCACGCTCACGTGCTGCCCCTCCCGTGCTACGTCGATGTGCGTTCCCACGCCGGCCCAGCGGATGCACCGGATGTATCGGATGCACCGGATCAACGGCTCGCGGCGTGGCCGAAAGTCTCCTCCGTCGTGTCTGGGCGCTGTACTGGCAAATAACACAAAGAAGGTGGTGGGATGATCCTCCAATCACCCAACACCACCTGGCGCATCAGCCGTGAACTGGGCCAATCCCCACGCCCTCCGCCGCCCTTCTCCCGCCTTCCCCTCCCTTCCCCACCCTTCCCCACCCTTCCTTCCACTCCTCGCAGCCCTCCCGGACCTCCCCAACCATCGAGGCCCACCTGCGAGGGCCTGGACGACGGGCGCCGACCTGCCTCGCGTCCCAGTCACCCGGCCACTCCCCAGGCGTCCGCGCGCACCGCGCACACCTCTCCCATCACCCCCAGGCGTCGTCTTCCCGGGGGTGATGCGCCCATCTGGTGGAGATCATCTTCCGGCTTCGCCGCGGCGTGCGGGATTCTCGGCACCAGCCGTCGACGCAACGCCCAGGCGGCTGCACCAGCCGCCGCACGGCGCCCACGGCGCCGGCGGAGGAAGCGCACACACGTCAACGAGACGGACCGGACAACGAGGAGGCAGCAAGTGGTGAACACCGACGAGACGTTCGTCATCGTGGGCGGGGGACTGGCCGGCGCCAAGGCAGCCGAGACCCTGCGCGCCGAAGGCTTCGGCGGCCGGGTGATCGTCATCGGCGACGAAGGCGAGCGGCCCTACGAGCGTCCGCCGCTGTCGAAGCAGTTCCTCGCGGGCAAGGCCGCCAGGGACAGCGTCTTCGTCCACGAGCCCGACTGGTACGAGCAGGCCGACGTCGAACTCCGCCTCGGCCAGCCCGTCGTCCACCTCGACCGGGCGGCGAAGACCGTGCGGCTCGACGACGGCACGTCCGTCCGCTACGACCGGCTGCTGCTGGCCACCGGTGCCGAACCGCGCCGCCTGGACGTCCCCGGCGCCGACCTCGCCGGCATCCACCACCTGCGCGACCTCGCCCACGCCGAGCAACTGCGCGAAGTCCTGACCGAGGTCGGCCGCGACCAGGGGCAGCTCGTGATCGCCGGCGCCGGTTGGATCGGCCTCGAAGTCGCCGCCGCCGCCCGCGCATACGGCGCGGAAGTGACCATCGTCCAACCGTCACCCACCCCACTGCACCGAGTGCTGGGACCGGAACTCGGCGCAGTCTTCCGCGACCTGCACGCCGAACACGGCGTCCGCTTCCACTTCGGCGCCCGCCTCACCGAGATCGTCGGCCAGGACGACACGGTCGTGTCGGTACGCACCGACGACGGCGCGGACCACCCCGCCCACGCGCTGCTCGTCGCGATCGGTGCCGCCCCGCGCACGGCGCTCGCCGAGGCCGCGGGCCTGGCCGTCGTCGACCGCGCCGACGGCGGCGGTATCGCCGTCGACGCGGCGCTGCGCACCTCCGACCCGTTCATCCACGCCGCCGGCGACGTCGCCGCCGCCGACCACCC
>NZ_JBJMAB010000033.1:0-99063 GCF_045799175.1 Streptomyces sp. VTCC 41912
GAACCCGGAAGCTAAGCCTTTCAGCGCCGATGGTACTGCAGGGGGGACCCTGTGGGAGAGTAGGACGCCGCCGAACTTTCATTGTGGGAAAGCCCCGCACCTTATGGTGCGGGGCTTTTCTGCGTTGTGGCTCATTCGCACGTCGTGAGGTACTCATCTGCAACGGCGTGAACCGATTGGTTCGGTTCGTTGGGGACGTGAGTAGGCTGGCGCGGTGAGCGGAGCCAATGTCTCAAAGGTCTCGGTTCCCCGGCGAGCAGCGCGCGGGCGGATCGACAAACGACAGGCCATCCTCGACGCGGCGTTCCTCGTGTTCGCCCGAGAGGGATACGGAAGGGCCAGCATCGATGCGATCGCCGACGCGGCGAGCGTGGCCAAGCCGACGGTCTACAACCACTTCGGTGGCAAGGAGGACCTCTTCCAGGAGGCCATGGCTGCGACTGCCGAGCGGTCAACTGACAGGAGCTTGGCGGTGGTTGCCGGCCTCACGGGCGAGGTGGAGGATTTGGCCGCGTCGCTTTCCGACGTCGGTTACCGGCTGCTGCTCTGTTATTCCAGTGACGATGCGTGGGCGCTGCGACGGCTGCTCTACGCGGAGATCGTGCGTTTTCCCGACCTCTTCGACACTGTCAGGGGGCATGGCCCCCGCCAGGTGTCCGAGGCGCTCGCAGATCGGTTGGCCCGGCTGGCGCTGGCCGGTCGGCTCCGGCTGACCGAACCGGTCCGAGCCGCCGAGCAGTTCGTCGCCCTCCTCACCGGCCCCGCGGAGGGACGGGCTGTCCTCGGCACCCGTGTCGTTGCCGACGACGAGTTGCGTGCCATTGCCGAGGCCGCCGTCGATACTTTCACCCGTGCTTTCGGTGTGCGGGAAGGGGAGGGGTGAGCGGGTGCTGAGGGAGCGTTTGCGTTGTGATGGCTCAAGCTTTCAATTGCTCGATTCCTCGGCGTAGTTGGTGCCGTTTCGTGGGGCCGTGCTTCCTTCGGCGGCGGCTACGGTGGCTTTCTTGCCGGGTAGGAAGAAGCCTGTGAGCAGAACGGCGAGGGCCGCGGCGAGTACCCACCGTGAGGCGTCTTGGAAGGCGGCCACCTGGGTGCGGCCGGCGTTGGTCTGGCCTTGGAGTATGAGGGCGACCACGGCGGCGCCGAGTGAGGCGCCGAGCTGGTTGATGATGTAGAGGGCCGCGGTGCCTTGGGGACGGCATCCTGGGGGAGAGTTCGGTACAGCGCGCCCATCGTGGGGCGCCGATGAGGCCCAGCCCCACACCGGTGACGAACGCGACGAGCCCCAGCAGGACTTCGTCGGTGCGAGCGTCGGCCTGGGTGTAGGCGAACGCGCTGAGTGCGACGAGCAGACCGCCGAGCGGGGCCAGCCGGCGCGCGCCCATGAGGTCGCTGATCCTGCCCGCGACGGGCATGGCCAGGAACGAGCCGATGCCGAGCGGGGTCAACAGCATTCCGGCGGCCAGCACTTCGTGGCCTCGCACCCGTTGCTGGTAGAGCGGCACCAGGAACAGCAGGGAGAAGAGCATGACCCCGGTGAGGCCCATGACCGTGACGCTGGCCAGGAAGCTGCGGCTGCGGAAGAGGCTCAGCCGGATGAGGGCCCGCGCGCCGGCTCGGGCCGCGTGCGCCAGGTAAGCGATCAGCAGCAGCGTCCCCAGGATGAGGGCGGTGCGGACGGGCGGGGCGCCGAAACCGGCGTTTCCGGTGGCCTGCGACAGCGCGAAGGCCAGGACGGCGAAGGCGGGTCCCAGCAGGGCCAGTCCGATGACGTCGAGCCGGGGGGAGGTTGCGCGTGTGCGGATCGACGGGCCGGCTGGTACCACCCGAAGCGACAGCAGGATCGCCGCCAGCCCGATCGGCACGTTGATCAGGAACATCCAACGCCAGTCCAGGCCCTGGACGATCACGCCGCCCAGGATGGGGCCGAGGACGGGCGCGAGCGGGATGACGATGCCCATCAGGCCCATCACCCGGCCGGCGAGAGCGGGGCCCGCGGCCGTTGCCAGTACGGTCAGCATGATCGGGTCGAGCATGCCGCCGCCGAAGCCCTGGGCGACCCGGAAGACGATCAGGCTCTCGACGTTCCAGGAGAGGCCGGAGGCCAGCGAACCCAGCACGAAGAGGGAGAGCCCGATGAGCCACATCCTCTTGCTGCCGAACCGTTCCATTGCCCAGGCGGTGAAGGGGATGGCGATGGCGACGGCGAGGAGGTAGCCGGTGGCGATCCAGCTGACCGTGCTGAGGGGGGCGTCGAAGTGGCGGGCCATCGTGGCCATTCCGGCGTTCACGATCGTGCTGTCGAGCAGGCCGAGGAGCCCGCCCAGCAGGAGCACCCCGATCAGCCGTAACAGGCTCGAGTCCAGACGATCACCACGTGCTCGCGTCATGTGTCTCTCCGGTGTCCGTGCCTGCCCGATGTGTCCGGGCGCACTGCACTGAGGTGGGGACGGATGAACTGAACTGAGTGGTTAAATCTAATGAACTGGGTGAGAGTGGCGCAACTGGTGGTTCCTGGATAATGAACCGAAGGGTTCAGTCGTGGTGTTGTTGTCCGCGCATGAATGACGGGCCGTCGGTGACGGCCCGTCGGGTGGCTGTTTGGGGTTCGGGGTCAGGTCAGGTCGTCGACGTCCACGTTCCCAGCGACATCTCCGCGGTGATGCCGGGACCGAAGCCGGCCATCAGGCCGCGTTGTCCGTCCTGTGCCGATGCCTCGTCGAACAGGCGGGCCAGGGCGTCGAGCACCACCGCGCTGGCGATGTTGCCGTACTCGGTCAGCGTCGCCCGGCTGAACCGGAACGCTTCGTCGGGCACTCCGAGGAAGCGGCTCAGGTCGTCGAGGATGCGCGGACCTCCCGCGTGGACGATGTAGAAGTCCAAGTTCCCCGCGTCCCAGTGGTTTTCCTCCGCGAGGCCGCGGAGTGCCGGTGCGAGCGGTTCCATCGTGCCCGGAACTCGCTTGTCCAACTGGAAGTGGAACCCGGTGGATCGCACCGCGTACGAGATCCAGTCCTCGGTGTGGGGGATCAAGTACGAGGCGTTCCGCTCCAGATGGACGCCGGTACCGCCTGAGCCGCGCATCACGGCCGCCGCGACCGCGTCCCCGAACAGGCCGTTGGAGAGCAGCGATCCGACTCCGATGTCCTCGGGCTGGTAGCACAGCGAGCAGAACTCGCAGGCGACGAGCAGGACGTTGGCTTCCGGGTACGCCCGGCAGAAGTCGTGCGCGCGGTTGATCGCGGCACCTCCCGCGGCGCAGCCGAGTTGGGCGATGGGGATCTGCCGGGTGTCCGACCGGAATCCCATGTGGTTGATGAGCCACGCGGTCAGTGCCGGCATCATGAACCCGGTGCACGACACGTAGACGATCAGGTCGATCTCGCGTGGTTCCACCTCTGCCTGGACGAGCGCCCTGCGCACCACGTCAGGGACGCGGGCCTTGGACTCCTCTTCGTAGATGGCACTTCGGGCTTCGAACCCCGGGTGCTCCAGCACCTTGTCGATCGGCTGGATCAGATGCCGCCGCACGACGCCCGTATGCTCGATCAGCCTCAGCACGAGATTCAGCTGTGCGTGGTCGGCGTGCAGCTCTCGTGCCAGTTCGAGGGTGTCGTCCCTGGTGATGATGTATTCAGGGACCGCGATTGCCGGTTTGCACAAAACGGCCATCGATGCACTCCTTGCAGACTGTGGTCCGCCCAGAGCTGTTCTCGCTTTGCACTTCGCGTTGTTGTCACTTCCGTTGTCGGCCGGCGGAATCCTCAGCGATTACGCCGGCCTGATGACACAGACCCCTGGAAGGACGCGAGCGGGCCATCCGTCGAAGAATGAACTGTCCCCGTACAGCTGGGTCATTCCTAGACCGTACGCCAGCGGAGTGAGTTCCGCATGCCGCCGCCGGGGCCGCGGATTCACCGCGGCCCCGGCGCCTCACCACACCACTGGCAAAGCCAGCGGGTAGCGCCAGATCGCGGTCGTGTTCCAGCGGAGTTCCTCGGCCGGCTTGGCGAGCTTCAGGTCCGGGAACCGCTGCAGCAGGGTGCTGAGCGCGACCTGGAGCTCCGTGAGGGCCAGCGGGGCGCCCAGGCAGTGGTGGGCGCCCCAGCCGAAGGTCATGTGGCCGGTGGCCTCGCGGGACAGGTCCAGTTCGTCGGGGCGCTCGAACTTCTCGCCGTCCCGGTTCGCCGTCAGGTACGACACGTGCACGATGTCCCCGGCCCGGATCGTCACGCCGCTGAGCTCCACGTCCTCCAGCGCGACCCGCGGGATGCCGACCCCCTTGCGGAAGGGGATGAAGCGCAGCATCTCCTCCATCGCCTGCGGCAGGGCCTCGGGCCGCTCCCGCAGCATCGCCAGGTCCTTGGGCCGGGTCAGCAGCGTGTACGAGAGGTTGCCGATCTGGTAGGTCGTGGTGTCCTGGCCGGTGATGAGGAGCACCATGGCCATGACCGTGAGTTCCTTCGCGTCGAGGACCTCGTCCCCGACGCGGGCCGTGGCCAGCGCGCTGATCAGGTCGTCCCCGGGATCGCGCCGGCGCCGTGCGGTGAGCTCCGTGAAGTACTCGCGCATGTCGGCCTTGGCGCGGATGGCGTTGTCCTTGTTGGCGAGGCTGGTGTTCATCATCGTCCGGGCGTAGCCGCGCAACTGCGCCCGCTCGCCCTCGGGGATGTCCAGCACCTCGCAGATCGTCGTCAGCGGGAGCGGCGACGCGAGGTTCTCCATCAGGTCCCCCGGCGCCCCGTTCTCGACCATCCGGTCCAGCAGCTCGTCCACGACGTGCTGCGTGCGGGAGCGCATGCGCTCCACCTGCTTGGGGGCGAACGCCTTGGCGACCAGGCTCCGCAGCCGGCTGCTCGCGGGCGGGTCCATGACGTTGATCGCCTCGTCCTGCACGATCGGCTCCGGCGTCATCCGCGGAAAGTCCCGCCCGACGATGGCGTGCCGGCTGAACCGCCGGTCCGTCGTCACGGTCCGCACGTCGTCGTACTTGGTGACCAGCCACGCCTCGCCCTCGCCGTAGGGCAGTCGAATGCGTGCGACCGGCTCTTCGGTCATGATCCGCCTGAGCGTCGGATCAAACTCCAACGCCTCGGCGTAATCGAAGGGGCAGTTCCAGACGGTGGGGTCAGCTTCCTTTGCCATTCCGAACTCCCGGGGTGAGAAGGACGGGCGATTTCATGCGAGGGGGAATTGCCGAGAACGATGAGCGAATTACCGCCCGCGTGCCGGGGCGGTAAGGGAGGCACGCCTGTCTTCGCTTGCCTTCACTCATCGGTCACAAAGGTGCCATTTCATCCCGGATATCGTACGTAGCCGCTTCGGACGCCGCCTCGGCTGTGCGCCGGGGCTGCGGGCCTGTGCGCCGGTGTCGGTCCGGCTTTCGGACGCGGCCCCTTTCGGCGTTACCTGCCGTCACCCGTCGTTACCTGCTATTACTCAGTGCTTGCGCGGTGTGGCGGGGGATATCGGACCGGGTTGGCGGTCGGGGAGGGCGTTGGGCCGAATGGGTGAGGAGGGGGGAGGGCGTCAGACGGGTGGTGGGGTGTCTGGTTCTGCGGGTGCGGGTGCGGGTGCGGGTGCGGGTGCGGGTGCGGGTGCGGGTGCGGGTGCCGGGTTTCGGGCGGCGCACTGTGTGGCTGGTTGCGGGCCGGTTATGAGGTCCCTGCGCTGGGGTGGGAGGGGGCAGATGCGGGATCCGGTGGGTGCCTGCGGTGCGGTCCGTGGGCTGTGCTCAGTCCGTCTGGTGTGCCGTTCGGGCTGCCTGCACGAAGGTCTCCAGCGCCTTCCAGAAGGGGCTGTACGCGGCGTCGAACTCCTCGCGGCAGTCCGTGCCCTCGGTCATGCCCCTCCGTAGCGCTTCGTAGAAGGGGCCGGTGGCCTTCTGGAGGGCGAGCGCCGCTGCCGCGGCCGAGGGCGGGCCCTCCAGTTCCACGACCCGCGTGCAGCGACGGATCTTCGCGTACTCCGCGATCTCGCGGTCGTGCAGCGTGTCGAGCCTGGTGGTGCGGGTGCCCGAGGCCGGCCCCCGTAGCTCCGCGGAGATCTCCCAGTACAGTTCGCCGATCTGGTGGGCCTGCTCGATCAGGTCCAGGTAGGCGGTGCGCCGGCTCTCCCGCAGCTTCTCCGCGCGCTGCGACCGTGCGGCGGTCTCCGCCTGGATCTTGGCTGCCTGCGTACTGCCGCGACTGGTCACCCAGCTGGCCAGTACCGCCGTACCGCCCGTCAACGCCGCGATTGCCAGAGTCCACACCGTGCTGTCGCCCACGCGGCGCCACAATACCCATGGCGCGCGGTGCGGTTGGCCGGTTCTGCGGGTGCGGTGGCAACCCGTGCCTGGGCGGCTGCCGCATCGTGGTCTTTCCCCATTCCCCATTCCCCGTCGACTTGCGGTGCGTTTTCTTGACCGGCGGAGCATCGGCTGACGTGCCTCTCACTGAGAGCTAAAGTCGACATATGGCCACAGGGGACCTCCCCGATGAGCTGGCCGACGTACTGGCCGGAATCCAACGGCTGATCCGTCGGCGGCTCCGCCACGGCCTGCCTGCCCCGCGGCTGCGGGGCGCCCAGGTCGAACTCCTGCGGCTGGTCGCCTCCCGGCCCGGCATCCGGGTCTCCGCCGCCGCGCAGGAGCTCTACCTCGCGGGCAACTCGGTCTCCACCCTCGTCAACCAGCTCAGCCGGGCCGGCTACCTGCGCCGGCAGACGGACCCCCTGGACCGGCGCTCGGCCCAGCTCTTCCCGACCCTGGCGGCCCGGTCACGGCTGCACGACTGGGAGGTCCGCCGTAGCGCCCTCGTCCGCGAGCAGGTCTCCCGCCTCACCGAGGCCGACCGGACCGCACTGGAGGCCGCCCTTCCGGCGCTGCGCCGGCTCGCCCACAACCTGCACCAGCAGACGGAGGGACCATGACCAGCGAAGACCCAGGCCGGTCGGCTCCACGGACCGCCCCCGGAGCGGCCGCGGACACCGAGCAGCCTCCCGCGCCGGACCGGGCCCCGGGCGCCGACGCCCTCACCTGCCACACCCTCCGCTACGCCTTCGGCGAGACCCAAGCCGTCGACGGGGTGGACCTGGCCGTCCGCCCCGGCGAAGTCTTCGGTCTGCTCGGTCCGAACGGCGCCGGCAAGACCACCGCCATCCGCTGCATCACCACCCTCCTGCCCGTTCCCGTGGGCATGGTCCGGGTCTTCGGACACGATGCGGCGCGGGAGCGGATGGCCGTGCGCCGCCTCCTCGGCTACGTGCCGCAGCAACTGTCCGCCGACTCCGGACTGACCGGTCGGGAGAACGTCGCGCTGTTCGCCCGGGTCTTCGACGTGCCGCGCCGCGAGCGAGCGGCCCGCGTCGCCCAGGCGCTGGCCGCCGTGAACCTCACCGACGCCGCCGACCGGCTCGCCAAGACCTACTCCGGCGGCATGATCCGACGCCTCGAACTCGCCCAGGCGCTGGTCAGCGCACCCCGCCTGCTGATGCTCGACGAACCGACGATCGGCCTCGACCCGATCGCCCGCACCAGTGTCTGGGAGCGCATCAACGAGGTCCGCGCCGCCACCGGCATGACCGTGCTGGTCACCACCCACTACATGGACGAGGCCGAGCAGTACTGCGACCGCGTCGCCCTGATGCACCAAGGCCGGATCCGTGCCCTGGGAACGCCCGCCGAACTCCGTGCGGACCTGCGTGCCCGGCGTGCCCGCGCGGGGGGCAGGCCGGGCGCAGCGGCCACTCCGTTCACGTCGCCTTCCTCCACCCCCGCCCCCACCCCCGCCCCCTCCTCTTCCCCCTCGTTCTCGTCCTCGTCCTCGTCCGCCGCGGAGCCGACGCTGGAGGACGTCTTCCGGGACGTCGCCGGCACCGGCCTCGACGAGCAGTCAGGAGGCTTCCGCGATGTCCGGAGCACCCGTCGCACCGCAGCACGAGTCGGTTGAGACCGGCGCCGCCGCCCGCCACTTGGATCTCCTGCTGGTCCCGCCGCGCGCCCGCGCCGGATGGCGGGTGCTGCCCGCCAGGGTGGCCGCGATGTGCGTGGTGGAGTTGCAGAAGCTCCGCCACGACCGCACCGAGCTCTACACCCGCGCCGTCCAACCCGCCCTCTGGCTCGTGGTCTTCGGCGAGACCTTCACCCGTATCAAGGCCATCCCCACCGGCGGCACCCCCTACATCGACTATCTGGCACCCGGCATCATCGCCCAGTCCGCCATGTTCATCGCGATCTTCTACGGCATCATGATCATCTGGGAACGGGATGCCGGGATCCTCACCAAACTGCTGGTCACCCCCACACCACGGTCCGCCCTGATCGCGGGCAAGGCGTTCGCCGCCGGAGTCAAGGCACTGCTCCAGGCCGTCGTGGTGATCGTGATCGCAGCGCTTCTCGGCGTGGCCATGACCTGGAACCCGCTGCGTCTGCTGGGTGTGGCCGTCGCGGTGGTGCTCGGCTCCGCGTTCTTCTCCTGTCTGTCGATTTCGATCGCCGGCATCGTGCTGACCCGCGATCGCCTCATGGGCATCGGCCAGGCCATCACCATGCCGCTCTTCTTCGCCTCCAACGCCCTCTACCCCGTGGCCGTCATGCCCGGTTGGCTCCAGGCCATCAGCAGGATCAACCCCCTCAGCTATCAGGTCGACGCCCTCCGTGGACTGTTGCTGGGCACCGCCTCCCATCTGGCCCTCGACTTCGCCGTCCTTGCCGGTGCGGCGGTCGCCGGTATCGCCGTGGCCTCTTCGCTGCTCGGGCGGTTGGCTCGCTGACCCCGCGGTCGCCACATCCCAGACGTCGACCTGCACGCCTCCCGCTCGACAGGATCGGGCGCGTCGGGCCCCGCTCGCGACTGCAACGTTTCGTGTTCATGCAGCTACCGTACGAGGCTTCGCCGGTGCTGCGTTCGGCCTGTGGAAAACCCTGCTCGGGTCGACGAGGGCGATGCCGTACGGGCGCCTGGTGCCGCATGGGGATGCGCGGTGTGCCGGCGTATGAGGGGGAGGGGGCCGAACCGGCGCTGCCTGGGGGCGGGTCGGTGGGGTGGGGTGGCGCTCACGTGCGTGTCCCTCGCGCCGTCATCGCCCCTGTCTCTGTCTCTGCCTCTGCTTCTCTCTGCTGCCGCTGCCGCTGCCGCTGCCGCTGCCGCTGCCGCTGCCGCTGCCGCTGCCGCTGCCGCTGCCGCTGCCGCTGCCGCCGTCAGTGGTGCGTGGTCGCAACGCACTTGGGTCCCGGGGCGGGGTGCCGGCGGCTCGCCGTTCGTACGCCGGGCGGGATCGTGTCGCTTGGGGCGGCATTTCCTGTGGGGCGTCGTTCCGTGACGAACCCCACGTCCGGGGTTGCGGTGGGGCGGGCGCGCGGGTGGCCTTCGCCAGTGGCTCTCGGGTGATCAGCGCTGACTGTCACGCCCAAATGTGAGTGCACGTCAGGCACTTGTGGGTCGTCCGGTGGGCAGGGTGCCCGGCTGTCGTCACAAGAGAGGATGAACAGGCATACAGAAACTCGACCCGGCAGATCTGTCCAGGTGTCAGCACTGGTCAGAGCTATGAGGCAGGATGGGACGGGCTGCGCCGCCGCGTGTGTCGCAGTCGGCGACCTTTGTAGGTTTATCTCTAGAATCGTGCGATGCACATACCGCAGAAAGCCAGCGCTCCTCTGGGTGAGGTGATTCGGTGAACGGCCCCGATGCCACCGACGAGCAGTGGGAAGGGCTCGCCGAAGTCGTACCGCTACGCGGCGGCAACGAATGGCCCTCCTGGCCCGACCACCGGGCCCTCCCGGACGACGAACCGACGGAGGAGACGCGGCGGTTCATCGTCATCCGCGTCCAGACCTTCGCGGACGCGAGGGAAGTGGCCGAGTACCTCATGGCGCAGTTGCCGGTCCTTTTGGACCTCAGCAGCGCGGACACCGACGTCGCCAAGCGCATCCTGGACTTCGCCAGCGGAGTCGTCTTCGGGCTGGGAAGCGGCATGCACCGGGTGGACACCAACGTGTTCCTCCTGGCGCCGGCCGGTACCGAGGTCGCCGAGCCGGCGGCGGGCGGCGTCCCCCATTCGTAGGAAGAGCAGTTGGGCGTAACGGTTCTCCGGGCGGTCGACTGCATAGCGTCCCCGCATGGATACCGACAGTGCGCGTCCGGCAGTCATCGAATTACGACTGTCCGCCTTCAAGACGCATCGTGGCGTCACCCTGCCGCTCGGCCCGTTGACGTTGCTCAGCGGCGACAGTGGCAGCGGCAAGTCCAGTGTGCTGCAGGCCTACGAGATCCTCGCCCGGCTCGGCAGCGGCGACCCGTTGGAACGTGCCGTGGGGGTGGTGGCGGGCGGGGCCTCCGCCTGTGTGCCGGCCGACGCCCGCCCCGATGACCAGGGGCGGCGCGGCTTCCGCATCGGCTGCACGGTCGACGGCTCGGTGGGCCCGGTCCACCTCGACCTCGCCGTTCAGGCCGAACCCGAACTCCGCATCGTGGGGGAGCGGTTGACCGGCTGCGGCACGACGTTGCTGACCACCGCCCTCACCGATCCGACCCGCTCGGCCGTCCAGGCGGCCTGGCACACGGCCGGCGCGACGCCGGTGACCCGTGCCCCGCTCCCCGACGACCGGCTGGCCACCTCCCTCCTCCCGCTGCGGGTCGCGGGCAAGACGGAGGGCCAGCGCCTCGTCCTGGCCGCCGCGGAACAGGTCGTGGTGGCGCTGCGTTCGGCTTTCGTGTGCGATCCGCGGCCGGAGGCGATGCGGGGGCAGACGACTGGGGACGCCGCGCAAGGCGGTCCGGCCGTGGCGGGCGCGTCCGGCGGGGGAGGCGCGGGCCGCGGTACGGGGGCGCGAGGCGGGGGCCGGGGCGGCCGTCCGGGCCGGGCCGGGAAAGGTGGTGGCACCGTAGGTCCCGGCGGGGCGGCGGCGCTGCCGCGCGGCCGCAAGGGCGTCCGCAGCGGCAGTGAGGCCAGCGGTTGGGGCCACGACGAAGAGCGGGACGAGGGGCGGCTGCGGTCGTCCTGCGACAACCTCGCGGCCGTGTTGGAGCGCACCAGCCGCGAATGCTCCCGACGGCACGCCATCCTCGTCGCAGCTGTACGGGACGCCTGCTCCGGGCCCGTCGACGGGCTGCGGGCGGTCCCTCGGCAGCCGGACGCCGCGATGGCCCCGGACGCCACGGCCTCCCGTGGAGGCAACGAGGCTGCGGTGACGGGTGGGCAGGGGCTGCCGGATCTAGGGGGCGTCCGGACGGTGCTCGACCGCGGTGACCTGGGAGAGATGCCCGTCGAGCAGCTCGGCGACGGAGAGCTGCGGTTCCTCGGGCTGGCGCTGGTGCTCCTCACCGGTCCTGGGGTGTTGGCGATGGATCCGGCCGGGGAGATTCCGTCGGCACTGCAGCAGATGACGGTGATGGCGGACGGCATGGACCGCTGCATGGACCGGCGTCAGGCGCGGGAGCTGGTGTCGCTGGCCGTGCGGATGGCCGAGCGCGGACACGTCCGGCTGCTGGGCACGGTGCGGGACCCGACGGTCGCCGAGGGGCTGCCCGACGTGCAGGTGCTACACCTAGGGGTATGAGTGAGGACCTTCATGCCCTGCAGCGACGCCTGGCCGACTTCGCGGCCGCCCGGGATTGGCAGCAGTACCACACCCCCAAGAACCTGGCCGCGGCGCTCAGCGTGGAGGCCGCGGAACTGGTCGAGATCTTCCAGTGGTTGACGCCGGAGGAGTCGGCCAAGATCATGGCCGACCCGAAGGCGGCCGGCCGGGTGGAGGACGAGGTCGCGGACGTCCTGGCGTACCTGCTCCAGTTCTGCCAGGCGCTGGGCATCGACCCGCTGACCGCGCTTGCGGCGAAGATCGAACGGAACGAGTCGCGCTTCCCGGCGGTTCGGCAGGCGCCGCCGGACCGGCCGCGGGGCGGCGAGTGACCGTCGGGCGGACGGACCGCGGGCTTCGCGGGACGGCCTGAGGCCGGAGGGGTAGTGGCGGGGCCGCTACCCCTCCGGCTTTTCCACGCCGGTTGCGGGCCGGCTCGCGCCGTGGACCACGCTCCGGCCCGTACGCCGGTGCCGTGGCGCCGTCCGGGCAGCCGTTCCCGCCGCCGGACGGTGATGCGCGCCGCGAGGGACGTGTCTCGCACGAAGCGTTGGGGTGGTCGGGGCAGGTGTGCTGAAAGGGCGTTGAGCGGTGCGTGTGGTCGCCGTCATGCTGGGGGGTTGGTGGCATCAGAGTGGCGTGCGGGGGAGTCTCGACGGTCGGAAGTGCCGCTGAGACCGCCTCAAATCCGCCTCTCGTCACTCTATGGAGTCACGGATCTTTCCACAGCGCCTTGGTTGTCCACAGATTTGCGAATTCCTCTGGCCTTTTTGGCTGTTGGGCCTCACTCTGGGTAGTGGAAGGAGGGCGGGGCGATGCGCATGACGAAGGAAGGAGGGACACGGATGGACGGGGTGCGGATCATCGCGGCCAGTCGGCGCGGGCTGGCTCAGGCGAACACGGTGCATGACGTGGTCGTCGAGGCGTGGCAGGCGCAAGCCTTGGCGGAGGCGATAGGCAGCCATCTCGCGATATTCGGTCCGTACGAAGTGCGGTCCAGAGCCCGAGGGTTGGGCGACGCGGGCGGGCGGTTCAGCGGGGGACTGCTGTGCTCGGCAACGACCAACGGCGGGCTGCGGGCGACCCAGTTGACCGAGATACGCGACGTCAAGGCGGCTTTAATCGGCCTGTGCCAACTGCTGCGAGAGGTGTGCGAGGCGCTGGTGGGGGTGGTGATCTCGGCGGAGGAGGAGGGGATGTACTGGACCTGCGTCGAAGCCATGGACACCGCCGACGAATCGAGGGACCACGTCGCCGGAATACTGGAGAAGCTGGAGGTACGCGACCGGCACCTTGCCTGACAGCGGGCGGGCCGTCCCTCGACCTGCCCTCTGCCGCCACGGTCGGCCAGGCTGGCAACCCAGCCGACTGAGCACCTCTACCGGCACGCCTGGGGCGAGTCACGTCTTCCGCGCCCTGGCTGCCCGCGGCCCTGGTCTTTCGCGCTCTCGCTGGCCTTTTGCTGCTGGCGCTTCGCCCCTTTTTCTTCCGCGGTCTCCTTCCGGCCTCCGGCCTCCGTTCCGGCCTCCGTTCCGGCCTCCGGCCTCTGTTCCGTCTTCTTCCTCCTGTCGCCCGCTCGCCCGTTCCCTCCTCGTCCCTCTCTCTGCCCCTGCCCTGCCTTCCTCTTCCGTTTTCCCGTCCTGTTTCCCGTCCTGCTTGTTTCCGTCTGGGGGTGGCCTTCCTCTCGTCGTTCCCTCTTCCGGCTTCTGCCGCCTGTGCACTTGCCTCTTTGGGGTTCGGGGGGCTTCGGGGGGCTCCAGGGGGGCGGTGGTCGTCCGGCTCGCGTGGCTGGTGCGGTGACCACGTGCGTTCGTCGGGTTCAGTTCAGGGGCAAGGGCCGCTGCGTGGCAAACACGACATGCACGGTGCTGGTGCCTTCCGAGCTGATGTATCGCAAGGTGCGGCACGCAAGGTGACACACCCAAGGTGATGCATCGTGAGCTGTTGCATGCCGATCCGGTGGAGACCGTGGAGATGTCTGGGGAGGAGTGAGCGATGTGTTTCGCAGGCCCTGCGTGCTCCACCGGGAAGGGGAAAGGGGCTTGCCCGGCCGGATGGCCTTCTCAAGCACCATGCACACCGCTCGTCACACACGCTCCTCGTCACGCGCCGCTCGTCACACACGCTCCTCGTCACGCGCCGCTCGTCACACACGCTCCTCGTCACACACACCCCTCGCCGCGCATGCCTCTCGCCCGTGTAAACCGCCCCGGCCCGTCGGTCCGCCCACTCGCCCGCCGCGCAGCAGGATGGACTTGCTGGGGATGGTGAGGGGCTCGGGTGATTGTCCGGTGGGCGCCGTGCAGGATGGAGGTATGGACCTACGCATCTTCACCGAGCCCCAGCAGGGGGCTTCCTACGACACTCTTCTGACGGTCGCCAAGGCCACCGAGGACCTCGGGTTCGACGCCTTCTTCCGTTCCGACCACTACCTCCGGATGGGGAACTCCGACGGGCTGCCCGGGCCGACGGACGCGTGGATCACGCTGGCCGGTCTGGCCCGCGAGACCAAGCGGATCCGGCTGGGCACGTTGATGACGGCCGGCACCTTCCGGCTGCCGGGCGTGCTGGCCATCCAGGTCGCGCAGGTCGACCAGATGTCCGGTGGACGGGTCGAACTCGGGCTGGGCGCCGGGTGGTTCGAGGAGGAGCACAAGGCGTACGGCATCCCGTTCCCGAAGGAGAAGTTCGCGCGGCTGGAGGAGCAGCTCGCGATCATCACCGGTCTGTGGGGCACGGAAGCGGGTGCGGAGTTCTCCTACGAAGGGCGCCATTACCAGCTGGAGAAGTCGCCCGCGCTGCCCAAGCCCGCGCAGGCCAAGGTGCCGGTGCTGATCGGCGGTCACGGTGCGACCCGCACGCCGCGGCTGGCGGCGCAGTACGCGGACGAGTTCAACATGCCCTTCGCCTCGCTGGAGGACAGCGAGCGACAGTTCGGGCGGGTGCGGGCGGCCGCCGAGGCCGCCGGGCGCAAGGGCGACGACCTGGTGTACTCCAACGCCCTGGTCGTCTGCGTCGGCAAGGACGACGCCGAGGTGGCGCGGCGGGCCGCGGCCATCGGGCGCGAGGTGCACGAGCTCAAGGCCAACGGACTGGCCGGCTCGCCCGCGGAGGTCGTGGACAAGCTCGGCCGGTACGCCGCCCTCGGCTCGTCCCGGGCCTATCTGCAGATCCTGGACCTGGCGGACCTGGACCACCTGGAACTGATCTCCGCGCAGGTCCAGTCGCAGCTGGGCTGAGACCGGGGGCGGCGTGCGCGGGGGCGGGCCGGGCGGCCGACGGTCGCGTCCTCGGGCACGCGCCGGGTCCGTCCCCGCCCGGGGCGAGCACGTCACGGGCGGGGACGTCACGGTTGGGGACGTCACGGTCGGGACGGCGCGATCCGGAGTGCGGCGGGTCGCGGCGGCCCGGAGTGTGAGACTGCCTGCTGCCTGCTGCCTGCTGCCTGCTGCCTGCTGCCCGCTCCCGCCGCCCGTTGCCTGGCCGCGGCGCGCGAAAAATGGGTGGGGGTGAGACACCGTACACACCGATACTCATCGTGTGTTTCTGACCATCACGACCACGGGTACCACCGACCGTCCCGCGACCGACCTCGGGTTCTTGTTGCACAAGCATCCCGACAAGGCGCAACGGTTCTCGACCTCGTACGGCACCGCGCACGTCCTCTACCCGGAGGCGCACGCGGAACGGTGCACCGCCGCACTGCTGTTGGAGGTCGATCCCGTGGCCCTGGTACGCCGGGGGAGCGGGAAGGGCCGTGGCGGCGCCCCGGACGCGGCGCTGGCGCGGTACGTGAACGACCGGCCCTACGCGGCGTCGTCGCTGTTGGCGGTCGCGTTGCGGAGCGTCTTCGCCAGCGCGATGAAGGGGCAGTGCGCGGCCCGTCCGGAACTGGTCGGGCGGCCGCTGCCGTTGCGCATCGAGGTGCCGGTGCTGCCCGCCCGCGGCGGTGGCGCGCTGGTGGAGAAGCTGTTCCGGCCGTTGGGCTGGTCGGTGCGGGCCGAGCCGCTGCCGTTGGACGAGACCTTCCCCGAGTGGGGCGACTCGCGCTATGTGCGGCTGGTCCTGGAGGGCGCGTGCGACCTGGCCGCCGCGCTGCGGCACCTGTACGTGCTGCTGCCGGTCCTGGACGACGCCAAGCACTACTGGGTGGCGCCCGACGAGGTCGACAAGTTGCTGCGGGCCGGCGAGGGATGGCTGGAGGGCCATCCGGAGCAGCGGCTGATCGTCGGCCGGTATCTGGCCCGCCGCGGGGCGTTGGCCCGTGAGGCGATGGCGCGGCTGGAGCTGGAGCGGCTGGCCCAGACCGACGACGCGGCGGTCGAGGAGATCGACAACGCGGTGGACGAGGCGGCCGACACCGAGGAGCGGCCCGTGCCGCTCGCCGTGCGGCGGCGGGACGCGATCCTCGGCGTGCTGCGCTCGACCGGCGCGGCCCGGGTCCTCGATCTGGGGTGTGGACAGGGGCAGTTGATCGGTGCGCTCCTCAAGGAGGCGCAGTTCACCGAGGTCGTCGGGATGGACGTCTCGATGCGGGCGCTCCAGGAGGCCCGGCGCCGGCTCCACCTGGAGCGGATGTCCGAGCGGCAGGTGCAGCGCGTGCGGCTGCTCCAGGGCTCGTTGGCGTATGTCGACGGGCGGCTCAAGGGCTTCGACGCGGCGGTGCTCAGCGAGGTCGTGGAGCACGTGGAGCCGGAGCGGTTGTCGGCGCTGGAGTACGCGGTGTTCGGTGCCGCCCGGCCCCGGACGGTCGTCGTGACCACGCCCAACGTCGAGTACAACGTGCGCTGGGAGTCGTTGCCCGCAGGGCGGGTGCGGCACCCGGACCACCGGTTCGAGTGGACGCGGGAGGAGTTCCGGCGCTGGGCGGAGGACATCGGCGCGCGGCACGGCTACGCGGTGACGTTCGGCCCGGTGGGGCCGGAGGACCCGGAGGTCGGGGCACCCACCCAACTGGCGTGCTTCAGCCGCGAGGACGGATCCGCCCGTGGGGGCGGCAAGCACGGAACGAAGGGCGCCAGAGGCGGCAGGGAAAGGAGCGGGGCAGAGCGCGTGGAGGGCGCGGCGGAGGCGAGCCGCGCCGGTGGCGGGCCGGTCGGCGGGAAGGAGGCGGCGGCATGACGGACGGGAACCGCACGTCAGGGTCGCAGCCGGGGGCCGAGGTGCCGGCCGCGGGGGCGGAGTCCGGTGCGCCGGGCCCGGTGCCGGGGCCGGCCCCTCGGACGCTCGGCGTGCCCGATCTGTCGCTGGTGGTGCTCATCGGCGCGACCGGCTCCGGCAAGTCGACCTTCGCCGCCCGGCACTTCAAGCCCACCGAGGTGATCTCGTCGGACTTCTGCCGGGGGCTGGTCAGCGACGACGACAACGACCAGTCCGCCAGCGGCGACGCGTTCGAGGTGCTGCACTTCATCGTCGGCAAGCGGCTCGCGGCCGGCCGGTTGACGGTGGTGGACGCCACCAACGTGCAGGCCGAGTCGCGCGCCCAGCTGGTGCGGCTGGCCCGCGAGCACGACGTGCTGCCGGTCGCGATCGTGCTGGACGTGCCCGAACACGTCTGCGCGGAGCGGAACGCGGCGCGCGCCGACCGGGCCGGGCTGCCGCGCCGCGTCATCCAGCGCCACCAGCGCGAACTGCGCCGTTCGGTGGGCACGTTGGAGCGCGAGGGGTTCCGCACGGTGCACGTCCTGCGCGGCGCGCGGGAGGTCGAGGACGTCGAGGTCGTCCGGGAGCGGCGGTTCAACGACCTGCGACACCTGACGGGGCCGTTCGACGTCGTCGGTGACGTCCACGGGTGCCGCGCGGAGCTGGAGACCCTGCTCGACCGGCTCGGCTACGCGCTCGCCAGGGACGCCGAGGGGCGGGCCGTGGACGCGGTGCACCCCGAGGGCCGCACGGCGGTCTTCGTCGGCGACCTCGTCGACCGGGGGCCGGACAGCCCGGGCGTGCTGCGCCTGGTGATGGGCATGGTGGCGTCCGGCCACGCCCTGTGCGTGTCCGGGAACCACGAGAACAAGCTCGGCCGGCACCTCGACGGCCGCACGGTGCAGCACACCCACGGCCTGGCCGAAACCGTCGAGCAGTTGGCGAAGGAGGACGAGGCGTTCCGCGCCGGGGTCGCGACGTTCATCAAGGGGATGGTCAGCCACTACGTCCTCGACGGCGGCGCACTGGTGGTGTGCCACGCCGGACTGCCGGAGAAGTACCACGGCCGCACGTCGGGCCGGGTGCGTTCCTTCGCGCTGTACGGCGACACCACGGGCGAGACCGACGAGTTCGGGCTGCCCGTGCGCTACCCGTGGGCGGAGGAGTACCGCGGTCGCGCCGCCGTCGTCTACGGGCACACGCCCACCCCGCGCGCCGGCTGGCTCAACAACACCCTCTGCCTGGACACCGGCTGCACCTTCGGCGGGAAGCTGACCGCGCTGCGCTGGCCGGAGCGCGAACTGGTCGACGTGCCGGCCGAGCGGGTCTGGTACGAGCCCACCAAGCCGTTGGCGGCCGAGGCGCCGGGCGGGGCGGACGGCCGCCCGCTGGACCTCGGGGACGTCGCCGGCCGGCGGACGGTCGAGACCCGCCACATGGGCCGGCTCGCGGTCAGGGAGGAGAACGCCGCGGCGGCACTGGAGGTGATGAGCCGCTTCGCGCTGGATCCGCGGCTGCTGCCGTACCTCCCGCCGACCATGGCGCCCTGCGCGACCGCCGAGCCGTCCGACGAGGCGGACGCCCGGGGCGAGGGCTTCTTGGAGCACCCGCGGGAGGCGTTCGCCGAGTACCGCGCGGCGGGCGTGCGCGAGGTGGTGTGCGAGGAGAAGCACATGGGGTCGCGGGCGGTGGTGCTGGTCTGCCGCTCCGCGGCGGTTGCCCGCGAGCGGTTCGGCGTGTCGGGCGCGTCGGAAGGGGTGTCGGGCGCCGTCTACACCCGCACCGGCCGACCGTTCTTCGACGACCGCGCGCGAACGGAGCGGCTGCTCGGCCGGGTCCGGGACTGCGTGGAGCGGGCCGGACTGTGGGCGGAGCTGGACACCTCGTGGCTGCTCCTGGACGCCGAGTTGATGCCCTGGTCCCTCAAGGCGACGGGGCTGTTGCGGACGCGGTACGCGGCGGTCGGCGCGGCGGCCGGGGCGGTGTTCCCGGAGGCGCTCGGCGCGTTGGAGGCGGCGGCCGCCCGCGGGGTCGACGTGGCGTCGCTGCTCGACCGCCAGCGCGGGCGGGCCGCCGACGCCGCGGCGTTCACCGACGCCTACCGGCGGTACTGCTGGCGGGTCGGGGAGGCGGCGTCGGGCGCGGGCACTGCCGGGCCCGGCGGGCTGGCCGGCATCCGGCTCGCCCCGTTCCACCTGCTCGCCGTGGAGGGCCGCAGCCTGGCGGCCGTACCGCACACCGGGCAACTGGCCCTGATCGACCGGCTCATGACGGCCGAACGGGCGCTGTTGCAGGAGGCCGGCGACGCCGCACCGGAGGCCGGGGGGCCCGCCGCCGACCGCACGGGACTGCTCGCGCCGACCCGGCGGTTGGTCGTCGACACGGAGGACGAGGAGTCGGTCGCGGCCGGCGTCGCGTGGTGGCTGGACCTGACCGCCGGCGGCGGTGAGGGCATGGTGGTCAAGCCGGTCGGCGCGCTGGTCCGGCAGCCGGACGGGCGGCTCGTGCAGCCGGGCGTCAAGTGCCGCGGGCGGGAGTACCTGCGGATCGTCTACGGTCCGGAGTACACCCGCCCGGAGAACCTGCGGCGCCTGCGCGCCCGGCACTTGGGGCACAAGCGCTCGCTGGCCCTGCGCGAGTACGCACTGGGCCTGGAGGCGCTCGACCGGCTGGCGGACGGGGAACCGCTCTGGCGGGTCCACGAAGCGGTCTTCGCGGTGCTCGCGCTGGAGTCGGAGCCGGTCGACCCGCGGCTGTGACGGGCCGCGCCCCGGGCGGCGCTCGGGTGGTTCGGGCCACCCGAGGCGCCCGCTGCGTCCGCCGGTAGTCGACCGGGGGCCCGCCCGTCGCCCGGGTGAAGCGGCGGCGCAGGGCGGTGGCCGTCCCCAGGCCGGCGATCTGCCGACCGGCCGCGACGCGGGCCCGCCCCGGTCGTCCCCCTCCGCCGCCGTCCCTCCGCCGCCGTCACCCGGCGCCTCCCGACATGGCGCGACTGCCGACGTCGTGCGCCCGGAGCGGACAAGATGGGGAGATGGGATTCCATGTCGACTCAGAGGCCGGCCGGCTGCGCCGGGTGATCCTGCACCGCCCCGATCTGGAACTGAAGCGGCTCACCCCGTCCAACAAGGACACCCTGCTCTTCGACGACGTGCTGTGGGTGCGCCGGGCCCGGGCGGAGCACGACGGGTTCGCCGACGTGCTCCGCGACCGGGGCGTCGAGGTCCACCTCTTCGGGGATCTGCTGGCCGAGAGCCTGCAGATCCCCGAAGCGCGGACGCTGGTCCTGGACCGGGTCTTCGACGAGAAGGAGTACGGGCCGCTGGCGACCGACCACTTGCGGGCGGCGTTCGAACAACTGCCGGTGCCCGAACTCGTCGAGGCGCTGGTCGGCGGGATGACCAAGCGCGAGTTCCTGGAACGCCACCCCGAACCCACCTCGGTCCGCTTCCACGTGATGGACCTCGACGACTTCCTGTTGGGGCCGCTGCCCAACCACCTCTTCACCCGCGACACCTCCGCCTGGATCTACGACGGGGTGTCGATCAACTCGATGCGCTGGCCCGCCCGGCAGCGCGAGACCGTGCACTACGAGGCCATCTACCACCACCACCCGCTCTTCCGCGACGCGCCGTTCCACGTCTGGTCCGAGGGCCAGGCGGACTACCCCTCGACGATCGAGGGCGGCGACGTCCTGGTGCTGGGCAACGGCGCGGTGCTGATCGGCATGAGCGAGCGGACCACTCCGCAGGCGGTGGAACTCCTGGCGCGCGGGCTGTTCGCCGCGGGTTCCGCCCAGACGATCGTGGCGCTGGACATGCCCAAGCGGCGGGCGTTCATGCACCTGGACACGGTCATGACGATGGTCGACGGGGACACCTTCACCCAGTACGCCGGGCTGGGCATGCTCCGCTCGTACACCATCGAACCGGGGGCGGGCGCCCAGGACCTCAAGGTCACCGACCATCCGCCGGAGCACATGCACCGCGCCATAGCGGCCTCCCTGGGGCTGGCCGACATCCGGGTGCTCACCGCGACCCAGGACGTCCACGCGGCCGAGCGCGAGCAGTGGGACGACGGCTGCAACGTCCTGGCGGTGGAGCCGGGCGTGGTGGTCGCCTACGAGCGCAACGTCACCACCAACACCTTCCTGCGCAAGCGCGGCATCGAGGTGATCACGATCCCCGGCAGCGAACTGGGCCGGGGCCGCGGCGGACCGCGCTGCATGAGCTGTCCGGTGACGCGGGACGCCGTGCCGGGCCTGGGCTGACCGGGACGCAGGACCCAGGACGCGGGACCCAGGACGCGCGACGCGGGTGTGGGGTGGGGCGGGGCGGGGCGGGCCGTGCGGGTCGGCCGGCCCCGCCCCGGCACGGGGTGACGCGGGCCCCGTGCCACGGTGGGGGCGGGCCCCGGTGCGCCTCCCGTGCGCCGGGGCGTACGGGATTGGCACGCGCTCCCGGGGGCAGCATCGTATAGAGATACGGATGCTCGTATAGACTTCCAGAGTCCGCGCGGGATCGAGCCCGCCGCGGGTCCGATCCGCCCACCGGGCCGCACCCGGTCGCGGGCCGGAACCGGTACCGACCCTCCCACCCCGACCGCCGCGAACCAGGAGCCCCCCATGGCGATAGACCTCACGGGCCGCCACTTCCTCAAGGAGCTGGACTACAGCGCCGAGGAATTCCGCCGACTGATCGACCTGGCCGCCGAGCTGAAGGCGGCCAAGCGCGCCGGTGCCGAGGTCCGCCGCCTGAACGGCCGCAACATCGCCCTGATCTTCGAGAAGACCTCCACCCGGACCCGCTGCTCCTTCGAGGTCGCCGCCGCCGACCAGGGCGCGACCACCACCTACCTCGACCCGTCCGGCTCGCAGATGGGGCACAAGGAGTCGGTCAAGGACACCGCCCGGGTCCTCGGCCGGATGTTCGACGCCATCGAGTTCCGCGGCAGCCGCCACGCCGACGTCGAGGAGCTCGCCGCGCACGCCGGGGTGCCCGTCTACAACGGGCTCACCGACGACTGGCACCCGACCCAGATGCTCGCCGACGTCCTCACCATGATCGAGCACAGCGGCGGCCGGCCCCTGACGGAGACCGCCTTCGCCTACCTCGGCGACGCCCGCAACAACATGGGCAACTCCTACCTCGTCACCGGCGCCCTGCTCGGCATGGACGTGCGGATCGTGGCCCCCCGCAAGCTGTGGCCCGAGGAGACCGTCATCGCCCGGGCGCGCGCGCTCGCGGAGACCAGCGGGGCCCGGATCACCCTCACCGAAGAGGTCGCCGAGGGCGTGCGGGGCGCCGATTTCGTCGCCACCGACGTCTGGGTCTCCATGGGCGAGCCCAAGGAGGTCTGGGACGAGCGGATCGCCCTGCTCACCCCGTACGCGGTCACGATGGACGTGCTGCGCGCCACCGGCAAGCCCGGCGTGAGGTTCCTGCACTGCCTGCCCGCCTACCACGACCTCGGCACCGAGATCGGCCGGGAGATCCACGCCCGCCACGGCCTGGACTCGCTGGAGGTCACCGACGAGGTCTTCGAGTCCGCGCACTCGGTGGTCTTCGACGAGGCGGAGAACCGCATGCACACCATCAAGGCCGTGCTGGTGGCGACGCTGGCCCCCTGAGGCCGGCGGCGACCGCCGCCGGCGGTGCACCGGGCGGCGCTTCACCGTGCGCCCACCTGCGCGATCTTGCGGCGGAGATGGGTACCATCGAGCCGCTCACGGGGTCCGGACCCACCGGTCCGGGCCCCGCTGCGTGCCCGGCCCACCCGCGCCGCACGCCTCGCACCACCCAAGGGAGAACCACCCCATGCCCCGCCCAGGCGCGTCGGGACTGCGCATCAAGTCCCCCGACCTGCTCATCGCCGAATCCGGCGCGGACCTCAACGGCCACGGGCTGCGGCGCAGCATGGGCCTCTTCCAGCTCGTCTGCTTCGGCATCGGCGCCGTCGTCGGCACGGGCATCTTCGTCGGGCTCTCCGACACCGTCGCCCAGGCCGGCCCCGCGGTCGTCGTCTCCTTCGTCCTGGCGGCCGTCACCTGCGTCTTCACCGCCTTCTCCTTCGCCGAACTGGGCGGCGCGATCCCGGTCTCCGGCAGCTCCTACTCCTACGCCTACGCCACCCTCGGCGAGCGCACCGCCTTCCTCGTCGGCTGGTGCCTGCTGCTCGAATACGGGATCTCGGTCTCGGCGGTCGCCGTCGGCTGGGGCCAGTACCTCAACCAACTGCTGGGGAGCCTCGTCGGCTGGCAACTGCCCGCCGCGCTCGCCAACCCGCCCGGCGACGGCGGCGTCGTCAACCTCCCCGCCGTGGTCGTGGTGCTGCTGGCCGCGCTGCTGCTGGTCCGCGGGGTCCGGGAGAGCGCCCGCGCCACCGCGGCGATGGCGGTCCTCAAGCTGGCGGTCCTGGTGCTGTTCTGCGTGATCGGCTTCGGCGCGTTCCGCAGCGGCAACCTCTCCCCGTTCGCCCCGGAGGGCCTCGCCGGGATCACCTCCGGCGCCTCCGTCGCGTTCTTCTCGTACATCGGCTTCGACTCGATCACCACCGCCGGCGAGGAGGTGCGCAACCCGCGCCGCAACGTCCCCCTCGCGATCATGATCTGCATCGGGGTGGTCACCGTGCTGTACTGCCTGGTCGCCCTGGCCGCCATCGGCGCGCTCTCCTCCGGGGAGGTCGCCGGCCGGCCCGCGGCGCTGTCGCTGATCGTCGACCGGGTCACGCACTCCGACATCGGCGGCGCGGTGATCGCCTTCGGCGCGGTCGTCGCCATCGCCTCCGTGGTCCTCGCCGTGATGTACGGCCAGACCCGCATCCTGATGTCGATGGCCCGCGACGGCCTGGTCCCGCGGGTCTTCGCCCGGGTCTCGCCGCGCACCGCCACGCCCGTCGCCAACACCTGGATCGTCGCCCTGGTCTTCGCGGTCCCGGCCGCCGTCGTCCCGTTGGACATGGTGATGAACCTGAGCAGCGTCGGCACGCTCGCCGTCATGGCGGTGGTCAACGTCAGCGTCCTGGTCCTGCGCCGCACCCGGCCCGACCTGCCGCGCCGCTTCAAGGTCCCGCTCTCGCCGCTCAGCCCCCTGCTCGGCGTCGCCTTCTGCGGCTACCTCGTCTACGGCACCGGCCCGGCCACCTGGCTCCAGTTCGCCGGGTTCCTCGCCGTCGGCGCGGTGCTCTACTCGCTCTACGGGCGGCGCCGTTCCCGCCTCGCGGCCGGCGCCGACGGCGCGGCCGGCGGCCCGGCGTCGCGCCCCGACGCCGATCCGGACGAGGCCGCGCACGACGGGGCCGTCCCCGCCGCCACGACGGCCGCGGCCCCCGCGACGCGGGAAGCCTGAACCGCACTGCACTGCACTGCACTGCACTGCACTGCACCGCACTGCACTGCACTGCACCGCACTGCACTGCACTGCACTGCACCGCACTGCACTGCACCGCACCGCGCTGCGCCGCACCGCACCGCCGCGTGGCGTCCGGCGGTGCGGTGGCCGGCGGGCGCACCGCGCCCCTCGGTGGTCCGTGACCGCCGAGGGGCGCAGTGCCACCGGCCCCGTCACCCCCTTCCGGCCCGGCCGGACGCGCCCCGCCGCCCCGTTCCGGCTATCGCGCCCTCCTGACGACGGTCACGAACCAGTGATAGCTTCGAGGGGCATTTCGCGCGTCCCGCACCGCCACCGCATCCGCGGCCACCGCACGCACCAGCCACCCGGCTGAAGGGGGCAGGCAGACCGATGAGCCCGTTCGCAGGATCCGCCCGCAGCACCGGCGCATGGCGCCACATCAGGGTCACCACCCAGGACGGCGTCGCCACCGTCACCCTCGCCCGTCCCGAGAAGCTCAACGCCCTCACCTTCGCGGCCTACGCCGACCTCCGCGACCTGCTCGCCGAACTCTCCCGGGAGCGCTCGGTGCGCGCGCTGGTGCTGGCCGGCGAGGGCCGCGGCTTCTGCTCCGGCGGCGACGTCGAGGAGATCATCGGCGTCACCCTCGGCATGGACACCGCCCAACTCCTGGACTTCAACCGGATGACCGGGCAGGTCGTCCGCGCCATCCGGGAATGCCCCTTCCCGGTCATCGCGGCGGTGCACGGCGTGGCCGCCGGCGCCGGCGCGGTGCTCGCCCTGGCCGCCGACTTCCGCGTCGCCGACCCCTCCGCCCGCTTCGCGTTCCTCTTCACCCGCGTCGGCCTCTCCGGCGGCGACATGGGCGCCGCCTACCTGCTGCCGCGGGTCATCGGCCTCGGCCACGCCACCCGGGTCCTGATGCTCGGCGACCCGGTCCGCGCCCCCGAGGCCGAACGCCTCGGCCTGATCAGCGAACTCGCCGAGGAGGGCCGCGCCGACGAACGGGCCGCCGCCCTGGCCCGCCGGCTCGCCGAGGGCCCCGCGCTGGCCCACGCCCAGACCAAGGCCCTGCTCACCGCCGAACTCGACATGCCGCTGGCCGCCGCCGTCGAACTGGACGCGTCCACCCAGGCCCTGCTGATGAACAGCGCCGACTACGCCGAGTTCCACGCCGCGTTCACCGAGAAGCGGCCGCCCGAGTGGCAGGGGAAGTGAGCGCCCCCGCGGGCCCGGACCACCGCCCGCTGAAGGTCGCCGTCCTCGGCGGCGGCCCCGGCGGGCTCTACGCCGCCGCCCTGCTCAAACGCCTCGACCCGGGCCGGGAGGTCACCGTCTGGGAGCGCAATGCCCCCGACGACACCTTCGGCTTCGGCGTCGTCCTCTCCGACGAGACCCTCGGCGGCATCGAGCACGCCGACCCGGACGTCTACCGCGCGCTGCAAGCGGAGTTCGTGCGCTGGGACGACATCGACATCGTGCACCGCGGCCGCACCCTCACCTCCGGCGGGCACGGCTTCGCCGCCCTCGGCCGCCGCCGGCTGCTGGCCGTCCTGCACGACCGCTGCCGAGCCCTGGGCGTACGGCTGCTCTTCCGCACCGAGGCCCCGCCGGCCGCCCACCTCGCACGCGACCACGACCTGGTGATCGCCGCCGACGGCGTGCACAGCGCCACCCGCACCGCCCACGCCGACGTCTTCCGCCCCCAGCTGACCACCCACCGCTGCCGCTACATCTGGCTCTCCGCCGACTTCGCCCTGGACGCCTTCCGCTTCGAGATCGCCGACACCGGCCGGGGCATCGCCCAGCTCCATGCCTACCCGTACGCCCGCCCGTCGCCGACGCCTCCCCGGGCCTCGTCCGGGGCCCCGCGGCCGACCGCCGAACGCGCCGGCGTGCCGGACGGCGGCGCCAGCACCGTCATCGTCGAGATGCGCGAAGAGGTCTGGCGCGCCAACGGCCTCGACGCCCAGGACGAGTCCGCGGCGGCCGCCTGGTGCGCCGCGCTCTTCGCCGACACCCTCGGCGGCCGTCCGCTGCGCACCAACAACTCCAGCTGGATCGCGTTCCGCACGGTCGTCAACGAACGCTGGTCGCACGGCCGCATCGTGCTGCTCGGCGACGCCGCGCACACCGCCCACTTCTCCATCGGCTCCGGCACCAAGCTCGCCGTCGAGGACGCCCTCGCCCTCGCCGCCTGCCTACGGGAACAGCCCGCCCTGCCGGACGCCCTCGCCGCCTACGAGGCCGAGCGCCGCCCGGTCGTCGCCTCCACCCAACGCGCCGCCCGCGCCAGCCTCGCGTGGTTCGAGGACCTCGCCACCTACACCGACCAGCCGCCGCACCAGTTCGCCTTCAACCTGCTCACCCGCAGCCGCCGGGTCACCCACGACAACCTGCGGCTGCGCGACGCGGGGTTCACCGACGCGGTGGCCGCGGCGGCGGGCGTCCCCACCGGGACCCCACCGATGTTCACGCCCTTCCGGCTGCGCGGCCTGACCCTGCGCAACCGGGTCGTGGTCTCCCCGATGGACATGTACGCGGCCGACGGCGACGGCACCCCCGGCGACTTCCACCTCGTCCACCTCGGCGCCCGCGCACTGGGCGGCGCCGGCCTGGTGATGACGGAGATGGTGTGCGTCAGCCCCGAAGGCCGCATCACCCCGGCCTGCACCGGCCTGTACGCGCCGCAGCACGAGCGGGCCTGGCGGCGCGTCACCGACTTCGTCCACGCCCAGGCCCCCGGCACCGCCGTCGGCGTGCAGCTCGGCCACTCCGGCCGCAAGGGATCGACCCGCCGGATGTGGGAAGGCATCGACCAACCGCTCCCGGACGGCAACTGGCCGCTAGTGGCGCCCTCCGCACTGCCCTACCGGCCCGGCGTCAACCAGATCCCGCACGCCCTGACCACCGCCGAACTCGGTGTCGTGCGGGCGCAGTTCGCCCGCTCCGCCGCGGCCGCCGCCCGCGCCGGCTTCGACCTCCTCGAACTCCACTGCGCGCACGGCTACCTCCTGTCCGGCTTCCTCTCGCCCCTGACCAACCGGCGCACCGACGCCTACGGCGGCTCCCTCGCCGGCCGCCTCCGCTTCCCCCTCGAGGTCTTCGACGCGGTACGGGAACAATGGCCGGCGGACCGCCCCATGACCGTCCGGATCTCCGCCACCGACTGGGCGGACGGCGGCACCACCCCCGACGACGCGGTGGCCATCGCGGCCGCCTTCGCCGAGCACGGCGCCGACGCCCTCGACGTCTCCACCGGCCAGGTCGTGCCCGACGAGCGCCCCGACTTCGGCCGCTCCTACCAGACCCCGTACGCCGACCGCATCCGCAACACCCTCGGCGTGCCCGTGATCGCGGTCGGCGCCATCTCCTCCTGGGACGACGTCAACTCCCTGATCCTGGCCGGCCGCACCGACCTGTGCGCCCTGGCCCGCCCCCACCTCTACGACCCGCACTGGACCCTGCACGCCGCCGCCGAACAGGGCTACAGCGGTCCGGGTGCCCCCTGGCCGCTGCCCTACCAGGCCGGGAGCCGCACCCCGCCCACCGGCCGCACCGACGCGCCGAAGCCCCGCCTCACGCTGCACTGACGGGGAGGCCGGTCGCAGCGCGGGGCGGGGCCGATCCGGGGCGCGGACCGGGCGCGCCGTCAACAGGAGTCGGGCAACCCCTGCGGCAGCGGCAGGCCGGTGACCCGGGCGTCGACCACCGGCCGGCCGTGCTGCTCGACCCGCACCGACACCTCCCGGCGGCCGTCGGCGCCCGCCCCCGCGGCCCGCGCCCCCACCCAGCACGGCGCGTCCAACTCGGCGTACCGCGCGAAGGAGCAGTCCAGCGCGACCGGCAGCGACCAGTGGGGCGCCACGGCGCGGGCGGCCTGCCGCGCCGCCTCGACCATCAGCATGCCCGGGACGTGGTCCACGGGATGGTCGAACAGCACCGGGTGCGCGGTGTCCACCCGCAACCGCCAGCGGTCGGCGGGCTCGGCCGGGGCGTCGGGGCCGGTGCGGCCGGCGGGGGAGAGCACCACGTCGGCGGCCCGGTCCCGGCCCACCACCGGCGGTGCGACCGGTTCCGACGGCGGCAGCCGGCGGGCGTTGGCGAGCAGCAGGTCGCCGTACTCGCCGCGCAGCCGGCGGTAGACGGCCGGGCTGTGGCAGGTGTAGGTCAGGGACGCCCGGGCCAGCTCGGCGCCGTCGCGCACGATGCGGAACTCCTGGCGGACGCCGGCCAACTGCTTGCGGCGGCGGACCACGTCGTGGTCGGTGACGTGCAGCGCGACGTCGGCCGGTGTGTGGGTGGCGCGCAGCGCCTGCGGGCGCAGGACGTAGCTGACCTTCTGCCAGATGATCGGGTGGTCCAGCGGCACGCCGTGCGCGACGTGGCTCAGTAATATCCCCGCCTGTCGCACCGTCTCGATCAGCAGCAGCGGATCGTGCAGCCCGCCCGCCGGCCCGTAGAAGCTGTGCGCGCGGGGCCACTGGGCCGTCACCAGCCAGCCGCCGGGCCCGTCCTGCCGCCAGTTGGTCAGGAACACCTCGGAGACCGCAGTCCGGTGCACGTACTCCCGCGGTACCGTCGTGGTCAGCGCCCGCGGTCGGTTTCCGTCCGCCCACCACCCCGGGACGTCGTCGGATCGCTCACGCGCGGACGGGCTGAGGATGGCGCTGGCCATGAAGGTCCTTTCAGAGGGGACGGCTCTCGGCGCCCTGGCGAACGGCATCCGATCTCCCCGGACAAGATACGAACCATGCGGTTTGTTTTCCAGTGCTGAGCGGGCCGTTCCCCCGACAGGGCGACACTCCTGGTGAACGGTCAGACGGCGATCCGCGCGGACCGGCCCTGCGGGTCCAGGTGGCTCAGCGCACCCGGCGACGCCAGGCCCGGCAGGGTGTGCCGCCACAGGGCCGTGACCCGCTCGGGCAGGTCGGCGCGGTTGGTCGCCGCCCGCGAGAACAGCTGCACGCCCATGTAGGCGGCGACGAAGAACTCCGCGGCCCGTTCCGGCACGACGGCGGGCAGCAGTTCGCCCTTGTCGCGGGCGTCACCGAACATCGCGGTGATGATGTCGGTCCACGCCTGGTAGGGGACCAGCGGCTCCTCGCTGAACGTCGTCTCGACCGCGATCCGGGTGCCGGCCTGCAACAACGGATCGCTGCGCAGTGCCAGTGCGACCTGGTGGGTGAAGTCGATGGCGTCCTGGAGGCGGGATTCGCTGACCGGTGGCACGAACGGCTCGGTCTGCTCCCGGATGACCGCGCGCGCCAGGGCGTCCTTGGAGCGGAAGTGGAAGTAGACGGCTCCCTTGGTGACGCCGGCGCGCTGGATGATCTCCGCCATCGTCGCGGCCTGGTAGCCGCGGGTTCCGATGACGTGAGCCGCGGCCTCGAGGACGGCGCGCCGGGTGCGCACTGCGCGTTCCTGCTTGACCACCGATCATCCTCCGTATGCTCTCGTGGAGTTGTTGTGCCCGGGCGCGCACCGCTGCCGTGGCCGCGCAGTCTATTTCCGCATCATAAAGAAGCCAACCGTGCGGTATTGAAGGTGGACGGCGCGTCCCTGGCCGGAATGCGTGGTCCGGCGAAGCGGTGCCGCGCGGTGCCGTCGAACGTCCGAGGAGCAGATCGATGACCGTCCCCGCCGTACCCGGCCTTCCCGCAGTCCACCGGGAAGTGCGGCTCGTCCGCCAGGCCGGGGGTGAGCAAGTGACGGAGCGTCACTTCGAGCTGGCCGAGGTGCCGCTGCCGGCCCTCCGGTCCGGTCAGGTGCTGGTGCGCACCCGCTTCATGGCGGTCACCGCGGCGATGCGCACGCGGATGACCTCGGCGCGGCTGCCGATGCCGTCCTTCGAGCCCGGCCGGCCGCTGTGGGGCGCCGCGGTCGGCGAGGTCGTGGCCGCCGAGGGCACCGCCCTCGCCCCCGGTGATCTCGTCCACCACCCCTACGGTTGGCGGGAGTTCGCCGCCGTCGACGAGGCGCGCGCCCGGCAGCTGGATCCCGACGCCCTGCCCTTCCCGGCCGCGCACCTCTCCCAGGGGGCCACCGCCTGGGGGGCGCTGCGCCACGCGGCCGGGGTCCGGCCCGGCGACACCGTCTTCGTCAGCGGCGCGGCCGGCGGCGTGGGCAGCATGGCCGGGCAGCTCGCCCGCCGCCTGGGCGCCGCCCGGGTGATCGGCAGCACCGGCTCGGAGGTCAAGGCGTTGCGTCTGCGCGCGGAGTTGGGGTACGACGCCACGGTGGTGCGCGATGCCGGGCCGATCGAGGAGCAGTTGCGCCGGGCGGCGCCGGACGGCATCGACGTGCTGCTGGACCTCGTCGGCGGCGAGCAACTGCGCGCGGCGCTCGCGTTGGCGCGCCCGGAGGCCAGGTTCGCGCTGGTCGGCGCGCTCGCCAGCCAGATGGGTGAGGGGGGCGGGGTGGTCAGTCCGGTCGAGCTCGACGCGGGGCTGATCATCACGCGCCGGGTGGCGCTGCGCGGTTTCGGGGTGTACGCGCATCCCGACCTTCCGGCGGAGTGGACGGCGGAGTTCGGTCGGGGGCTGCGGGACGGCTCCCTCGCCTTCCCGCACGTCCTGCTGCAAGGGATCGAGCAGGCGCCGCGGGCGCTCTGCGAGCTGGCCCAGGGGCGCCATGTCGGGTCGGTGCTCGTGGAGTTGTGATCCCGGCACGGGGCCGGTGCGCGGCGCGGGCGGGCGTCGCGGGGCGGTCGGTCAGCCGGCCGGGACCTGCGCCGGCGCCGGGATTCCGGCCGGGACCCGGCCCGCCGCGGCGGGCAGCAGCCCCCACAGTCCGGTGACCGCCTCCCCGTCCCACCACGTCCGGTCGCCGCCGCCCAGGTGCAACAGGCCCACCACGATCGACGTCAGCAGCTGGGCGGTACGGCGGGGTTCGGCGTCCGAGGGGTGCGGGCCGGTGAGCCCGTCCCCGATGCCGACCGGTGTGCCGGTGGGGCAGGTGACCGCCTTGTCGAGGAAGAGCGCGTACCAGCGCTGCTCCAAGGCGTGGATGTCCAGACCCGGTGCGGTCTCCGGGCGCAGTCGCAGGCCGGCGCGCAGCACCGCGTCCGACTGCACCCGGCCGAACAGCTCCACGGCGAAGTCGCGGACCGCGACGGTCAGCGGCTCGGGGGAGCGCGCGAAGCCGTCCTCGATCTCGTTGAGGGTGGCCAGGGCGGCGTCCCGCACTGCGAGGGTGAGGTCGTCCTTGGACGTGAAGTGGAAGTACAGGGCGCCCTTGCTCAGTCGGGCCCGCCGGCTGATCTCGACCATGCCTGCGGCGGGCACCCCCTTCTCCAGGAAGGTCTCGGCGGCCGAGCGGATGAGCGCCTGACGGCTTTGGATGGCGCGATGCTGCGTGGGCACGGTGTCCGTCCCGTCTCTCGTACGACTGCAACGTGTTTGCAGTCTACAGAGAAAACCAACCATGCGGTTCGCTATGGCTGAGCGAAATGGCCGGAACCCCGCTGACCTGTCGGGAAGTGATCGCTCCGGCCGGTGAGGCGGGGGCCGTGCGCCGGCCGGCACCGGGGGCTATGTCCAGTGTGGTGGGCCTGGGGAGGCTTGTCGACCGTCAGGGACGGGCTAAGGCACATTGACAAACAGCGCAGGCGGTTTTTAAATCTCCGAAGGCGGTAAACGGGACGATCCGTTCCGATGCCGCCGCCTCGACGGTCGCGTGCCGCCCTTGGACAGCGGTGCGCCTAGGCGAGACCGCCTCTGCCGCCACAGTCGTCGACCGCAGGCCCGCCCGACCAGCTGAGCCCGCACAGTCACCCGAGCCCCCGCACCCACGGAACCCGGAAAGGTCCCCCTCCATGCGCGTATCAATGGAAGTCGGCGAACGTCCTGTGAGAGGCGCGCGGAGCGCCGGCGGTGAGACCCTCAAGGCCGCCGTCTTCGATCTGGACGGCACCCTCGCCAACACCCTGCCCGCGATCAGCAAGCTGCTGGTCAAGGTGGCCGCGGAGCAGGGCTGTTCGGTGACGGCGCGGCAGGCGGCCACGGCCATCGGCAAGCCCCCGGCCGCCGCGTTCGGGCGGCTGCTGGGCCGCCCCGAGGACGACGGCCGGGTCCAGGCCGCCATCTCCCGCTACCGGGAGCTGTTCGCCTACGAGGTCCTGTGCCAGGGGCCGCAGCTGCTGTACCCCGGAGTGACGGCCGGGCTGTCCGCGCTGCGCGCCCACGGCGTCGAACTCGCCGTGGCCACCTCCAAGACCACCCGCAGCGCCGAGGCACTGCTCGACGTGATGGGCATCCGTGACCTGGTCGGTCCGGTCGTGGGCCAGGACATGGTGCGCCGCGGCAAGCCGCACCCGGAGATGGTGCTGCGCGCGGCCGGCCGGTTGGGGGTCCCGGCCTGGCAGAGCGCGTACGTGGGGGACACCGTGGGGGACATGCGGATGGCGGTCACCGCGCGCATGGAACCGGTCGCGGTCACCTACGGCAGCGGAACGTTCGGTGAACTCGCCGCGGTCGCCGGCACGCGGATGTGCAGCTCCTTCAAGGACGTGGTGTCGGTGATCGCCGCCGCCCGTCCGCGTCCGGCGGCGGCCGCCGCGGGGACGGTCGGCCGGCAGCGCCGGGCCGCCGTCCCGGTGGGGGCGCAGCAGCGGCGACGCTGAAGACGGGGGCACGGGGAGTGCCCGCGGCCCAGGGGGAACACCGGGGCCGCGGGCAGGAGGCGATGGCGCGGGACGTGCGAGGACGCGGGGCACCTCCCGCTCGACCGGGGTCGGGCGGATCGGGTCAGCCGGCGTCCTGGGTGCGGGACGTCCCGGCCGTCGCCTCGTGCGCGTAACGGGCGCCCGCCGCGCGCAGTGTGTCGTGCAGGCGGCGGAACACCTCCGCCGCGCGGCCGCCCGGCCAGTCCTGGGGCAGGAGGTCCGGCGGAAGTCCGGGATCCGCGTAGGGCAGGTGGCGCCAGGCGTCCAGGGCGAGCAGGTAGTCGCGGTAGGCGGCCTCGGGGGGAACGGCGCGGCGCCGGGTCCAGTGCTCCAGCACCGGTTCGTGCGCCGCCAGGAACGCGCGGTGCCGCGCGGCGAGGGCGTCCAGGTCCCACCAGCGGGCCACCGCCCGTGCGGTGGGCGTGAAACCGGCGTGGGCACCGGTGAACAGGTCGACGTAGGGGTCCAGTTGGAGCCGCTCCAGGGTGTGCCGGGTCTCCTCGTAGAGGTGCGCGGGGGCGATCCACACGCCGGGGGCGGCGGTGCCGAAGCCCAGGCCGGCCAGCCGGGAGCGCAGCAGGTGGCGCTTGTGGCGCTCCTCCTCGGGGACGGAGAAGACGGCCAGCACCCAGCCCGGCGGCGGCCCGGTCGGCCGCCCGAATATCCGGCGGTCGCCGTCCGCGAGCAGTTGGCGGCCCGCCTCCGACAGGCCGTACGCGGCGGCGCCCGCGGTGGTGCGCTCCGGGACCAGCAGCCCGCGGCGCTTGAGCCGGGAGACCGCGGAGCGGACCGACGGCGGGTCCACGCCGAGCACGCCGAGCAGCCGGATCAGCGCGGCCACCGGCACCGGACCGGGCGCATCCGGGTGGTCCTGCGTGCCGCCGCGTCCGTAGGCCCCGTAGAAGGTGACGATCAGGGACCGCGGGGTGTGCTGGGCTTGCTCGTCGCTCACCGGGTCACTCTAGTTCGCGCGAGCGCAGCCGGAACCGCTGGAGCTTGCCGGTCGGGGTGCGCGGCAGCGCGGTGTGGAAGACCACCTCGCGCGGGCACTTGTAGGGCGCGATCTGCGTTTTGACGAAGGCCCGGAGCGCGGTGACCGTCTGCGGCCCGGGCGGTACGCCGTCCCGCAGCACCACGTGGGCGACGACCAGCTGACCGCGGTCCTCGTCGGGCCGGCCGACCACCGCAGCTTCGGTGACGTCCGGGTGCCGCAGCAGGGCGTCCTCCACCTCGGGGCCGGCGACGTTGTACCCGGCCGAGATGATCATGTCGTCCGCGCGGGCCACGTAGTGGAAGTAGCCGTCCCGGTCCCGTACGTAGGTGTCGCCGGTGAGGTTCCAGCCGTCGCGGACGTAGCCGGTCTGGCGGGGGTCGGCCAGGTAGCGGCAGCCGGTCGGGCCGCGGACCGCCAGCAGCCCCGGTTCGCCGTCCGGCACCGGGCGGCCGTCCGCGCCCACCACGCGCGCCTCGAAGCCGGGCACCGGCAGTCCCGTCGTCCCCGGCCGGATCGCGTCGTCGGCGGCGGACAGGAAGATGTGCAGCAGCTCGGTGGCGCCGATGCCGTTGATGATCCGCAGGCCGGTCGCCTCGTGCCAGGCCCGCCACGTCGCGGCCGGCAGGTTCTCGCCGGCCGACACGCAGCGGCGCAGCGAGCCCAGGTCGTGCCCGGCGAGCTTGGGCAGCATCGCCCGGTAGGCGGTCGGCGCGGTGAACAGCACCGAGATCCGGTGCGCCGCGACGTCGGCGAGCATCCGCTCCGGCCCGTTCCAGTCGGCCAGGTACGTCGAGGCGCCGACCCGCAGCGGGAAGACCACCAGCCCGCCGAGCCCGAAGGTGAAGCCGAGCGGCGGGCTGCCGGCGAACACGTCGTCCGGCCGCGGCCGCACCACCTGCGCGGAGAAGGTGTCCGCGATGGCCAGCACGTCGCGGTGGAAGTGCAGGCACCCTTTGGGGCGGCCGGTGGTGCCCGAGGTGAAGGCGATCAGCGCGACGTCGTCGGAGGCGGTCGGCACCGCTGCGTACGGCGCGCCGCCGGGCCGGGCGCACCGCGTCAGGTCGTCCGGGCCGTCCCCGCCGAACGGCGTGATGCGCAGCCCCGGGACGCCCGCCCGGACCAGGTCGCCGACCGCGCCCGCGTCGCACAGTGCGTGCCGGACCCGGGCGAGCCCGCAGATCGTGGCGAGTTCCTCCGGCCGGTGCGCCGCCAGGACGGTCACCGCCACCGCGCCGGCCTTCATGACCGCGAGCCAGCAGGCGGCCAGCCAGGGCGTGGTGGGGCCGCGCAGCAGCACCCGGTTGCCCGGCACGACGCCCAACGGGCCGGTGAGGGCGTGCGCGATCGCGTCGACGCGTGCTTGCAACTCCCCGTAGGACCACGCCCGGCCGTGCGCGTCGCGGATCGCGGGGCGGTCCGGTCCCAGCCGGGCGATGGTGCCGTCGAGGAGTTCCGCCCCGCAGTTCAACCGGTCCGGATAGCCCAGGTCGGTGAGGTGCGGCCACTGCTCGGGCGGGGGTAGGCGGTCGCGCGCGAAGGTGTCGGTGTGGGCCGAGGACCGTAGCTCCATGCGGGGTGCGCCCCCTTGGGCCGGGTGGCCGCCGCGCGGCCGGGGAGGGGTGGTGGTCGGGTGCGGGGACCGGGGAGGACTGCCGTACGGATCCTCGTCAGCGTAACGTCATCGTGACGGCAGTCAACAGACCGCGATATCCGGCCGCCGGGCCGTCGCCGTGCCCGGTCCGCTACCAGGGAGCCGCCTCGTGACCGCATTCGCACTGGGACCGGAGGAACAGCAATGGTGCGCCGAACTGCGCGCCCGGACCGCCGAACGGCTGCGCCCCCTCGCGGAGCAGGGGCGAGGGGGCCGGGTCAACCGGCCCCTGGTCGCCGCCCTCGGCGAACTGGGCCTGCTCGCCCGGCTCTTCCCCGACGGCGGCAGCCCCAGGGCGCTGGACCTGTGCCTGCTGCGCGAATCGCTGGCGCAGGAGTGCACGGAGGCGGAGACCGCGCTGGCGCTCCAAGGACTGGGCACCTGCCCGATCCTCCAGTCCGGGACGGACGCCCAACGGGCCCGCTGGCTGCCGGAGGTGACGGCCGGCCGGGCCGTCGCGGCCTTCGCGCTGAGCGAGCCGGGCGCGGGCTCGGACGCCGCGGCGCTCGCCCTGACGGCCGCGCCCGACGGGCCCGGCCGCTGGCGGCTCACCGGTGAGAAGTGCTGGATCTCCAACGCCCCCGAGGCCGACTTCGCCACCGTCTTCGCCCGCACCGGCGGTGCCGACGGCGCCCGCGGCATCACCGCCTTCCTCGTCCCGGCCGACCGCCCGGGGCTGGGCGGCGAACCGTTGGACATGCTCAGCCCGCACCCCATCGGCACCCTGGTCTTCGACGGCACGCCGGTGACCGACGCGGACGTGCTCGGTGACGTGGGCGGCGGGTTCGGGGTGGCGATGCGCACGCTGAACCTCTTCCGGCCGAGCGTGGGCGCCTTCGCGGTCGGCATGGCGCAGGCCGCGTTGGACGCCGCGCTGGCGCATGCCGGGACGCGCACCGCGTTCGGCGGGCCGCTCAGGGAACTCCAGTCCGTCGGCCACCGACTGGCCGAGATGGCCACCCGCGTCGAGGCCGCCCGCCTCCTGGTCTACGCGGCAGCGGCCGCCTACGACCGCGGCGCCCCGGACGTCGCCCGCCGCTCGGCCATGGCCAAGCTCCTGGCCACCGAGACCGCACAGGAGGTCGTCGACGCCGCCGTCCAGATCCACGGCGCCCGCGCGCTGCGCCGCGGCCACCTGTTGGAACACCTCTACCGCGAGGTCCGCGCACCCCGCATCTACGAGGGTGCCACGGAGGTCCAACGCTCCCTCATCGCGAAGGAGTTGTACCGCGACGCCGGTCGCCAGCCGGTCTGAGGTGCCGCTGCGCACGAGACCGTGCCGGCCTCGCGGTGGGCCGATTCCCGGTGCGTCGGGTGTCGCCGAGGGCCGTCGAGGGTGGACTTACTAGGACGTCCAACTATATCGTCGTGACCAAGGCCCGCGGTGCAGGGAAGCCGGTGCGATTCCGGCGCGGTCCCGCCACTGTGACCGGGGAATGCGCTCCCCGAACGAGACCGGCCACTGACGGAGCAGTCCGTCGGGAAGGCCGGGGAGCGCGTGCTGATCCGGGAGTCAGGATACCGGCCGCGGGATGTTCCGTGTTGTCCACGAGGATGGAGCAGACACGCATGGCACCGGCATGCACCCGCGCCCCCGACCGGCGGATCCGACGGGTGCCGCGCACCGACCTCTGACGGTCACCCGGCCCCTGCGCATCCCGCGCCGCCCGCACGCGCCGCTGTTCGGCGACCGTGCCGGGCCGGCGCGCCATCCCCGGATCTCACCTGACGGAGAGCAGGCATCCATGGTCCGTGAACTGGCACATCTCATCGGCGGCAAGCAGACCCCGGGCGCCTCGGGGACCTACGGCGACGTGCACGACCCCAACACCGGCGCCGTCCAGGCCCGGGTGCCGCTCGCCGGCCGCGCCGAGACCGAGGCGGCGATCACCGACGCCGCCGGGGCCCAGCACGCGTGGGGCGAGTGGAACCCGCAGCGCCGCGCCCGGGTGCTGCTGAAGTTCCTCCAACTCATCGACGGGGAGCGGGAGTCGCTGGCCCGGCTGCTGTCGTCCGAGCACGGCAAGACCGTCGCCGACGCCCACGGCGACCTCCAGCGCGGCCTGGACGTGGTGGAGTTCGCCGCCGGTATCCCCCATCTGCTCAAGGGCGAGTTCACCGACAACGCCGGCAGCGGCATCGACGTGCACTCCCTGCGCAGCCCCATCGGCGTCACCGCCGGCATCACCCCGTTCAACTTCCCCGCGATGATCCCGCTGTGGCAGGCAGCCCCCGCCCTGGCCTGCGGCAACTCCTTCATCCTCAAGCCCTCCGAACGCGCTCCCTCGGTGCCGCTGCGGCTCGCCGAACTGTTCCTGGAGGCGGGGCTGCCACCGGGCGTCCTCAACGTCGTCAACGGCGGCAAGGAAGCGGTCGACACCCTGCTCACCGACCCCAGGGTCGGGGCCCTGGGCTTCGTCGGTTCGACCCCGATCGCGGCGCACCTGTACGCCACCGCCGCCGCGCACGGCAAGCGGGCCCAGTGCTTCGGCGGCGCCAAGAACCACCTGGTCGTGATGCCGGACGCCGACCTGGACCAGGCCGTCGACGCGCTGATCGGCGCGGGCTACGGCTCGGCGGGGGAGCGCTGCATGGCGATCTCCGTGGCCGTCCCCGTCGGCGAGGCCACCGCCGACGCCCTGGTGGAGCGGCTCAAGGAACGCGTCGGGCGGCTGCGCGTCGGCCGCAGCGACGACCCCGAGGCCGACTTCGGCCCGCTCGTCAGCCGCGAGGCCCTGGACCGGGTGCGCCGCTACGTCGACATCGGCGTCAACGAGGGCGCCGAACTGGTCGTGGACGGACGCGGGTTCACCCTCCCCGGACACGAGGACGGCTTCTTCGCGGGCCCCTCGCTCTTCGACCGCGTCGCCCCGCAGATGCGCGTCTACCGGGAGGAGATCTTCGGGCCCGTCCTGTGCGTCGTGCGGGCCGCGGACTACGAGGAGGCGCTGCGGCTGCCCAGCGAGCACCCGTACGGCAACGGCGTGGCGATCTTCACGCGGGACGGGGACACCGCCCGCGACTTCACCCGCCGGGTGAACACCGGCATGATCGGCGTCAACGTGCCCATTCCGGTGCCGGTGGCCTACCACACCTTCGGCGGCTGGAAGCGTTCGGGCTACGGCGACCTGGGCCAGCACGGGCCGGACGCGATCCGCTTCCACACCCGCACCAAGACCGTCACCTCGCGCTGGCCCTCCGGGACCAAGGAGGGCGCGAGCTTCACCCTCCCGACGATGGGATGAGCGCCGTGCCCACCACCCTGCTCACGGAGGACCAACTCGCCCTCGTCGAAGCCACGTTGGACTTCACCCAGGACCACCTCGCCCCGCACGCCGTCGCCTGGGACCAGGCCAAGCACTTCCCCCTCGACGTGCTGCGCAAGGCCGCGGGCCTGGGCCTGGGCGGCCTCTACGTGCGCGAGGAACACGGCGGCAGCGGACTGAGCCGCACCGACGGGGTGCTGATCGTCGAGACCCTGGCGTCCGGCTGCCCGTCCATCGCCGGGTTCGTCTCGATCCACAACATGGTCGCCTGGCTGATCGACCACTACGGCGACGCCGCGCAACGCGAACGCTGGCTGCCGCGCCTGTGCGCCATGGAGGACCTGGGCAGCTACTGCCTGACCGAACCGGGCGCCGGCTCGGACGCCGCCGCCCTGCGCACCCGCGCGGTGCGCGACGGCGACCACTACGTCCTCACCGGCGTCAAGCAGTTCATCTCGGGCGCCGGCGCCTCCCAGACGTACCTCGTCATGGCCCGCACCGGCGACGACGGCGCGCGCGGCGTCTCCGCCTTCCTCGTCGACAAGGACGATGCCGGCCTGTCGTTCGGCCCCAACGAGAAGAAGATGGGCTGGAACGCCCAGCCGACCCGACAGGTCGTCCTCGACCGGGTGCGGCTGCCCGCCGACCGGCTGCTCGGCCACGAGGGCGAGGGCTTCCGCATCGCCATGAGCGGGTTGAACGGCGGCCGGCTCGGCATCGCCGCCTGCTCCCTCGGCGGCGCCCGCGCCGCACTGGACCGCAGCCTGGTCCACCTCGCCGACCGCGAGGCGTTCGGCGGGCGCCTGCTGGACGCGCAGGCACTGCAGTTCCGGCTCGCCGACATGGCGACCGAACTCACCGCCGCCCGCGCCCTGGTCCACCAGGCCGCCCACGCCCTGGACCGCGGCGACCCGCAGGCGCCGCAACTCTGCGCGATGGCCAAGCGGTTCGCCACCGACACCGGCTACGCGGTCGCCGACCGGGCCCTGCAACTGCACGGCGGCTACGGCTACCTCAGCGACTACGGCATCGAAAAGATCGTCCGAGACCTGCGGGTCCACCAGATCCTGGAAGGAACCAACGAGATCATGCGCGTCATCGTCGCCCGCGGCCTGACGGAGGCACTGCGGTGACCGGCTCCGACGACCCCGTCCTCCTGACCGGAGAGGGCCGCACCGCCCGCATCACCCTCAACCGGCCCCGCGCCGTCAACGCCCTGACCCACCCCATGGTCGACCGCATCGACGCCGCGCTGACCGCCTGCGAGACGGACCCCGCGGTGGCGGCCGTGGTCCTCACCGGCGCCGGGGAGCGCGGCCTGTGCGCCGGCGGCGACATCCGCGCCATCTACGAGGACGCCCGCGCGCGGGGCACCGCCTCGGCGGCCTTCTGGCGCGCCGAGTACCGGCTGAACGCCCGCATCGCGCGCTACCCGAAGCCCTACGTGGCCGTCATGGACGGGATCGTGATGGGCGGCGGGGTCGGCCTCTCCGCCCACGGCAACGTCCGCCTCGTCACCGAGCGCTCCCAGATCGCCATGCCCGAGACCGGCATCGGCTTCGTCCCGGACGTCGGCGGCACCTACCTGCTGGGACTGGCCCCCGGCGAACTCGGCACCCACCTCGCGCTCACCGGCACCGCGATCGGCGCCGCCGACGCCCTGCTGTGCGGCCTCGCCGACCACTTCGTCCCGTCGGACCGGCTCGTCGACCTGCTCGCGGACCTCACCACCACCGAGGTCTGGGACGCGCTGGAACGCCACGTGCGCCAGCCGCCGCCGGGCGAACTCGCCCGGGAGCGCGCCTGGATCGACACCTGCTACCGCGCGGACACGGTGGAGGAGATCGTCGACCGGCTGCGCGCCCACCCCGCACCGGCGGCCGGGCGGGCCGCCGAGACCCTGTCCCGGAAGTCGCCCACCGCCCTCAAGGTCACTCTCGCCGCCGTGCGCCGCGCCCGGCACCTCGGCCCCCTGGAACGCGTGCTGGAGCAGGAGTACCGGATCTCCTGCGCCGCCCTGTCCTCGCCCGACCTGGTCGAGGGCATCCGGGCCCAGGTCATCGACAAGGACCGGACCCCGAAGTGGTCACCGGGCACGCTCGCCGAGGTCGGCGCGGCGGACGTGGAACGGTTCTTCGCCTCCCCCGAACCGCCCGGCCCCGACGCGCCCTTCGGACCCGCCCCCCGCGCGACGGCACAGGAGGTGCCGTGGTGAACGACCCGATCCGCACCATCGGCTTCATCGGCCTCGGCCACATGGGCGGACCCATGGCCGCCAACCTCGTCAAGGCCGGCCACCGCGTCATCGGATTCGACCTGGTGCCCGAACTCCTCGCCGCCGCCACGGGGACCGGGGTCGAGGCGGCCGGTTCGGCCGCGGCGGCCGTGACCGCGGCGGACGTGGTGATCACCATGCTGCCCGCCGGCCGGCACGTCCTGGGCCTGTACCGGGACGACGGGCTGCTGGCCGCCGCCCGCCCCGGCACGCTGTTCGTCGACTGCTCCACCATCGACGTCGCCGACGCCCGCACCGCCCACGACGCCGCGGCCGCCGCCGGCATGCGCGCCCTGGACGCGCCCGTCTCCGGCGGCGTGCCCGGCGCCGAGGCCGCCACCCTCACGTTCATGGCGGGCGGCGCGCACACCGAGTTCGCCGAGGCGGAGCCGCTGCTCGCCGCGATGGGCCGGAAGGCGGTGCACTGCGGCGGGGCCGGCGCGGGCCAGGCCGCCAAGATCTGCAACAACATGATCCTGGGCGTCTCGATGATCGCCGTCAGCGAGGCGTTCGTGCTCGGCGAGCGCCTCGGCCTGTCACACCAGGCGCTCTACGACGTGGCGTCCACCGCGTCCGGCCAGTGCTGGGCGTTGACCGTCAACTGCCCGGTCCCAGGCCCCGTCCCCACCAGCCCCGCCAACCGCGACTACGCCCCGGGCTTCGCCGCCCCCCTGATGGCCAAGGACCTCGGCCTGGCCGCCAACGCGGCCCGCACCGCCCACGTCCCCGCCCACCTCGGCCTCGCCGCGGCCCGGTTGTACGCCGACTACGCCGCGGGAGCCGGCGCCGAGCAGGACTTCTCCGGCATCGTGCGGACCCTGCGGGACGGCACCGCCACCGCGCCCGGACGCGAACCCGCCAGCGACCCGAAGGACGGCACCGCCACATGACCCCCGCCCACGACCCGACCTACGAAACCGTCCTCGTCGAACGCACCGGCCGCACGGCCCTGGTGACCCTCAACCGACCCCGGGCCCTCAACGCCCTCGACCTCCAGGTCATGAACGAGGTCGTCGCGGCGACGGAGTCCCTCGACCGCGATCCGGGCGTCGGCTGCATCGTCCTGACCGGTTCGGCGAAGGCGTTCGCGGCCGGAGCCGACATCAAGGAGATGGCGCCGCGGGGCCCCGTCGACATGTACCTCACCGACTGGTTCGCCGCCTGGGACCGGCTCGGGCAACTGCGCACCCCGACCGTCGCGGCCGTCGCCGGCTTCGCCCTCGGCGGCGGCTGCGAACTCGCCATGCTCTGCGACGTCCTGCTCGCGGCCGACACCGCCGTGTTCGGACAGCCGGAGATCAAGCTGGGCGTCATCCCCGGCATCGGCGGCTCCCAGCGCCTGACCCGCGCCGTCGGCAAGGCCAAGGCGATGGAACTGTGCCTGACCGGCCGCACCATGGACGCCACGGAGGCGGAGCGCGCCGGCCTGGTCTCCCGGATCGTCCCCGCGGCCGACCTGCTGGACGAGGCCCGCGCCGTCGCCGCGACCATCGCGGGCATGTCGCTGCCCGTCGCGATGATGGCGAAGGAGGCGGTCTCCCGGGCCTTCGAGACGACCCTCGCCGAGGGCGTCCGCTTCGAACGCCGCCTGTTCCACGCGGCGTTCGCCACCACTGACCAGAAGGAGGGCATGGCCGCCTTCATCGACAAGCGCCCACCGGAGTTCCGCCACCACTGACCGGCCGGCCCGCAGCGCCCCGGGGCGGGCCCCGCCAGGGGGTCCGCCCCGGGAGGGCTTCTCAGGGTTCCCGGGAGAGACCGGGAACCCTGAGACCTGCCCGAGAGAGCCGTGGGTGGGTCAGGAAGCCGGGTCCGTGCCCAGCTTCACCACGTGGTTGCGCTCGTCGACGAAGACGACCTTCGGCTCCAGCGTGCGGGCCTCCGCGTCGTCGACCGTGGCGTAGCCGATGACGATGACGATGTCGCCGGGGGCCACCAGCCGGGCGGCGGCGCCGTTGAGGCAGATGACGCCCGACCCGGGCTCGCCCTCGATGACGTACGTCTCCAGGCGGGCTCCGTTGTTCACGTTCACGATGTGCACCTGCTCGCCCACCAGCAGGTCCGCTGCGTCCATGAGGTCGCGGTCGACCGTCACGGAACCCACGTAGTGCAGATTGGCCTCGGTGACGGTGGCCCGGTGGATCTTCGACTTGAGCATGGTCCGCTGCATGGCGGATCAGCTCGCGGAGACCGCGTCGGCGAGACTGGCCGGGCGCATGTCCGTCCAGTTCTTCTCGATGTAGTCGAGGCAGCTCTGCCGGTCGGTTTCCGTCACGACCACCTCCCAGCCCGCCGGTACGACGGCGAACGCGGGCCACAGACTGTGCTGGCGCTCGTCGTTGACCAGCACCAGGAACGTGCCGTCCTCGTTGTCGAAGGGGTTGGTCATGGTGTCAGTCCTCCAGGTCTCGGTGATCTCGGGTGTGCGGAAGGTGGGGGCGGGCGGTCCAAGGGCCCGGGCGGTTCAGGTGAGGGCCTTGGCCAGGGCGCGCGCGGTGCGGCAGCGGAAGAGGGTCTCGACGTCGACGGGGCGACCCAGCACCGCCTCAAGCCGGCCCGCCAGGCGCAGCGCCGACAGCGAGTCGCAGCCCAGGGCGAACAGGTCGTCGTCCGCGCCGACGAAGTCCCGGCCGAGCACCTCGGCGATCAGGTCGCACAGTGTCGACCGCCCCGGGCCACGGGCGGACGCCGGCTCGGCTGCCATGAAGCGTTCCGTCGGTGCGTCCATGGCCTGGGGCAACTCGGTGAGCAGCTCGCGCAGCCGGTCCGCCGTCTGCTGGGCGAAGCCCCCGTCGATCAGGTCGGGGCGGTGGCTGATCTCCAGTCGGAGCCGGGGGCCGGGGGCGACCATCAGCTTCAACGGGTAGTGGTAGCCGTCGTATCCGGTGACCTGCACCAGCCCCAGACCGTCGTCCGGTCCGCTCGGCAGCTCCTCGGCGGTCGGGAAGTTCTCGAAGACGACGCAGCTGTCGAAGAGCGTGCCCAGCCCCGCGGTCCGCTGGATGTCCGGCAGGGGCAGATGGTGGTAGGGCAGGAGTTCCGCGTGCTCCTCCTGCAGCCGGGCGAGCAGATCCGCCACCGGCTCGGCGGGATCCAGCCGTACCCGCACCGGAACGGTGTTGATGAACACCCCCACCATGTCCTCGACACCCGGCAGTTCCGCCGGGCGGCCGGAGACGGTGGCGCCGAACACGAGGTCACGCTGGAGCGTCCGCCCGTGCAGGCACAGCGACCATGCGGCACGTACCAGCGTGTTGGGCGTGATGCCCCGGTGACGCGACACCTCGTGCAGAGCGCGGGTCTCGGCCTCGGACAACTCGACGACCAGGCTCTTGGGCAGTGCCCGCACCCGAGCGGTGTCGTCGTCCGCGGTGAGCAGTGTCGGTTCCTTCAGCCCTGCCAGCGCCGCGTGCCAGGCGGACCGGGCCCGGCCCTGGTCCTGGGCGGCCAGCCACGACAGGTAGGCACGGTAGTCGGGAGGCTCCGGCAGGGCGCCGTCGCTGCCGTCGCTGCCGTCGCCGTACAACCAGAGCAGGTCGCGCAGCAGAAGCGAAGTGGTCCAGCCGTCCACCAGCAGGTGGTGCATGCTCAGGACCACCTGCCAGCGGTCCGGGGCGAGAGCGATGCAGGTGCAGCGCATCAGCGGCGGTGTGGCCGGGTCCATGCGCCGGTGCCGGTCGGCCTTGAGGAGGTCCGTGAGCCGCTCGGCCCGATCCCGCGGCTCCAGGTCCGTGAGGTCGTGCGTGTACCAGGGCATGCGGACGTCGTCCGGTACCACCTGCACCGGCTCGCCCGATCGCAGCTGGAGGAAGCCTGCCCGCAGCATGGGATGGCGCCGCAACAGTGCGTCACAGGCGGCCCGCAGGCGCCGTACGTCGAGCCGCCCCGCCACTTCCAAGGCGATCTGCACGTTGTACACGTCCAGGCTGCGGCTGTCGTACCGGGCGTGGAAGAGCAGTCCTTCCTGCAGCGGTGTCATCGGCAGCACGTGGGAGACGGGCAGGCCCGTCCGGGCGCCGAGCCGGCTCAGCTCCTCGGCGTCGGCCTGGGCGGCCGACGCGGCGGACACCGCCCGGGTCGCCGCGTGCGCGACGAGCGCGCCCAGCGCGGTGAACCACAGCTGGGCCAGTTCCGAGGCTTCGGCCTCCGCCAGATGCAGCCGGGCCCACAGCCAGTGGGCGACCAGGCGCGGCCCCGCCGGGCCGTCGTCGACCACCGCGTTGACCTCGACGATGTGCCGCATCGGCATCCGCGGATCCGCGCCGACCGGCAGCGCGTCCGACTCGGGCGCCACGTCCCAGTCGCCGTCTCCCGAACCACGCCCTCTGCCCAGGTAGTTGAAGCCGACCTGGGGGCTGGGGAAGCCCTTGAGGTCGGCGGCCGTGTCCCGGTTCAGATGGCGTAGCAGGCCGAAGCCGATGCCGTTGCGGGGCACCTCGGCGAGTTGGTCGGCGACCCGGCGCACCGCCGCACCGAGCCGCGGGTCGGCGGGGTCGCCGTCGGGGCTCCAGCCGTCGATCCCCGCGTCGATGCGAACCGGGTACAGGGAGGTGAGCCAGCCGACGGTGGCGGACGGGTCCACGTCCTCGTCGAGCTGCTCGCGGCCGTGCCCCTCGACGTCGACGAGAACGGCCGTACCGTCCGGCACGCGCGGCCGCCAGGCGGCGAGTGCGAGTGCCAGACCGGCGAGCAGCACCTCGTTGGTGCGGGCGCCGAACGCGGCGGGCACGGTCGTGAGCAGCGGGGCGGTCAGGGCCGTCGGGAGGGTGAGGACGCTCTCCCCGGCCGTGGCGTAGATGTCGTGGGCGGCGGACAGCGGGACGTCGCTGATCTGGATGCTGCGCCCACCCAACGTCCGCTTCCAGTACGGCATTTCCCGCACCACTTCGGAGCTGTGCGCGGCCGCACGCAACCGGTCGCTCCAGTCCCGCAGGGTGACTGGCACCGGCTCCTGGTGCGGGACGGTTCCGGTCGTGGCGCCGTGCCACGCGGTGTACAGGTCGGTGAGCAGGACCCGCCAGGAGACCGCGTCCACCGCCAGGTGATGGACGGTGACGAGCAGTCTGCCCTGGCGGTCCGGGCCCGCATCGAACCACGTGACCCGCATCATCGCGCCTTCGTGCGGCGCGAGTGCCGCAGCGTCCTGCCGGGCGCAGCGGGTGAGGCGATCCCGCAGGGCGTCCTCGGCCAGTCCCGACACCTCGACCCGGCGCACGGCGTCCACCAGCGCGTCCCGGTCGACGGGAGCCAGCACCAGACCGCCGCTTCCGTCCAGACGTCCGCGCAGTGACTGGTGGCGTTCCGCCACGGCCCGCGCGGCGGTGATCAGGTGGTTCAGGCCGAGTCCCGGCGGGACGCGCAGGAGAGTCGACTGGTGGAAGGCGTCGATGGTGCCGCGGTGTTCGTGCAGCCAGTGCATGATCGGGGTGGCGAGGGCCGTCGCGGAGCCGTGGTGGTCCGCGCTCGTCTCCGCGCTCGTCTCCACCGTCGCCTCCGCCCTCGTCGTGCCGGAGCCCTGCTGGGGGGTCTCGGCGCGGGCGGGCTGGCGGTCCCGTTCCAAGGTGCCCTGGGCGCTGGTGCGGGGGCTGCCGGCGTTCTGTTGCAGGAAGCGGGCGAGGGCGGCGGCCGTGCGGTGGGTGAAGAGGTGCTTCGGGGTGAGGTGCAGACCTGCTTTGCGGGCGCGGGCTACGAGTTGGATGGCGGTGATGGAGTCTCCGCCGAGGGTGAAGAAGTCGTCCCCGGCCCCGGTGCTGTCCAGGTGCAACACCTGCGCGAACAACTGGGTCAGGGTGTCTGCCGCGGTCCCGTCGGGCGCCTCGGTTCCGTCGCCGGCTCCGGTCGCCCCGGCGTTCTCGGCTTCCCGGGCCGCCGCGGGCGCCTCGGCTCTCCGCCGCGCGGCGGCTCGCGGAGTCGGCTCCTGCGCAGGCCGGTGGTCCTCGGCGGGGATCGGCTCGTGCGCGGGGAGCGCCGCCCGGTCCACCTTGCCGTTGGGGGTCACGGGCAGCGTGGGCAGCGTGACGAACGCCGACGGGACCAGGTACGCGGGCAGCCGCGCCGCGATCCGTTCGGCGAGCCCTGCCGTCCCGCTCCCCGGGACATCGGATGCCACCACGTAGGCCACCAGCCGGGGCGTCCCCAGTCGGTCCTCCCGGACGGCCACCGCGGCCTGGGCGACCGCGGGGTCGGCCACCAGCGCGCTCTCGACCTCGCCCAGTTCGATGCGGTATCCGCGGACCTTGACCTGGTCGTCCAGCCGGCCGCCGTACATCAGCATGCCGTCGTGCCGCCACCAGGCCACGTCCCCGGTGCGGTACATCCGGCCGCCGGGGGTGCGGAACGGGTCGGCCACGAAGCGTGCCGCGGACAGCCCCGGGCGGTTGACGTATCCGCGGGCCAGCACGTCACCGCCGATGTACAGCTCGCCGGGTACGCCCGCCGGTACGGGGCGCAGGAAGCCGTCGAGGACGTAGAGCCGGGCGCCGGGCACGGGCACGCCGATCGGCACCGCGCCCCGCGGCAGCGGGGCGCCGGGCTCCAGTCGGTACTCCGTGCAGCCCACGGTCGCCTCGGTGGGGCCGTACTCGTTCACGACCGTCGTCCCCGGGTGGCGTGCGCGCCATTCCGCCAGCGCCTCCCCGGTCAACTGCTCGCCACCGAGCACCAGTTCGCCGGAGGGCGAGTACCAGTCGTCCGACGCCACCAGGATCGGCAGGTGGCTGGGGGTGGCCTTCACGAACGAGGGGGGTCGCCCGTCGCCGACCGGGGCGTCGAAGTCCTCCAGGTCGACGACGCGTACCAGCCCGCCCGTGACGAGCGGGCCGAAGAGGCCGGTGACGGTCAGGTCGAAGGAGGGCGGCGAGTGCACCAGCGCCTGTTCGGCGAGGCCGGGGTACGCCGTGCCGGCGAAGGAGAGGTAGCCGTCGACCGTACGGTGCTCCACCGCGACGCCCTTGGGGCGGCCGGTGGACCCGGAGGTGTAGATGATGTACGCGAGATCCTCCGGCCGCAGTGGCCGGCCGCGCTCGGTGTCGTCCACCGGGTGCGCGGACAGCAGCGCCAGTTCGGCCTGGACGACGGGGTCGCCCAGGGGGAGCGGCGACGGGTGTCCGGCGAGCCCCGGATGGCTCTGGTCGGCGCAGACGACGAGTTCGGGAGCCGCGTCGGTGAGCATGAACGCGACACGCTCCACCGGGTAGCCCGGATCGACCGGTACGTAACAGGCGCCCGCCTTCAGCGTGGCGAGCAGCGCGACGACCAGGTCCGTGCCGCGCGGCAGTGCCACCGCGACCGCGTCCCCGGGCCGCACTCCGCGGCGCAGCATCAGCCGGGCGAGGCGGTTCGCCGCCTCGTCGAGTTCCCGGTAGTCCAGAGCGCGCTGTCCGTCGGTCACGGCCGGAGCGTTGGGCGCGCGCCGCACCTGCGCCGCGAACCGCTCGACGAGTGTGGCGGCCCGGCGGCCGGCCGCCCGCTCGGCGCCGGGGCGACGGCTCCAGGCGCCGAGCACCAACTGCCGCTCCTCCCCGGTCAGGAGCGGGACGGCTGCCACGGGAGTCTCGGCCGCGTGGGTGAAGGTGTCGAGCAGGAGGCGCAGCCGGGAGGAGAGCAGCTCCATGCGTTGCTCGTCGAACAGGTCGGTGCGGTAGTTGAGTTCGAGCCGCAGACGTGGTCCGGGCACGGCGACGACGCTCAGCGGGTAGTGGGTGGAGCCGCTGATCTGCTGCTCGGCCGCGTCGGCTTCCTCCGGCAGCGGCCCCAGGCGCAGACCGGGCGCGATCTGCTGGACGGATGCCCAGTCGAAGGGCGCGTTGCCGAAGCCCGTCGAGGTGTCGTAGAGCGTGCCGAGCCCGGCGAGGCGCTGCACCTCGTCCAGACCGATGTGCTGGTGGGGCCCCAGCGCGAGTTGTTCGTCCTGCACGCGGGTGAACAGCCGGGCCAGCGACTCCTCGGGGGCCAGGCGGATGCGGACCGGAACCGCGTTCATCAGCAGGCCCACCATGGAGTCGACGCCCCTGAGGTCCACGGGACGCCCGTGCACGGTCTGGCCGAACACCACGTCGTCGCGCCCGGTCAGCAGCGACAGCAGCAGCGCCCATACGCCCTGCACCACCGCGTTGAGCGTGAGGTGGTGCGTCCGGGCGGTGGCGGTGAGCGCCTCGGTCGCCTCTTCCGACAGGGTCAGCGGGAGCATCGCGGGCATCGCGCCGGCGCCCGCCGGGGCCGCACCGGGGGCCACGAGGGTCGGTTCCTCCAGTCCGTGCAGTGCCTGCTGCCACGCCTGATGCGCCGCGGCACGGTCCTGCCGGCCGAGCCAGCGCAGGAAGTCGCCGAACGGGGCCGTCGGTCCGAGACCGGCGGACGGGGCTGCGGTGTCCGCCGGCGCGTCGAGGCCGGGGCGTCCGTACAGCGTGCACAGGTCCTTCAGCACCAAGGGCAACGACCAGCCGTCCAACAGGATGTGATGGTACGTCAGGACGAGTACGTGCCGCTCCTCGGCCAGCCGGACCAGGGCGAACCGCATCAGCGGGGGCGCGGCCATGTCGAAGCGCCGCAGCCGGTCCTCCTCCATGAAGGCCAGGAGCCGCGTGCGCCGGTTCTCCTCGGGCTCCCCCGTCAGATCGTGCTCCGTCCAGGGCGTCGCCACGGTGCGCCGGACGAGCTGCACCGGCTGCCCGTTCGCACGCACGCGAAAGCCCGTCCGCAGCACCGGGTGGCGGGCGAGCGTCGCGGCGCAGGCGGCGCGCAGTCGTGCGGGTCGGACGTCGCCGTGCAGTTCGAAGGCGGCCTGGATGGTGTAGACGTCCACCGCGTCGCTGTCGTACAGCGCGTGGAAGAGCATGCCCTGCTGCATCGGCGTGAGAGGCAGTGCGGACTCGATCGGCGACTCTGTCACTTCGTTCACAGATAGCTCCCCAGGGGGCGGACAAGGGTGGCTGCGCGCGAGCGCGGAGGGAGGGGGACGCGGGTCGGCCCGCGGGGGAGGGGGGAGGCGGCGCGGACGACGCCGTGGCGCCGTCGTACGGCCGGCAGCGGCAGGGAGGGTGCGGGACCGCCCGGTTCAGCTCCGGGTGATGAGGTCCGTCATCGAGACCAGGACGCGGCGTTCGCCGGTGAACGCCTCCCGGCCGTGCGACCAGCGCATGTTGTCGATCACCAGGAGGTCGTGGAGCTCCCAGTCGAAGCGCTGCTGGCGACGCTCGAACGCCGACCGCACGGCGGCCACCGTCGCGTCCGGGATCGGCTCCCCGTCGCCGAACAGGACGTCGTTGGGCAGCCCGTCCTCTCCCAGCACGGCCACCAGGGCCGCACGCACTTCCGGGGCGAGCGAGGACTGGTGGAACAGCACGAGGTGGTTGAACCACAGGCGTCGACCGGTGCGCGGGTGCGTCGCGAGGGCCGGCGCTCGGCGCTGGGTGCGCAGACAGTCGTCCGCCAGCCACTCCCACTCCAGACCGCCCTCGGCGCAGAAGCGGTCCACCTCCGCCCGGTCGTCGGTCTGGAAGGCTTCGCGCCAGTCCATGCCGACACCGCTGCCGTAGTTGCGCACGTAGCGCAGACCGCGCCGTTGCACGGTCTCGACCACCTCCGCCGGGATGTCGTCGAGCACGCGCGTGACGTCCGTGAGGGGGGTCGCGCCGCCGGTCAGGGCCGGGGTGGCGGAGAAGAACGCGAGCCGTGCGGGCCAGGCACCGGCGTAGGAGGACTCGCAGTGCTGCGGGATCACCTCGCGCGCCGGGTACTCGGTCGAGGTGAACACCCCGTCGCCCACCTGGCTCCGGGGCGTGGACCGCTCCGTGTACGCCAGCGGCTCGAAGCCGAGCCCTTGCAGGGCCCGTTCGAAGTCCCCGGTGCCCTCGGCCCGGGCGCCCCGGACCAGCGCCGCACCGTTCTCGGCGACGGCCTCGTCGATCATCCGGGCGTGCCCGTGCGTGAAGGACGCCAGCCCTTCGCCGTGCGCCTCGAACACGCTGATACCGGTCAGATCGTTCAACTCTCACAACTCCCTGGAAACTGGGTGGCAAACCGGTACCGCCCGACGAAGCCCGTACGGCCGGGACCGGTCAGCGAAGCGTCGCGGCCGGCCGGTCGAGCACCGCGGACGCCTCGGCCGACCGGCAGTCGCGCCCACCGGGCCGGAGCTGCCGGGTGACCGCGCCACCGTCGTAGCCGCGCCGCACGTCAGCTGCTCCCCGCCCACCGGCGGATCCTCGGTACCGGGCCGGGCGCCGGTTCGCGCTGCGGGGCGCGCGCCGCAGCGGGCCCGGCTGCGGTAGGCGTACGCATCTGGCTTCCCGCCCCTCCTCGTGTGCCGCGGCCGGCGCGGGACCGGGGTCCTGCGCGGCCAGCTGTCCCGCCCATCGTGGCGGGACGGCGGGAGCAGGACCAGGCATATGGACCGGCAACCGGTCTGCCGCCCAATTGCCCTGCCGATTCCTGGAGGCGGGACGGGCCCGGCGCGCACACTCCGTGCGACGACCGCTGTTTTCGAAGAGGTGTCCGACATCATCCTGGCCGCGACCGTGCGGCGGTCACCAGGCAAGCGGGCGGTAACCCCACCGGCGTCGGGCGGCAGCTTCTCCGGGCATCGCGATTGCCGGTCGGTTGCCTGGTGAGCGGTTGTGCGGGAAGTGCAGCATCGTCTCGGATTGCCGGCTCCCGACTCACCCCAGAGAGCGGTTCACGAGAGAGCGGTTGACACGCCGAATGACTTCACGCGACGCAGTGACCTCACACCATCCCGCGGGCAGCGGCCTCCTCCCGCTCACGGTCGCCCAGCGGGGAGTCTTCTACGCCCAGCAGCTCGACCCCGGCAATCCCGCCTACAACACCGTCGTCGTCATGGAGATCCACGGGCCGGTGGACGGCCGCCTGTTGGCGCGTGCGGTCCGCCGGGCCGAGGCCGAGAGCGGCACCTTCGACGTGGAGTTCGTCGAGCTGCCCGACGGTCCCCACCAGCGCCCCGTCGCCCCGGGCTGCTCGACCTGGCGGGAAGTGGATCTCCAAGGTGAGGCCGATCCCTTCGGCGCGGCGCACGCGCTGATGGAGCGCGACAGCCGGACCGCCAACGACCTGTTCACCGACGTCCTGTCGGTGCACGTGCTGATGCGCGTCGGCGACGACCACTACCTCTGGTACCAGCGCAGCCACCACATCCTGTCCGACGGCTACGGCTCGGTGCGCCACTCCCGGCGCATCGCCGAGGTGTACGAGCAACTGGCCGCCGGCGAGGAGGTCTCCGGTCGGCCGCTCGGCCGGCTCACCGACCTGCTCGCGGACGAGGCCGAGTACCGGGCATCCGCGGACTACACGGCGGACAAGGAGTACTGGACCGGCGCCTTCGCCGACCGGCCCGAGACGGTCAGCCTGGCCCCCGGCGTACCGACCGGCGCCTCGGCCCGCGCCCTGGCCGCGACCAGTGAACTGCCCCACGCCGAAGTGCGGGCGCTGCGCACCGCCGGGCGGGAGGCCCGTACCTCGTGGAGCGTGGTGATGCTGGCGGCGGTCGCCGCCTATCTGCACGGCATGACCGGAGCCACCGACCTCGCCATCGGAGTGCCCGTCGCCGCACGGGTCGGAGCACGCTCCGAGAACGTGCCGGGCATGGTCTCCAACACGCTCCCGCTGCGGCTGTGCGTCGATCCCGGGGCGAGCCGCAGCGAGCTGGTGCGGCACGTGGGGCAGCGGCTCGGGCAACTCCTCGCGCACCAGCGGCACCCCTACGACGACCTGCGGCGCGACCTGCGGATGCTCGGTGCGAACGAGCAGCTGTTCGGCGTGCTGGTCAACATCATGCCGGCCGGCTCCGAGAGCAACTTCGCCGGCCGTGAGGCCACGTTGACCGCACTGTCGGGCGGACCCGTCCACGACCTCAACCTCACCTGCCACCCGGGGCCGGACGGTCAGGGCATGCGGATCGAGTTCGAGGCCAATCCCGCGCGCTACACCGCCGACGAACTCGCCGCGCACCAGCGCCGGTTCATCGATTTCCTGACCCGCTTCCTCGGCGAGCCCGCCGGCCGGGTGCTGGCCCGGACCGATGTCCTGACAGCGGCCGAGCGCGCTCGGGTGCTGGCCGCCGGACAGCTCCCGGGCCCTTCCGCTCCGGTGCCCGCGCGCACGTTCCCGGACCTGTTCGAGGAGCAGGTCCGCACCACCCCGCACCGTCCTGCGGTGATCTCCGCCGCCGGAACCCTCGATTACACCGAGCTCAACGCCCGGGCCAACCGGCTGGCCCGGGCGCTGGTGGAGCGCGGTGCCGGGCCCGAGAGCGTGGTGGCCGTCGCCCTGCCGCGCGGCGTCGCCGCCCTGACGGCTGCCGTCGGCGTACTGAAGTCCGGTGCGGCCTACCTGCCGATCGACCTCGCCCACCAACGGGCGCGGGTCGCCACCATGCTCGACGACACCGCCCCGGCGCTCCTGCTGACCACGCGCGCGGCCGATGACCCCGCCCTCGCCCCCGATGTGGTGCGGCTGCACCTGGCCGATGACGCCGATGACGCCGACGCCGACAGCCCCACCGGTCGGCCCGTGCCGGGACTGCCGGACACCGATCTCACCGACGCCGACCGCCGTTCGCCGCTGCGGCCCGCCCACCCGGCGTACGTCATCTACACCTCCGGTTCGACCGGCAACCCCAAGGGTGTCGTCGTCCCGCACACCGGCCTGGCCGGCCTCCTCGCGCACCAGAAGGCGCTCCTGGACCTCACCCCGGGCACCCGGGTGCTGCAACTGGCATCACGGGGCTTCGACGCCTCGATATGGGAGCTGTGCACCGCGCTGTTGACCGGAGCGGCCGCCGTCGTCGCCCCGGCGGAGCGGCTCGCCCCCGGGCCGCAGTTGGCCGGCCTGGTGCGCGAACTGGGCGTCACCTGCCTGCTGATGGCCCCGTCCGCCCTGGCCGCCATGGCGCCGGACGGTTTGCCCGAGGGCGTCACGCTGGTCGTCGGCGCGGAGGCGTGCGCACCGGAGCTGGTCGCCCGGTGGTCCCCGGGCCGGCGCATGGTCAACGCCTACGGGCCCACCGAGTCCACGGTCATCGCCACCCAGACCCCGCCGCTGTCCGGCCGGACCGTCCCACCCATGGGCCGTACCGTCCCCGGCACCCGGGTCCGGGTCCTCGACACCGCCCTGCGGCCGGTTCCGCCCGACGTCGAGGGCGAGGTGTACCTGAGCGGCGACGGGCTCGCCCGCGGCTACCTCAACAACCCCGGAATGACCGCCGAACGGTTCGTCGCCGACCCGTACGGGCCGCCCGGCACCCGCATGTACCGCACGGGCGACCTGGCCCGCTGGACGGCCGACGGTGAACTGACCTACCTCGGCCGTGGCGACAGGCAGGTCAAGGTCCGCGGATTCCGCATCGAACCCGGTGAGATCGAGAGCGTCCTCGCCCAGGCACCCGGCGTCGGCCGGGTGACCGTCGTCGTCCGTGAGGACCGGCCGGGCGTCCGCCAGTTGGTGGCGTACGTCGTGCCGGCGGCAGGCGCCGGGCCGCTCGACGCGACCGCGCTGCGCGACACCGTCGGTCGGGCGCTGCCCCCGTACATGGTCCCGGCCGCCGTGGTGTTCCTGCCCGAGCTGCCGCTGGCCCCGAGCGGCAAGCTGGACCAGCGGGCGCTGCCCAGGCCCGAGTACACCGGCTCCGTCACCGGGCGCGCCCCGCGCGACGCACGCGAGACCACGCTCTGCGAGTTGTTCGGTGACGTGCTCGGCGCGAGCCGCGTGAGCATCGACGACAGCTTCTTCGAGCTGGGCGGGGACTCCATCGTCGCGGTCCGGCTCGCTGCGCGGGCCACCCGCGCCGGCATCCCGCTCACCCCGCAGGCGGTGTTCGCGCACCGCACGGTCGCGGAGCTGGCCGCCCATGCCACCGAACCCGTCGAGGAGCCGACACAACTGCCGGTAAAAGAAGCGCAGTTGGTGGTGTTGGAAGCCGGCGAGCGAGCCCGTCTGGAGCAGGCGTGGCGGCACCTGGACACGACCGGTGAGGGCCCCGTGGCGGATGTGCTGCCGCTCGGCCCCCTCCAGCAGGGGATGCTCTTCCACGCCGGGCTCGCCGAGGGAGCCGACGCCTACACCGTGCAGAAGGTCTTCGGGCTGTCCGGCCCGCTGACCTCCGGCGCCTTCCGACGCGCCTGTCAGGCCGTGGTGGAGCGGCACACCGCCCTGCGGGCCGGATTCACGCAGTCGGCGGCGGGCGAGCCGCTGCAACTCGTCGCCAGGCATGTCGAGGTGCCCGTGCACGAGCACGACCTGCGCGGACTGCCGCCCGAGGAGCGGGACCGGCGCCTGGCCGACCTGCTCGCCCGGGACAAGCGGACCCCGTTCGACATGTCCGCGCCGCCGCTGCTGCGCTTCGGCCTGATCCGGCTGGCGGACGAACGGCACCTGGTCGCCCTGTCGAGTCACCACATCCTCTTCGACGGTTGGTCGGTGCCCCTGATCCTGCGCGACGTGCTCGCGTTCCTGCACGGTGAGGAAGCGGAGCTGCCCGCACCGGTACCGTTGCGTGCCTTTCTCGCCTGGGCCGCGAGCCAGGACCGGACCGCCGCCGAGCAGGCATGGCGGGGGGCGCTCGCCGACCTCGACGGGCCCACCCTGGTGGCCCCCGCCCGCCCGGCTCCCGCCGACTCCCTCCCGGGCCTTGTGGTCACCGAGCTGCCCGCGGGCCTCACCGCGGCCGTGGAAAGCACCGCCCGCACCCGTGGCCTGACCCTCAACACCGTGATCCAGGGGGCGTGGGCGCTGCTCCTGAACACCCTCACCGGCCGTGCCGACGTCGTCTTCGGCGGGACCGTCTCCGGTCGTCCGCCGCACCTCGCAGGGGTGGACGAGATCGTCGGCCTGCTGATGAACACCCTCCCGGTCCGGGTCCGCCTCAAGCCCGGTGAGCCACTGGCCGCACTGCTCGCCCGGGTCCAGGACGAACAGAGCGCGCTCGTCGGACACCACCACCTCGGCCTGCCGGATCTGCACCGGCTCGCGGGACACGGCGAGCTGTTCGACACTTCGGTCGTCTTCGGGAACGCGCCGATCGACCGCGAGGAGATCCTCAAGCAGGCCAGGGGGCTGCGCGTCACCGTCGAGGAGTCCGACCCCACCGGTGGTACGCACTATCCGCTCAGCCTGTCCGTGGTGCCGGGCGAGCGGTTGCGACTGGAACTCACCTACCGGGGCGACCTGTTCGAGGCGGCTGACGCCGAGACCTGCGTCGGTCGGCTGCGCCTGGCCCTGGAAGCCTTCGCCACCGCTCCCGACCGGCTGGTGGGCCGGCTGACACTGCTCACCGACGCCGAACGGCCCACCCCGGCACGCGGTACCGACGACACCGCGGGGGACGTCGCGACCGCCACGCTTCCCGTGCTCTTCGCCGCGCAGGCACGACGCACCCCGGACGCCGTCGCGGTCGTCTGCGACGGCGAGCGGATCACCTACGCGGAGCTGGCCGCCCGCGCCGGCCGGCTCGCCGGCGCCCTGGCCGCCAAGGGCGCGGGCCCGGGGCAGATCGTCGCGGTCCGACTGCGACGGTCCATCGAGCTGATCGTCGTCCTGCACGCGATTCACCTGGCAGGCGCCGCCTACCTGCCGCTCGACCCGGACTACCCCGACCAACGCATCCAGCACATGCTGGCGGAGACCCGGCCCGTGCTCGTCGTCGACGACGCGTTCCTGGCCGGCCTCGGACCGGAAGCCGCCGTCCCCGCGCCGGCCCCGGACCTGCGGCCCGAACACCCGGCGTACGTGGTGTTCACCTCGGGATCAACGGGCCGTCCCAAGGGGATCGTGGTCACCCACGCGGGCATCACCGCCTACCTGGCCGGCATGCAGGAACGCCACCCGCTCAGCACGGCCGACCGGGTGCTGCAACGCACCTCGCTCAGCTTCGACCCGTCGGTGTGGGAGATCTTCTGGCCGTTGCAGCGGGGAGCCGCCGTGGTCGTGGCCCGGCCCGACAACGAGGTCGCCCCCGGCTACCTGCCCGAGCTGATCCGCGAGGAACGGGTCACCGTCGCCCAGTTCGTGCCGTCCACCCTGGAGGTCTTCCTGCGCGAACCGGGCAGTGACCGCTGCGACAGCCTCACCCGGGTGTTCGTGGGCGGCGAGCAGCTGACGGGAGCGTTGGCCGACCATTTCCATGCCGTGGTCGGAGCCGAGCTGCACAACCAGTACGGCCCCACCGAGGTCTCGGTCTACACCACCACCGGCCGCGCCGCGGCAGGCGAGAACCCGGCCGCCGTACCGGTCGGCACCCCCCTCACCCACCTGCGTGTGTATGTGTTGGACGGGTTTTTGCGGCCGGTTCCGGTGGGTGTGGTGGGGGAGATTTATATCGCTGGTGTGGGGGTGGCTCGGGGGTATGTGGGTCGTCCTGGGTTGACGGGTGAGCGGTTTGTGGCGGATGTGTTGGGGTCGTCGGGTGGGCGGATGTATCGGACGGGGGATATGGGGCGGTGGTCTGCGGAGGGGGTGGTGGAGTACTGCGGTCGGTCTGATTTCCAGGTGAAGGTGCGGGGGCACCGGATTGAGTTGGGGGAGATCGAGGCGGTGTTGGCGGCTGATCCGTCGGTGGCGCAGGCGGTGGTGGGGGTGCCGGTGGATGGGGCGGGGGTGCGGCATGTGGTGGGTTATGTGCGTGCTGTGCCTGGTGTGGTGGTGGATGTTGAGGGTGTGCGGGGTCGGGTGGCGCGGGTGTTGCCGGAGTTCATGGTTCCGGTGCGGGTGGTGGTGGTGGAGTCCTTTGCGTTGACGCCGAACGGGAAGGTGGATCGGCGGGTTTTGCCGGTGCCGTTGTTTGGTTCGGGTCGGGTGTATCGGGCGCCGTCTTCGCCGCGGGAGCGGGTGTTGCATGAGGTGTTCGCTGAGGTGTTGGGGCGTGAGCGGGTGGGGGTGGATGACGGTTTCTTCGAGTTGGGTGGGGATTCGATCGCGTCGATGCGGTTGGCGGCGCGGGCGCATCGGGCGGGGCTGCTGCTGAGCGCGAAGGACATCTTCGTCCACAAGACCATCGCCCGCCTCGCCACCGTCGCCCAGGACGTGGACCCCGGCGCCGGAACCCCTCGCACCGACGACTTGGTGCGGATCGACGCCGACGAACTCGACGAACTCGAAGCCCAGTGGAAGAAGACATCGTGAGCCAGACATCCCTGGAAGCAGTCCTGCCGCTTACCCCGCTCCAGCAGGGCATGCTCTTCCACGCCCAGTTCGACGGCGGACAAGGCGAGGGCGAGGACGTCGACTTCTACAACGTGCAGACGCCTCTGGAACTCGTCGGTGCCCTCGACACAGAGGTGCTGCGCGGTTCCTGTGCCGCGTTGCTGGACCGCCACGGAAGTCTGCGCGCAGGCTTCCTCAGACGCCGCTCCGGCGAGGCCGTCCAGGCAATTGCCCGAACGGTGGAGCCCCACTGGGAGGAGGTCGACTTCTCCGGCTTCGGCGCCGCGGAGCGCCGGGCGCGTCTGGCGAGGTTCCTCACCGAGGACCGCGCCCGCCGCTTCGACATGGCCAGACCGCCGCTCCTGCGGTTCACGCTGGTCCGACTGGCAGCGGATCGGCACGTCCTGGTCCTCACCCACCACCACATCCTGCTCGACGGCTGGTCGGTCCCGCTGGTGCTCAGCGACCTGTTCCGCCTCTACCGGGACGGCGGCACCACCGAGAACCTGGCACCGGCGGTGCCGTTCGCGGACTACCTGGGCTGGCTCTCCCAACAGGACGGCGCGGAGGCCGAACAGGCGTGGCGCGCCGCGCTGTCCGACCTCGACGGTCCGACACTGGTGGCCGGCGGCGCCGGCACCGGCGCCTCCGACCGTGGCCAGCGGCGCGTCGTCGTGCAGCTGGCCGAGGCGGCCACCGCACGGATCGCGGAGGCCGCCCGCACCCGCGACCTCACGGTCAACACCCTGGTGCAGGGTGCCTGGGCGCTGATGCTGACCTCTTTGACCGGTCGCCGGGACGTCGTCTACGGCAACACGGTCGCCGGACGCCCCCCGCAGCTCGCGGGCAGCGACCGCATGGTCGGCCTGATGATCAACACCGTGCCCGCCCGGGTCCGCGTCGACCCGGCAGAGCCGGTGGCCCGCCTGCTGTCCCGCATCCAGGACGAGCAGACGGCCCTCTCCCACCACCACCATGTGGGCCTCGCGGACATCCACCGGGCCGTCGGTGTCCCCGAACTCTTCGACACCACCCTCGCGTTCGAGAACTTTCCCGTCGACCAGGCCGTACAGGGCGCTTCCGTGGCGGGCCTGACCATCGGCATCCTGCGGGACGCCGTCGAGGACACCCCGGAAGGCACCCACTATCCGCTGAGCCTGGCCGTCTACCCGGGCGAGGGCCTGCGCTTCGAGCTCAACTACCGCGCGGACGTGTACACCGCGCCGATCGCGACCGGCATCCTCACGCGGCTGTGCGCACTCCTGGAGAACATGGCCGCTCGCCCCGAACTGCCCGCCGCACAGCTGCCCGTGTGGAGCGACGACGAGCTGAGCGACCTGCTGGCTACGTCCACCGGCCGCTCCGTCGCGCACGCACCGCGGACCCTGCCGGACCTGTTCGAGGAACAGGTCCGTGCCACACCCGAAGAGATCGCCGTAGCCGATGCCACCACCAGCCTGACCTTCGGCAGGCTCAATGCCCAAGCCAACCGGCTCGCCCGGCTGTTGCGCGCGCACGGCGCGGGCCCGGGCCGGCTCGTCGCCGTCGCCCTGCCGCGCACCACCGACGCGGTCTCCGCGATCCTCGCGGTGCTCAAGTCGGGAGCCGGATACCTCCCCGTCGACGCCGAGAACCCCGCCGAACGGGTCGCCGCGATCTGCGCGGAGGCCCTGCCGGTGCTCGTCCTGGCCGCCGGCCCGACCGCGCACCTCCTGCCGGACGACGTACCGGCACTGCTCATGGACACGGCCGAGCTCCCCGACAACGCCTCCGACCTCACCGACGCCGACCGGACCGGGGCACTGCGCCCCGCCGACCTCGCGTACGTCATCTACACCTCGGGCTCCACCGGCCGCCCCAAGGGCGTCGCCGTCGAGCACCGCAACCTGGTCAACATGTTCCACAGCCATCGGGCGAACTACTTCGAGCCCGAGCGGGTCCGGGCGGGCGGGCGCCGGCTGACCGCCGCACTCACCAACTCGCTCGGCTTCGACGCGTCCTGGAGCCAGCTGCTGTGGATGGTCGCCGGGCACGAACTGCGCATCGTCGACGACACCGTGCGCAAGGACGCCCTCGCCCTCGTCGACCACGTGGCCGACACCGCGGTCGACGTTCTCGACACCACGCCCTCCGTCGCCCGGCAGCTGCTGGCCGCGGGCATGTTCGCGGGGGAGCGGCACCGCGTGCGGGTCCTCGCGCTCGGCGGCGAGGAGGTCGGCGAGGACCTGTGGGCCGAGCTGCGGGACGTCCCCGGGCTGTCCCTGTACAACCTCTACGGCCCGGCCGAGTGCACGGTCGACGCGATGTTCTGCCATGCCGACGCGGCTGCCCGCCCCTCCCTCGGAGGCCCCGCCGACAACACCCGTGTGTATGTGTTGGACGGGTTTTTGCGGCCGGTTCCGGTGGGTGTGGTGGGGGAGATTTATATCGCTGGTGTGGGGGTGGCTCGGGGGTATGTGGGTCGTCCTGGGTTGACGGGTGAGCGGTTTGTGGCGGATGTGTTGGGGTCGTCGGGTGGGCGGATGTATCGGACGGGGGATATGGGGCGGTGGTCTGCGGAGGGGGTGGTGGAGTACTGCGGTCGGTCTGATTTCCAGGTGAAGGTGCGGGGGCACCGGATTGAGTTGGGGGAGATCGAGGCGGTGTTGGCGGCTGATCCGTCGGTGGCGCAGGCGGTGGTGGGGGTGCCGGTGGATGGGGCGGGGGTGCGGCATGTGGTGGGTTATGTGCGTGCTGTGCCTGGTGTGGTGGTGGATGTTGAGGGTGTGCGGGGTCGGGTGGCGCGGGTGTTGCCGGAGTTCATGGTTCCGGTGCGGGTGGTGGTGGTGGAGTCCTTTGCGTTGACGCCGAACGGGAAGGTGGATCGGCGGGTTTTGCCGGTGCCGTTGTTTGGTTCGGGTCGGGTGTATCGGGCGCCGTCTTCGCCGCGGGAGCGGGTGTTGCATGAGGTGTTCGCTGAGGTGTTGGGGCGTGAGCGGGTGGGGGTGGATGACGGTTTCTTCGAGTTGGGTGGGGATTCGATCGCGTCGATGCGGTTGGCGGCGCGGGCGCATCGGGCGGGGCTGCTGCTGAGTGCGAAGGACATCTTCGTCCACAAGACCATCGCCCGCCTCGCCACCGTCGCCCAGGACGTGGCGGACTCCGAGAGGCGCAACGACCCCGCCGTACCCGCCGGCCCGCTGCTCACCCTCGACGACACCGAGCGGGCCGAACTCGACGCGAGCGGCCACCGGGTCGCGGACGTCCTGCCGCTGACCCCGCTCCAGCAGGGCATGCACTTCCACGCCCTGATGTCCTCGGACGCCGTCGACGTCTACGTCACCCAGCGACCGTTGCGGCTCGCCGGGCCGCTGTCACCCGCCGTACTGCGCACCGCGTTCGACTCCCTGCTCGCCCGCCACCCCGCACTGCGCGCCTCGTTCGTCTCGTTCGGCTCCGGGCGGACCGTCCAGGCCGTGCACGAGGACGTGCGCGTGCCCTGGCAGGAGGCCGACCTGTCGGCCCTGGACGCGGAGGAACAGCGTGCCAGGCTCGCCGAACTGCTGGCCGAGGACCGGACCCGGCGCTTCGACCTGGCGCGGCCACCGCTGCTGCGGGTGGCGCTGGTCCGGCTGGCGGCCGACGAACACCTGCTGCTGGTGACCCACCACCACCTGCTGCTCGACGGCTGGTCGCTGCCGCTCGTCTTCCGCGACCTGTTCGCCCTCTACGCCCACGCCGGCAACGACCGCGGCCGGCCGCCGGCGCCGTTCGCCGACTTCCTGCGCTGGCTCGGCACCCAGGACGACGAGCGCGCCGCCGAGGCGTGGCGCGAGGCCCTCGCCGGACTCGACGAGCCGACCCTGGTCGCCCCCGGCTCCGAGCCCGCCACGGCCACGCTGCCCGAACTGGTCTCGACGGCCCTCGACCCGACGGCCACCGAGCGGCTCACCGCCGCGGCACGCGCCGCGGACCTGACCCTCAACACCCTGGTGCAGGGTGCCTGGGCGACGGCGCTCGGCCACTTCCTGGGCCGTGACGACGTCGTCTTCGGCGCGACCGTCGCCGGGCGCCCGCCGGAGCTCGCGGGCGCCGAGGAGACGGTCGGCCTGCTGATGAACACCATCGCCGTACGCGTGGGACTCGACCCGGCGCGGCCCCTCGGCGACGCGCTGGCCGACCTCCAGGCCGCACAGGCCGGACTCCGCCCGTACCACCACTTCGGGCTCGCCGAGGTGCAGCGCGTCGCCGGGCTCGGCGAACTCTTCGACACCGTCGTGGGCTTCGAGAACACCCCCGTGGACCGGGACGCCGTCCAGGAGCAGGTGCCCGGCCTGCGGATCTCCGTCGACGACGCACCCGCACCCGGGGCGTCCCACTATCCGTTCAGCCTGGTCGTGGTGCCGGGCGAGCGCCTCAGCCTCGAACTGACCTACCGGGCCGACCTGTTCACCGCCGAGGTGGCCGGTGCCCTGCTCGACAGGGTCCGCAAGGTCCTTGACGCCTTCGTCCAGGACCCGGCGATCCCCCTCGGCCGGATCGAACTGCTCACCCCGCGCGAACACGGCGAACTACTGAGCACCGCGGCCCACCCCGCCGTGCCGCCGGCGCGTTCCACCTTCCCCGCGCTCTTCGAGGAGACGGTCCGGGCGAGGCCGGCCGCCGTCGCGGTGCACGAGGGGCCACGTGCCGTCACCTACGGCGACCTCAACGCCCGGGCCAACCAGCTCGCCCGCGCCCTGGTGGCCCGCGGCATCGGCCCGGAGAGCGTCGTGGCGGTGGCGGTGCCGAAGTCGGCCCAGCTGGTCCTCGCCGTGCTGGCGGTCCTCAAGAGCGGCGCCGCGTACCTGCCACTGGACCTCGGCTACCCGCCGGAGCGGTTGCGCTACATCGTCGCCGACGCCCGCCCGGACCTCGTGCTGACCACCGCCGAGGGCGCGGACCTGATGACCGAGGCGGGCGCCGGTGCGACCCTGCGCCTGGAGGGCGCATCGCCTGCCGAGAACCTCGGCGTGCCGGCCGAGTTGATCGCCGGGCTGGCCGAGACCGACCTGTCCGACGCCGACCGGACGGCACCGCTGCGCCCCGACAGCACGGCCTACCTCATCTACACGTCCGGCTCCACCGGCCGCCCCAAGGGCGTCCTGGTGCCCCACGCCGGCATCGCCGCCCTGGCCGCCCAGCAGCGCGAGGGGCTCACCCTGCGCCCGGACGAGCGGGTGCTGCTGTTCGCCTCCCCGAGCTTCGACGCCTCGGTGTGGGAGCTCGCCACGGCCCTGCTCACCGGTGCGGCCGTGGTCGCCGCGCCGGCCGACGAACTGCTGCCCGGGCCGGCTCTCGCTGCGACCGTGGCCCGGCACGGGGTGACGACGCTGCTGGTACCGCCGTCCTCGCTCGCCGTCCTGCCCGACGGCGCGCTGCCCGAGGGCGTCACTCTCGTGGTGGGCGGCGAAGCCTGCCCGCCCGACCTCGTCGAACGCTGGTCGGACGGGCGGCGCATGGTCAACGCGTACGGCCCCACCGAGGCGACCGTCATGGCCACGATGAGCCGGCCCCTGGCGGGTCGCACCAGCCCACCCCTGGGCGAACCGGTCGTGGGCGCCAGGGTGTACCTGCTGGACGACGCCCTGCGGCCGGTCCCGGTGGGCGTGACCGGCGAGCTCTACCTGGCAGGTGAGGGTCTGGCACGCGGCTATCTGCGCCGGCCCGGGCTGACCGCCGAGCGCTTCGTGGCCGACCCTTACGGCGCCGCGGGGGCGCGGATGTACCGCTCCGGGGATCTCGCCCGGCGCCGGCCGGACGGCACGGTGGAGTACCGGGGCCGCGGCGACCGGCAGGTCAAGGTGCGCGGCTACCGCATCGAACCCGGTGAGATCGAGTCCGTACTGGCCGAGGACCCCGCGGTCGCGCAGGTGGCCGTGGTCGTCCGTGAGGACAGCCCCGGCACGCGCCGTCTCGTCGCGTACGTCGCTCCCGCGGCCGGCGCCGAGCCGGACCCGGTGGCGCTGCGCGGCAGGGTCGCCGCCGCACTGCCCGAGTACCTGGTGCCCGCGGTCGTGGTCACCCTGGATCGGCTGCCGGTCACCCCGAGCGGCAAACTCGACCGGGACGCCCTGCCCGCGCCGGACTTCGCCGCGGCCGCGGACAGCCGTGCCCCGCGCACCGCCCGCGAGCGGCAGCTGTGCGAGCTGTTCGAGAAGGCCCTCGGGGCGCGCCGGATCGGCATCGACGACAGCTTCTTCGACCTCGGCGGCGACTCGATCGTCTCCATCAGGCTCGTCACGCTGGCCCGCGCGGAGGGCCTGGACATGACGCCCCGGGACGTCTTCACGCACAAGACGGTGGCCGAGCTCGCCACCGCGGTGAAGGAGCTCGTCGCGGTGCCGGAGGCCGAAGCCTCCGAGGAGCCACTGATCACCCTGGACCAGGACGAGCTCGCCGAGTTCGGCGAGGACTGGCGGGACACGGTGTAGGCCGCCCCTTGGGGACCACCCGCACCGCCCCCTTCCGTACGACCGCTGGACCACACCGTGGCCGGGACCCTGCTCGGCCGGTTCGGCGTGCACCAACAGGCGGCCCGGCCACCGGCGCGGGCCGCACAGGACCGAACGACGACGACCCTTGCGGTCCCGACCCGGTGAGGACACCGACCATGACACTCATATCTCCGCCCGCTGCCACGTCCCGCCCGGCCGAGGCCGACACACCGCTCGACACCCCTTGGGAGTTCCACCTCGACGCCGACGACGTGGCCGAGCTGGAGGCCGCCGCGCACCGACTCGGCAACTCCTGCGGTGACCCAGCACTGCCGGACTTCTACGACCGGGCGCAGCTCGCCGAGGAACTGCTGCCCGCCCGACTGCGCTCCTTCCTGACGGCATACCGGCGTTCCGGGCGGTCGGCCGCCTGCCTGCTGCACGGCTTCCCGGTGGACCAGGCGCGGCTCGGCCCCACCCCGGAGCACTGGCGCAAGGCCGTCGACGGCGACACCGCCCGGTCCCAGGAGACCTGGCTGGCGCTGTGCGGTCTGGCGCTGGGCGACCCGTTCGGCTGGGTGACCCTCCAAGACGGCCGCATCATCCAGAACATCCTGCCCATCCGCGGCGACGAGACGCGCCAGAGCGGGCACGGCAGCGAGACCCTCCTGGAGTTCCACACCGAGGACGGCTTCCACCCCAACCGCTGCGACTACCTGCTGCTGTTCGGCCTGCGCAATCCCGACCGGGTGCCCACCATCGTGGCGTCCGTCCGCGACGTCCGGCTCGATGACCATGACCGCACGGTCCTCGCGGAGGACCGCTTCCACATCCTGCCGGACACCGAACACCTCCGGCAGTTGGAGACGCACGCCCCCGATCACCCGGCGCTGCCCGGGCTGCGCGCCCTGCGCGACCGGCCAACGCCGACCGCAGTGCTCTTCGGCGACCGGCTCAACCCCTACCTGCGCATCGACCGGCCCTTCATGCACGTACGGACCGGTGACACCGAGGCCGAGGCCGCGCTCGACAGACTGATGGCCGAGCTGCAGCGCGTCCAGCAGGACGTCGCCGTGGGCCCCGGCTCGCTGCTGATCGTCGACAACTACCGTGCGGTGCACGGCCGCAGACCCTTCACCGCGCGCTACGACGGCACCGACCGCTGGCTCAAGAAGCTGACGGTCAGCCGGAACCTGCGCCAGAACCTCAACGGCTACGCCCTTCGGCACCCCCGTGTCATCGTCTGAGCCGGGCCCCGCCACTCTCCTCACCGACCCTGTGAAAGGGCAGCCAAGCGTGCGCACTGTCATCGTCTCCGGCGCGTCCAGTGGAATCGGGCAGGCCACCGCCGAGCGCTTCGCCCGCGCCGGCGACTTCGTCGTCAACCTCGACGTGAACGCCCCGCCCGCGGACACCCCGACCGGCCCTCGGGAGGGGGGCGGTCACCTGCGCTGGGTCGAACAGGACGTCGCCGACTGGGAGGGAGTGCGGACGGCCGTCGACGAGGTCCGGGCCGAGCGGGGCCGACTCGACGTGGTCATCGCCAACGCGGGCATCAGCGTGCGGCACGGCATCCTCGACCTGACCGAGGCCGACGCCCGACGCACCGTGGACATCAACCTGATGGGCGTCCTCGCCCTGTGGCGCCACAGCGTTTCGCACATGCTGGACCAGGGCGGGGGAGTGCTGTTGGCCACCGCGTCGGTCAACGGCACGCGGGGCTATCCGCTGTACGCCGACTACAACGCCTCCAAGGCCGCTGTGACCTCGCTGTGCCAGACCTTCGCCATAGAACTGGCCCCCCTGATCCGCACCGCCTGCGTCGCGCCCGGTGCCGTGCTGACCCCCATGCAGCGCGCCGAGTACACCGACGCCATGCTCGACGAGGTCAACGAGCGCATCCCCGCCCGCCGCCACGCCCGGCCCGAGGAGATCGCCGACGTCTTTTACTTCCTGGCCTCACCCGAGGCCGCGTTCGTCTCCGGCCAGCAGTTCGTGGTGGACGGCGCCGAGACCGCCGGAGCCACCACCGCGTTCTTCCCCGGCCCCACCGAGCCGACGCGGTGACCGCACCGACGCCCGTCCCACACCGCCGAGTCACCACTTCAGCAGGAGTTCGATGATGACCGCCATGACCAGCCGCCCCGAGCCGGCTCCGGACGCGCTCGGGGACGTGGACCTCGCGGACCCGCTGCTGCACGCCCGCCACGACCTGGGGCCGCTGTGGCGTCGTCTGCGCACGGAGGCCCCGGTCCACTGGCAGCCGGAGAGCGGCACCCGACCCGGGTTCTGGGTCGTCAGCCGCCATGCGGACGTCGTCGCGGTCCTCAACGACTCCCAGACCTTCACCTCCGAGCGCGGCAACGTGCTCGACACCCTGCTGGCCGGCGGTGACTCCGCCGCCGGCAAGATGCTCGCCGTCACCGACGGAGGCCCGCACAAGGCCCTGCGCAGCGCCCTGCTCAAGCCGTTCTCGCCGCGTGCGCTCGATGTCGTCGTCGACAGCGTGCGGCGTGGCACCCGGGCCCTGGTCGAGGAGGCGGTGGCCCGGGGCACGGTGGACTTCGCCGCGGACGTCGCCGCGCACATCCCGCTCGCCGCGATCTGCGACCTGCTCGGCGTGCCGCTCGCGGACCGCCGGCAGATCATCGAACTGACCTCCTCCGCGTTGTCCTCCGCGGACGGCGTCCCCACGGAGGAAGCGACCTGGTCGTCCCGCAACGGCCTGCTGTTCTACTTCTCGGAACTGGCCGCCGCGCGCCGCGAGAAGCCGCTGGACGACGTGATCAGCCTCCTGGTGACCAAGGAGATCGACGGCCGCCCGCTGTCGCACGAGGAGATCGTCTTCAACTGCTACAGCATCATCATGGGCGGCCACGAGACCACCCGGTTCGCCATGGTCGGCGGGGTGCAGGCGCTGATGGAGCGGCCGGAGCAGTGGCACGCACTCAAGACCGGGCAGGTGAGCACGGCCTCGGCGGTCGAGGAGGTGCTGCGCTGGACGACGCCCGCCCTGCACAGCGGCCGTACCGCCACGCAGGACGTCTTCCTCGGCGGGCAGTTCGTCGAGGAGGGCGACATCGTCACCGCCTGGATGGCCTCGGCCAACGGTGACGAGCGGGTGTTCGACCGGCCCGACGTGTTCGACCTGGCGCGCACCCCCAACAAGCACCTGTCGTTCGCTCATGGGTCGCACTTCTGCCTCGGTGCGTTCCTGGCCCGCGCCGAACTGGCGGCCCTGCTGGAGAGTCTGTGCGACCTGGTCGCCGTCGCGGAGCCCGCGGGCGCGCCGGGCCGTGTGTTCTCCAACTTCCTGAGCGGCTTTTCGTCCCTGCCGGTCACGCTCGTGCCGGAGGGCCGTCAGGCAACCTGAGGGAGACGATCCCCCCACTGCCCACTGCCCACTGCCCACTGCCCACTGCCCCTCCCACGGCCCTGTCACCGTCAGGGCCGTGGGGGCTTCCCGGCCCGCGCTCGCTACCGCGCCGACAGCGCCGCCAGTTCCTCGGCCACCGCTGCCACGGTGGCCCGCGGATGGCTCTGCGGAAAGTAGTGGCCGCCGGGCAGGACGTGCATCCGGTGCTCAGCCGTGGTGTACAGGTTCCAGGGCGCCACGTGCGCCACCGGAGACACCGCGTCCTCGGCGCCGGCGAAGGCGACCAGCGGGCAGCCCACGGCGACCGGCCGCGGGATGCGGTAGCCCTCCGCGAAAGCCATGTCGCTGCGCACGGCGCGCAGCAGGTCCCGCAGGAAGTCCGGAAAGTCGAGCAGTTCGTCGGGCAGTCCGCCGCTGCTGCGCAGCCAGGCGACCAGCCGGGCCTCGTCGCCGTCCGCGACGGGCTCCCCGTCGAGCGGCACGTGGGGAGCACGCGATCCCGACACCAGAAGGACGCTCGGCGGCCGCAGACCCGCCCCCCGCTCGATCTCCCGCTCGATCCGTCGCGTCAGCTCGTAGCCGAGCAGGGCGCCGAAGCTGTGCCCGAAGAGCGCGTACGGCAGGGTGAACTCGCCGCGCAGCCCGTCGAACAGGGCGTCCACCAGCGTGTCGAAGGACTGCGGCAGGGGTTCGTCGATGCGGGAGCCGCGACCGGGCAACTCGACCGGCGCCAGCTCGACCCCGTCGGGAAGGTGCGGTCGCCAGGAGCGGAAGGTACCGGCCCCTCCTCCGGCGTGCGGCAGGCAGATGAGCCGGGACCGGAGCGTGCCGGGGGCGTGCCGGGCACCGATCCAGTCGACGGTGGCCGGGGTGGGGTTCGAAGCGCACATGGGGCCAGCCTCGGTACTGCCGCCGGCGCCAACCAGGCAAGAGCTGCGGCAAATTGAGCGGGGTCCGCCCGCCCGCGCCCGGAGTTGCCGCTTGCCTGCCGGGTCCGTTGCCTGCGGCCGGTGGCGTGCCCGCCCGGCGTGCGGCGCGTCCGACCGGCGGGCCGGGAGCCGGCCTGCGGCGATCACCGCGCGTCGTCCGCCCGCCCGGTCGCCAGGCAACCGACCGGCAACCGGGATGCTGGTCGAAATGCCGCCGGTCCGCGGGTGAGTTACCGGCCGCTTGCCTGGCAGGAGCGGGGGGCGCGCCGCGATGCTGCGCAGCAGGCGGGCATGTGCACCGCGCCCCGTGCGTACCGGACGTGCCGCACCTCCCTGACCTTCCGAGAGGACAACTATGCTGGACATACCGGACCGGGGGCTGCTGGCGTGGCTGGACGAGGCGTCCACCGAGCGCGGCCTGTACTACGCCAACCGCGGCGACGACTGGGACTTCTCGTCCTACCACGACCTGGCGGAGCTGGTGTTGCGGACCGCCGCCGCACTGCGCGCGAAGGGCGTGGGCGAGGGTGACGTGGTGGGGCTGGTGCTGCGTTCCAGCCCCGGTTTCGTCGCCGGCTTCTTCGGCGCGCTGGCCGCCGGTGCGACGCCCTGCTCCATCGCCCCGCCGTTCGCCTTCCAGCGGGCCGACGAGTACGAGCGGCACGCGGCCCACCTGTTCGAGACGGTCCGGCCCAGGTACACCGTCTGCGACGACGAGTCGCTGGAGCGGATCCGCAAGGTCACCGCAGGGGTCGGGGTGCCCGAGCCGGAGGTCTTCGCCCAACTCGTCGCGGGGGTGGCCCCGCTGGAGCGGCCGCTGCCGCTGCCGGAGACCGCGCTGGTGCAGTTCACCTCGGGCTCCAGCGGCTTCTCGCGCGGCGTGCGGATCTCCGCCGACGCCCTGCGGACCAACCTCACCGGCATGCGCCGCTGGATCGACTGGACCCCGGACCGCCCCGGCGTCAGCTGGTTGCCCGTGCACCACGACATGGGCCTCGTGGGCTTCCTGCTGAACGCGGTCGTCACCGGCTGCGACGCCTGGATGATGCAGCCGGACGACTTCATCCGCTCGCCGCTGCGCTATCTGCGGTGCATCAGTGAGCAGGGCGCTGCCATGACGGGCATGCCGAACTTCGGTCTCGCCTACCTCCTGCGCCGGGTCAAGCCCGCCCAACTACAGGGCCTGCGCTTCGACTCGATGCGGGCCGTGATCATCGGGGCGGAGCGGGTCGACCCGCAGGTCCTGGAGGATTTCCACGCGCTGTTGGGGCCGCACGGCCTCGACCGCGGCGCGCTGCTGCCGGCGTACGGCGGCGCGGAGGCGACGCTGGCGGTGACCGGTCTGCGGCCGGGCGAAGGCTGGGCGACGCAGGTTCCGGACGACGGGGACGCCGCGGCGCTGACCGGGACGGCGGTGGTCGGCTGCGGCCGTCCGTTGGAGGGCCGGGAGGTGCGGATCGTGTCGGAGGACGGCGAGGAACTGCCGGACGGGCAGGTCGGCGAGATCGTCGTCACCGGGGTGTCGATCGCGAGCGGATACGTCGGCGACGGGGGTTCCGCGTCCGGAACCAGCCTCGCCGGGGAGGGGCTCGCCTCAGGTGACGCGGGCTTCGTGCGCGACGGGCAGTTGTTCGTGATCGGCCGGCTCGGTGACGGGCTCAAGGTCAGCGGAAAGATGGTCTTCGCCGAGAGCCTGGAGACCCTGCTGCACCAGCGGGGCATTGCCGAGCGCCGGGTCGCCGTCCTGCTCGGGGTCCTGGACGGTCGGCCCACGGGTGTGGCCGTCTTCGGCGGTGTGCAGGACGGCTGGCGGGAGGCCGCCCACGAGGTTCTCTCGGAGTGGCTCGGGGACGCCGACCTCCTGGCCGTCGAGCTGCCCCGCGGCGGCATCGCGGTCACGTCCAGTGGCAAGCCCCGCCGCCGGGTCATCTGGAAGGCGCTGTGCGCGGGGGAGTTCACCGCCGCCACCACCCCACTGACGAGGCCGTGACCAGGACGGGAGAGCGGGCGGAAGGCCGACGCCGCCGGCCCTGTGGCGCGTCACCCATTAGTGCGTCCGTAGACAATGGTGTGCGTCGCACACTATGGTGTCTTCGTGTCCGTGGAAGAACTGACTCTCGCCCAGGCCCATGAACTGCGCCGTGGGACGGTGGTCCTGGCCTGCCTCGCGCTGCTCCGGGAGCCGAGTTACGGCTATGCGCTTCTGGAGACGCTCAACGCTGCCGGGGTCTCCGTCGACGGCAACACCCTCTACCCCTTGCTGCGCAGGCTGGAGAAGCAGGGCCTGCTCACCAGCGAGTGGAACACCGACGAATCCCGGCCGCGGAAGTTCTACCGGGTGAGCCCCGACGGCTCCCTGGTCCTCGCCGGCCTGGTCCGCGAGTGGCAGGACCTCTCGGCCACGATCGCACGACTCACCAAGGAGAACGGATGAGCACCAGCAGTCTCACCGAGCGTTACGTGGACGAGGTCGTCCGGCGGCTCCCGGCCGCCCAACGCGACGACATCGGCGAGGAGCTGCGCACCACGATCGCCGACACCGTCGAGGCCCGCGAGGCGGCGGACCCGCAGTCGGCCGAGCGCGAGGTGCTCACCGAGATGGGCGACCCCGTCCGGTACGCGGCCCGCTACACCGGCCGGCCGCTCGCGCTGATCGGGCCGGACCTCTACCCGGCGTACATCCGCCTCCTGGTGCTGCTGCTGTCCTCCGTGCTGCCGGTGATAACCACCGTGTCCGTACTGGTGGAACTGGCCGACAGCGGCGACGTCGGCGCGGCGGTCGGCGAGGGCGTCACCACCGTGCTGACGCTGGGCGCCCAGATGATCGCCGTGCTCACCGTCGTCTTCGCCCTGGTCGACCGGCTCCGCAGCCGGGACGGCGCGCCCGCCCGAAGCGCCGCGTGGACCCTCGACGACCTGCCCGAGCCCCGGAAGAAGGACAAGGTCGGCATCGTGGATGCCCTCGGGGCGGCGTGGTACGCGCTGCTGATCTCCCTGACCGTGTGGCAGCACGTCGCGAAGCCCTACGGGGCCGACGGCCACGGCGGCGGCAAGGCCGTCGAGGTGCTCGACCCGGCCCTGTGGTCGGGCTGGATCTGGCCCGTCCTCCTCGGCCTCGCCGCCATGCTGGCGCTCTCGGCGGCCCGGATCACCGTACGGGGGTGGACCGTTCGCCTCGCCGTCCTGAACACCGTGGCGCAGGCCGTGTTCGCCCTGCCGTTCGCCTGGATCCTCCAGCACCGGATGCTCTTCAACCCGGAGTTCCTGAAGACCGCGGCCACGGACGCGCTGACCCAGGAGGTCTACTCGGGACTGGCCGTCATCGTGCTCGTCCTCGGCGCGAGCGCCGTGGTGACGGGCTTCCGCTCGGCCCGGCGCTGAGACGGGGCTCCCGGTGGCACCGACCGTGCCGATGACGCCGACCGCGCCGACCGTGTCGACGTACGGCACCGCGCCGACGTACGGCACCGCGCCGGCGCCTGACGCGCCGGCGCCCGGGTGGACGCGCTCTCGCCGGCATCCGCCCGGGCACCGCGGGACTCGTCGGCCGGCTGGCCGGCCGGCGCGAGCGGTGCGGGCCGCGGCCGGGCCCGAACCGCTGCCGTCAACGGACCCGCAGGGTCTCCGGGCGCACCAGGTTCTCCGCGAGCAGCAGATCCTTCACCCGGTCCGAGAGCATGTCCAACTGGCGCAGCACGAAGATGACTTGCTGGAACAGCATCTGCCGGTAGGTGGCCATCATCGGGTTGGTCCGCGCGAAGTGCAGCCCCTTGGCCACGTCGAGGTCCATCCGCTCCCAGACCTCGCGCAGCATGAACCGACGCGACATCAACTGGATCGCCTCCAGCAGGAAGTCCTCGCGCTCCCGCAGCTCCGCGGAGGTGACCTGGCTGTACATGCCGGTGAGCGCGGTGACGCCGAAGGCGATGTGCCGGGCCTCGTCCTGCGCGACCATCCTGGTGATCTGCCGGATCACCGGGTCGCCGAAGCCGCTGCTCGCCAGGCGCAGCGCCGTGATCGCCAGCCCCTCGACGACCACCTGCATGCCGAGGTAGACGATGTCCCACCGGGACTCCGACAGCAGATCGCGCAGCAGCGTCTTCAGCCCGGGGTTGATCGGGTAGACGGACCGCAGCTTCTCGTCGACGTAACGGGCGAACGCCTCGACGTGCCGCGCCTCGTCGGCGACCTGCGAGGCGGCGTAGGTCTTGGCGTCGAGGTCGGGCACGGTCTCCACGAGACGGGCGGTGGTCACCAGCGCACCCTGTTCGCCGTGCAGGAACTGGCTGCACATCCACGCCTGGTACTCCCAGCGGAACTGGGTCAGCAGCTCGCGTGGCACCGGACTGCCCTCGCCGACGACGAAGGACGCGAGCCGCGCACCGTTCTCCTCCGACAACTCGGCGCCGAACTGGACGTCGTGGTCCCAGTCGATGTCGGTGGTGGCGTTCCACTGTGAGACCTTGTTCTTCTCGTAGAGGTTCCACACGCGGCTGTCGCGGTCCCCGTAGTTCCAGTTCAGGCACGCCTGGAACATCGCGTCGACCTCCATGAGGTCGGCCTTGACGGCATCCAGGGTGAAGAGCGTCGCGTCGGACGTCTCGTCGGGCACTGTGGTCATTGGATTGCGGTCCACCCCTCCGGCGCGGAACAGGACTGTTCGCGGTCAGTTTTGGTGCGCCGAACCCCTCTTTCCAGGAACTGCCGGGGCAATTTGACGGCAGACCGGTTGCCGGTTCCCTTGCCTGGCCCCGCCCTCCCACCCGCCGCACGATGGAGCACGGCGGGCAGCAGCCCCCCCGCACACCGGCCGAAGGAGGAGCGGGATGGGAACCCGAGCCACCGCACCAGTCGCCTCCCCGAAGAGCGCACCGGTGCACGACCGGGCCCGCCCGTGGATCGTCGGCCGGGTCACCGCGCCCGACCCGCGCCTGCGACTGATCTGCCTGCCGCAGGCGGGCGGCAGCGCGGGCTCGTTCGCGCCCTGGCGCCTCGTGCCGCCGGCCGGGGTGGAACTCGCGACCGTGGAGCTGCCCGGCCGGGGCGTGCGGAGCGCCGAGCGCCTGCCCGACACCCTCGAAGAGCTCGCCGATGCCGTGATCGACGGTATCCGCGACGAGTTCGACCAGCCCTACGCGCTCTTCGGACACAGCTTCGGCGCCCTCCTCGGCTACGAGATCGCCGTCCGCATCGCCCGGCGCGGCCTCCCCTCGCCCCGCGCACTGCTCGTGTCCGCCGCCCGGGCACCGCACACCCCGGTGCGCCGGCGCGTCTCCGACCTGGCCGACCCCGAACTCCTCGGCTGGCTCGACGGGTTCGGCGGCTTCCCGCCCGAACTGGCCCGCTACCCGGCGTACCTCCGGTACGCGCTGCGCACGGTCCGCCGCGACCTCGCCCTCACCGAGTGCTACCTGGCTGCGGGGCCGGCCCGGGTCGGCTGCCCGCTGCACGTCTTCGGCGGCGCCGACGACCCGCTCGTCAGCGGTGCCGACCTGGCGCGCTGGCGCGACTGCGCCGCGGCCGGCTTCACGCTCCGGTCGCTGCCCGGCGGGCACGACTACCCCTTCACCGGTGCGTCGGCGCTCGACGCGATCGTGTCGGTCCTGCCCTGACCGGCGACCGGCCGGGAGGGACCGCTGCCGTCAGGTTCCACACGGTGCGCGCCCGCCGCCCTGCCGTCCTCACGGCGGCCCCGGAACAGGTTCACGGCCCTGTTCCGGGGCACCGGGGTTCGCCACGAGTGCCACCGCGGTGAACACCAGCCCGGACCGTGCGGACCACCGACCCGTGAACCCCGCGGCCCAGGGGCCCGCAGCCGTCAGGACGGCATCCGGCGGGACGGTGCGGAACGTGCCGTCGGCCCGCAGCCGCACGCGGTAGTCCCCGAAGCCGAACCGGGCCCCGGTCCACGGCGAGAACGCCTTGTAGGACGCCTCCTTGGCGCAGAAGAGCACCCGGTCCAGCGGTACGCCGGCACCCCGCGGAAACTCCTCGCCGAGCCAGCCGCGCTCGGTGTCCGTGACGATCCGGTCCGCGACCGCGCGGGGCAGGGGCTCCTGCGGCTCCGCGTCGATGCCCACCGCGGCGAAGTCCGCGGCACGCGCGACGGCGGCCGCGCGGTACCCCCGGCAGTGGGTCATGCTGCCCACCACCCCCGCAGGCCAGCCGGGAGCGCCCAGCGCACCGGGCACCAGGGGGACGGGGCGCACTCCGATCCGGCCCAGCGCCGCGCGGGCGCAGCCCCGTACCGTGGTGAACTCCCTGCGACGTTCCTCGAACACCCCTGCCACGGCGGCCTGTTCGGCGGCGAAGAGCACGACGGTCGCCTCGGGGCCCGTGTCGCCGAACGCCTCGTGGGTGCGGACGCCCGCGGGGACGAGCTGAGTGATCACCCGCAGATCATGCCACCGGCCCGCCCCCCTGAGAGTTGCCGGTGCACTGCCTGGCCCGGCCCCTGACGCATCGGCCAGCATGCAGGGGAGGTCCACGGCGCAGGCCCGGACGAGCACACACCAACGGGCGGGAAGACGGGTACCCATGGCGCAGTCGTGTCCCGAGGAGTCGGCGGAAGACCGCAAGCGCCCGCCGCCGTTGTGGCGTGACCGCGACTACCTGTACTGGTGGACGGGCAACGGCCTGTCCGCACTGGGCACCAGCATGTCGACGCTCGCCATCCCGCTGCTCGTCCTCCACCTCACGGGATCGGCGACGCAGGCCGGTCTCATCACCGTCCTGCACATGATCGGCAGGCTCGCCACCCTCGCGATCGGCGGAGTGCTGGCGGACCGGATGAACCGCCGCGCCATCCTGTGCCTCGCCCCGCTGGTCCAGGCGCTGTCGATGGGCGCCGTCGCCCTGCTGGCGTACCGGGGGGACCCCTCGATCGCCGTGATCGGCGCGATGGCGCTGGCCGGCGGGCTCGCGGACGGGCTGAGGAACGCCGTGTCGATGCCGGTGCTGCGCCGGATCGTCCCCAAGGAGCAGGTCGCCGCCGCCACGGCCCAGAGCATGGGCCGTGACATGGTCGCGCAGCTGGTCGGTGCCCCCCTCGGCGGTCTGCTGTACGCGATGGGCCGTTGGATCCCGTTCCTCGTCGACGCGCTCTCCTTCCTCTTCGTGTCCCTGGGCTCCGTACTGATCCGCCGCCCGCTGGGGCCGGACCGGCGCGCCGACGACGCGCCACGGGCCGGCCTGGGCGAGGAGTTGCGTGACGGCCTGCGCATGATCAGGCGCAGCGACTACCTGGTGTTCACGATGGTCTGGGGAGCTCTGCTGAACGTGGTGGCGGAGGGCTTCACCCTGCTCTTCGTCGTGCTCGTGCAGCACCGCGGCGGTGGGCCCGCCGCGGTCGGCACCGCGACGTCCCTCGCGGTGGCGGGCGGCGTCCTCGGGGCCGTCGTCGGGCCGTGGCTGATGGGGCGGCTGGGGGCGCGACGCGTCCTCCTGCTGTCCGCATGGGTCTTCACGGCGTCCTTCGCCGCCGCGGTGGCGGTCCCCAGCCCGTGGCAGATCGGCCTGGTCATCATGGTGGCCATGGCGGCCATGGTGCCGATGAACGTCGTCATCGAGTCCTACGAGGTCCGTCTCGTCCCGGACCGGTACCAGGGCCGGGTCGCCGCACTGAGCCGGTTCTTCGTCCAAGGGCTCCAGTGGGTCGGCCCGCTGGCGGCGGGGGTCCTCGCCGACGCGGCCGGGGTGGCGGGGGCCGTTCTCACCCTGGCCGGGGCGATGGCGCTGCTGGCCATCGCGCTGCACACCTCCCGGCGCCGCCTCGCGGTCCTGGACACCCCGCTCGCCGCGGTCCGGGAACTCGACCCGCCGCCGGCCGCCCGGCCGCTGCCCGAGCCGGTCGCGTAGGGCCGGGCGTCGCCAGGCAGGGGCCGACCGGGCACGGCCCACCGCGGCACGGCCCACCCCAGTCACCACGCATCGCAGGAGAAGGGAAGGACAACACGTGCAACCGTCAGTGGAGATGGGCATCGTCTCGACCGGCATGGCGTTCGGCGAGCGGCGGGACGTAGCCGCCACGGCAGCCGACTACGTCCCCTACCCGGAGGACGTCGCCGCCCTCGGGTACGAGAGCTACCACCGGATCGCCGACGGCGTCACCGCGACCGCCCTCGCGGTGGAGGCGGCCCGGGAGGCCCTGGAGAACGCGGACCTCGCCGTCACCGACGTCGACCTGATCGTCGTCGGCAACTCCGACGTCCCCGAGTACTTGGGCTGGGACGGTTCGGCGGCGGTCGCCCGGGCGCTGGGTGCCCACGGCACGCCCACGGTGCTCGTCACCCAGGCGTGCGCCGCCTGGTCGCTGGCGTTGGACCACGCGGCCGGCGCGATGGCCCTCTCGACCGACACCAACACCGTGCTGGTGGTCCTGGTCAACGTGGTCAGCGAGGCGCACAGCAACCGGATGGACTTCAACGGCTCCATCGCCAGCGACGGCGCCGTCGCGGCCGTACTGCACCGGGGGCACCCGCGGTTCAGGCGGCTGGCCTCCGCGCGCTTCACCAACCCGGAGTTCGCGGACCTGTTCCGCATCGAGCGCGGCGGCGCCGCCGCGCCCCTGCCGCTACCGGGACGCGAGCACCTGCGGTCGGACCCGATGGCCGCGGTCTTCGAGCACTTCGGCCGGGACCCCCGGCGCTTCAAGGAGTTCATCGAGGAGATCCACGGGCGGGTCGCGGACGTGGTCGACCAGGCCCTCGCCCGCGCCGGGAAGCACCGCGAGGACCTCGCCCGGCTCGTCTACGTCAACGAAGGGCAGCAGGCCATCCGCGCCGTGGCCGACGCGGTGGGCATCCCCTTCGAGCGCACCAACGCCGAACTCGCCCGCGAACTGGGCCACATGGGCGCGGCCGACCAGCTGATCTGCCTGTGGCGGCACGTCGAGGCGGGGGAGTTGGCGCGCGGCGACCTCGTGGCGCTCGCGGGCGTCGCCTCACCGGGCATGCACTGGTTCTGCACGCTGATCGAAGTCTGAGCGGCGCGGCTTTCCTCCCGTACGCGAACAGGCCGGTCCGGGGCGGATCGTCAGGTGATCCGCCCCCGGACCGGCCTCCGTACGGGACCGAGCGCCAAGGTCAGCCCCGAGGCCGGTCCGTCAGCAGTGCCAGGCACGACGCGGCGCGGGCCGTGGCCGCCTCGCGCGGGGTCGTCGACCCGTCGGCCGCGCCGTCGAGCGCCGACACGACGAGATCCTCCATCACGGCGGAAACGCGCGCGTAGGCCGACGCGGCGGTCGGCTCGATGTCCCCGAACAGCGTCCACCACCACCAGGCGTTGCCCGCCGAGTTCGCGACGAAGTCGGGGATCACGGCCGTGCCCCTGGCGGACAGCGCGCGCTCGGCCCCGGGCGTCACCGAGATGTTGGCGCCCTCGACCACGTAACGCGCGCTCACCCGCTGGTGGTTGTCCTCGTCGATGGCGTACGGGATGGCCGCCGTCACCAGGACGTCGCACGGTACGGACAGCCAGTCGGACGCCGCCGGCCGGTCGTCGGGGCGCAACCGTGCGCGGTCGACGAGCCCGTCCGCGGTGCGGTGCGCGAGCAGGTGCTCCACGTCCAGCCCCGCGGGGTTGGCCACCACACCGTGCTGGTCGGCGACCGCCACCACACGCAGCCCGGCCTCCGCGAGGTAACGGGCGATGGCGCCTCCCATCGTCCCGAAACCCTGTACCGCGGCGGTCGCCCCGCGCACCCGGTCGCCCCGGTGCTCCAGCGCGGCGAGGGTGGCCCTGGCCACCCCGTAGCCGCCGATGAGATCGGCCAGCGAGATCCCGCCGACCTCCGCCGCGAACCCCGCGTCGAGGCGGGCGAGGCCCGCCTCGGGGCCGTCCGGCACGTGGGACAGCGCCGCCTGCACGGTCGATGCGATGCCGACCTCGGCCGCGGCCTCGTCGAGCAGCCGCTGCTGCACCCCGAGATCCTCGCCCATCGCCCAACAGGTGTCGATGTAGGGCTTCATCGCGCCGAGATAGCGGGTGAGCACGCCACGGGCCTCGGGACGGCGCGGGTCGAAGTCGATGCCGCCCTTCGCGCCGCCATAGGGAACGTAGCGGTCCGAAGGGCGGTAGTTCAGCGCCTCCTTGAGGCTCATCGTCCTAGCGAGGTCCGCGACCTCCGCGAGGGTGCAGCCGCCGCGCATGCGCAGACCGCCGCTGGAGGCACCGCCCAGCAGCCGGTCGATCACCAGGTAGCCGCGTGCCGTCGTCTCGGGATCCGTCCAGATCACCTGTAGATAGGGGTCAGTCATTACCGTCTTCCGGGTTCGGCGAGTGGGCGGGGATCGTGATCAGGGTCGGCCCCTGGCGTGCCAGGGCCGCGGTGACCTCGGCGGTCACCGCGGCGGGGCTCGCGGCCACCACGCCGTGCGCTCCGTAGGCGGCGGCCAGGGCGGTGAAGTCGGGGCTCGGCAGGTCCGCGCCCAGGGGCGGGACGCCGAGCCGGGACTGCTCCGTGCGCACCGAACCGTAACCGCCGTTGTCCACGATGACGACGGGCAGCGGTCTGCCCAGCAGGACCGCGGTGGCCAGCTCGTTGACGGTGAACTGGAGGCCGCCGTCGCCGGTGAGCGCCACCACCGGCAGATCGGGGCGGCCCACCAGGGCGCCGATGGCCGCCGGCAGCGCGAAGCCGAGCGTGGCGAACCCGGTGGGATGGAGGAACGCGTCGGGGCGCGGCACGCGGAAGCCCTTGAGCGCGCCGTAGTGGGACACCATCGAGCTGTCGCTGGTGAGGACCGCCTCGGGCGGCATCGCCGCGCGCAGCGCGTCGATCAGCCCTGTCCACCGGGCTCCCTGACCCGCATGCTCGGCCTCTATCCGGGCCCGGACCACGGCGAGTTCACGCCGGTACGCCGCGCTCACCGGCGTACGGTCGCGCACGGCGTCGAGGGCGGCCAGGAGCTGGGGCACGACGGTGTCCGCGTGGCCCGTGAGCGCGCGGGCCGCCGCCTGGTTGCGGTGCCGCTGCCCGGGGTCGATGTCCACCCGGACGACGTCGCCCGGCAGGTCCAGGGGGCCGGACCAGGTGTCGGTGTCGGCCAGTTCGGTGCCGACGGCGAGGACCACGTCGGCACGGCGCAGGAAGTCCCGGGCGGACCGCAGGTGGAGCGCCGCGCCCAGCGCGTGCGGGTGGTGTTCGTCGATCACTCCCTTCCCGTTCGCCGTGGTGACGACCGGGGCGCCGGTCTGCTGCGACAGGCGGGTCACCGCGGCGGACGCGGCGCGGGCGCCGCCGCCCGCGATGATGACGGGCCGCCGGGCGCCCGCGATCAGGCCGGCGGCGTGCGCGATCCCGCCGGGGTCGGCGGTCCGTTCGGTGGGTGCCGCCTTCCGTGCCACGCCCGGGACCGTCCCCGCAGGACCGGCCCACGACACCTCCGCCGCGAGGACGTCGGCAGGGATCTCGACGTGCACGGGCCGCGGGCGGCGGGCGGCGAAATCGTGGAACGCCCGCGCCAGCAGTTCCGTGAGCAGGTCCGCGTCGGTGGCCCGCAGGCTCCAGGCACAGATGGCGTCCATCGCGGCGGACTGGTCCTTGACCTCGTGCAGCAGGCCGTCGCCCGGCCGCTGTCCCACCGGGGGGCCGGCGGAGAGGAACAGCACCGGTACGGAATCGGAGTACGCCTGTCCGGCCGCCGCCGCGGCGTTGAGCAGCCCGGGACCGGCGGTGGTCAGGACGACACCGGGGCGCCCGGTGACCCGCGCGTACCCGTGGGCCGCGTACCCCGCGCCCTGCTCGTGGCGCGGGGTGACCGTCCTGATGCCGCTGTCGCCGAGATGCCGGAAGACCTCCAGGTTGTCGATGCCCGGGATGCCGAACACGGTGTCCACCCCGTGCCCGGCCAGCGCGTGGACCAGCAGCCGGCCCCCCGTGCCGCGGCGGGCCGCAGCGCGGGGAGCCGGCTGGGGGGCGTGCCCGGAGGTCATGAGCGCGGCTCGACGTCCCGCTCCGCCAGCAGTTCCTGGATGTGGGCGTTGACGCGGTAGCCCTTGAGGACGTCCTCGGCCAGGAAGGCCGCACCGGTCACCTTGCCCACGCAACCCGGTGCCGCGCACGCGCAGGTGAACGGGCTGGCCATCTCCCATTCGGTGGAGGGATAGAAGAAGGTCAGCTCGTCCCCGGGCACGAGCCGCCGGGTGGCGACGACGTTTCCGGCGGCGGCGTCCACGTAGGTGCTCGGGTCGCAGGAGTGGTTGAGGAACCGGATGTCCGTGCCGATGACGTGCTTGTCCCGCTCGACCTGGATCGTGTACTTGGTGGCTTCCGCCGGGACGCAGTCGCTCAGGGTCATGATCTCGGCCCCCTCCTCGATGACCGCGCCGGCCACCAGCCCGCTCCCTACTGCCAGTCCCGTGACGGTCCGGTAGTTCCGCTCCACCGTGAGCTGCGTGCCGTGCGAGTTGCTCATGACTGTGGTGCCCTTCGTCTGTTCTTGCGTGGGTTGAGGGGGGAAGGGGGACGGCTCAGCCGCCGTCGAACGCCTTCACGACCAGGACGGCGTTGTGCCCGCCGAACCCGAACGAGTTGCTCATGGCCGTACGGATCTCGCGCCGCTCGACGCCCCGCGTGCCGAGGTTCAGCACCGTGTCCTCGGGGCCCGTGCAGTTCGTGGTCGGCGGTACGGTGCCGGTGCGCAGGGCCTCGACGGTCGCGATCAGGTCGACGGCGCTCGCCGCGCCCATCATGTGGCCGAGGACGGACTTCACCGAGGTCGTGGGGATGCGGGGCAGCCGCTCGGCGAACACCTCGCGCAGGGCCGCGAGTTCGACCCGGTCCCCGCCGACGGTCCCCGTGGCGTGCGCGTTGATGTAGTCGATCCCGCCGGCGTCCGTCTCCGCGTCCGCCAGCGCCAGCCGGATCGCCCGCTGCAACCCCTGCCCCTCCGGGTCGGGAGAGGTCAGGTGGTAGGCGTCGGTGGTCGCGGCGTACCCGGCCACCTCGGCCAAGATGCCGGCGCCCCGCCGCAGCGCGTGCTCGGCCTCCTCCAGCACCAGCACACCGGCGCCCGCGCTCATCACGAACCCGTCGCGCCCCAGGTCGAACGGGCGGCTCGCGCCCGCCGGGTCGTCGTTCCGCCGGGACAGCACCCCCGTCCTGATGGTGGCGGCCATCTGCACGGCGGTGAGGCAGTCGTCCGAGGCGCCGGCCAGCATCACGTCGGCCGTGTCCGTCGCGATCATGCGCGCGGCGTCACCGATGCAGGTCGCCCCCGTGGCGCAGGCGGTGCTCATCGAACCGGACGGGCCCTGCGCGCCGAAGCGCAGCGCGACGTCGACGGCCGCGGAGTCGATCCCGCCGCTGACGGCGTAGTACGGGCTGACCGCCCGGGAACCCTTGGTGACCAGTGCCTGCGCGGCCTCGAAGGTCGACTTCTCCGCCCCGTATCCGGAGCCGATGAGCACCCCCATCCGGTCGCGCCGGACCGCCGGCACGTTCAGGTCGGCCGCCTCCACCGCCTGCACCGCCGCGGCGAGCGCGTACTGGGCAAAGGGGTCCAGGCGCCGGACCGTCCGCTTGGGCATGTACTCGCAGGGGTCAAAGTCCCGTACCTCTCCGGCGATCGTCACCGCGAGGTCCGTGGTGTCGAACCCGGTCACCTCCGCGATCCCGCTCCTGCCGGACAGCAGCGCCTCCCACAGGGAGGGAACGTCCGGACCCACCGGCGTGACCGCGCCGTAGCCGGTCACCACCACCCGCCGCCGTGTCGTGCGCGCCGCTCCGGCCCTCACCGCCCGGCCCCGTTCTGCGCGCCGCCCCACAGTGCCGGATGCTCCTCGCGCAGCAGCTGCCGCAACTGCCCGGTGTCGGTCTTCCCGTTCCGGTTCAGCGGCAGGTCGGGCAGGACCACGACGTGGTTGGGCTGCTCGTACGAGGGAAGCAGCGAACAGAGCAGCTCCCGCCACCCCTTGGGGTCGCCCTGCTCCGGATCGGCCACGACGAAGATCAGCCGGCTTCCCCACCGCGCGTCGTCGACCGGCACGACCACGACCTGCCGTCCGCACCGGCTCGCCTTCGCGGCGAGGGCCTCCGGGTAGAGCAGGTGCCCCATCCGGTGGACGGCCTGGGAACGGCCGATCACGTACAGGTCGCCCTCGTCCGAGAGGTAGCCGAAGTCGCCGGTCTCGTACCACTCGTCGGTCTGCTCGCGAAGCGAACCGTCGGGCTCCAGATAGCCGACCAGGGCGTCGGGGGAGCGCACCCAGAGGTGACCGAACTCGGCACCGCGGTCCGACTCCGCACCGTGGCCGGCCTCCGGGGCCGGGGCACCGGGTGCCGCGCCGTCGCTGTGCGCAGGAGCCAACCGGACGTCGATCCCCTCCAGCACCCTGCCGCAGCCCTTCGGCCGGTCAGGGGTGGCGAAGGAGACGTTGCCCAACTCGGTACTGCCGTAGCCGTCCAGCAGAGGGGCGCCCACGACGGACCGGAACCGCTCCGACAACGCCTGGTCCAGCGGGGCGCCCCCGGTGCACCAGAGCCGTACGCCCTCCAGCCCTTCGAGCAGATCCGGGTTCCGCCGGGCCAGGTTGAGCAGGCTCCGGTACGTCGACGGGGTGGCGTCGACGAGGGTGGCGCCGTGCGCCGCACCGGCCCGGATCGCCAGGTCGACCCGGTGGAACGGGGAGACCATCAGGGCGGCGCCGGAGAGCTGGGCGAGGAAGATCAGCGAGAGGCCGTACTGGTGGGAGAACGGCAGCAGCGGAAGGAACGTGTCGCTGTCGCGGTAGCCCATGTGCGCCAGGGTCCGCTCCAGGTTGGTGAGGAACCCGTCACCCGATTTGACGATCCCCTTGGCCCGGCCCGTCGAACCGGTCGACCAGGCCACCAGCGCGTCGGTGCGCCGCCGCCACCGGGAGAAGTCCAGAGCGGGGTCGGCCGCATCCGCCGCGCCGGTCGCGCCCGCCGGCGGCCCGGCAGCCGCGACGAGCGTGTCGAGGGCCAGGAAGCGGGACGCCCCGGGTCCGGGGAGCAGCAGGCCGCCCGGCGCGTCACCGATCACCCAGCGGACCCGGCACTGCTCGATGACCGTACGGGTCTCGTCGTCGGTCTGGCGGTGGTCCAGGACGACCAGGGAGGCGTCGAGGTGCGCGAGGGCCAGCAGCGTGTACACGTACGCGGCGGAGTTCTCCGCCTTGAGCACCACCCGGTCACCGGGCCTGAACCCGCGCCGTGTCATCTCCTCGGCGACCGCGAGGGAGGCGGTCGCCATGGCGGACCGGGTCGGTACCTCGACACCGTCCGTGACGTCAGCCGGCACACTCATCGTTTCTCCTGAGCTGTTCAACGCGTCACTGACCACGGACGGTCGTCGTGGTGGCCTTCGGCATGCCGTACGCGGACGGCCGCCGCGGGTGTTTCGCTCACGCCTCGCCGCCACCCGCCGCGACGCGCTCCGCCGTCTCCCGGATCGCGCGCACCGAGCGGAAGTTCCGCAGGGACAGCGCCCCGGTGGGGACCGTCACGCCGTAGTGGTTCTCCAGCCAGGCCACCACGTGCAGCACACCGAGGCTGTCGATCGACCCCTCGGCCAGCAGATCCCGCTCCGGATCGAGGGCGTCCACGTCGTCGTCGAGGAAGTGGTCGACGACGAACCGGGCGATCTCGTCCTCGGAGACGGCGGGCGTCGTGGTGGGTGCGGCGGGAGGCTCAACAGGCATGGACGTTCCTCTCGAAGAGTGCGGGTTGGTGGGCCACGCAGCTGCGGTCGGCGGTGAGGCACCCGCCGACGTCTCCGGTTGCGACCGCGCTCGCTGCCACGTACTCCCCGTCCGTCGCATGCGCGGCCGGCCACGCCACTTGGTGTGGCCCCCGCCATGGATGCTCGGGGATCCCTCACTGCGCGACCAGGCAGTGCACCGGCAATACGGGGGGCCAGAGCACCGGCAACTCGGGAGGCCGAGGGGGCGCCGGTGACCAACCGGCTGACCGTGCCCGCACCCCGGGCACCGGCCCGACGCCCCACGTGCGACGCGGAGTTGCCGTGATTTTGCCGGGCCCTTTGCCTGGGTGCCGGGCCCGCCTCGCCCTAGCGTCGGCACCATGACTCAGACCCCTGCCGCCCTCGGCAACGAAGCCGTCGCTCCCGTGGTGAGCGGACTCGTGCGGCTGATCGCACCGCGCAAAGTCGACCAGGTCGAGGCGGACCACCGCCTCGTCGGCGACCTCGGCTTCCACTCGCTCGTCCTCGCGGAACTCGGCTACAACCTGGAGGAGCTGTACGGCCTGCGGTCGCTCAACCCCGAGGAGGCCATGCGGCTGGAGCGCGTCAGCGACGTGATCGAGCTGGTCGGCGCCGAGGTGGCCGAAGGCAGGGCGACCCTCCCCGCGGACGACGACGTCGCCGGCATGTTCGCCCGCTACGGTTTCGAGGGCCCCGCGGCATGACGGACCGCGCCTTCGACCGCCCGGCCTACGCACTGGCCGCCGATCTGGACCGGGCGCTGGGCGACCCGACCGCCGACAGCGGCCCGTTCAGCTACGCCGCGATGGTCGCGCACGAGGAGAACGGTGAACTGCCGCCCGGCGCGGTGGACCTCATCAGGTCCTGGGGGTTCGCGCAGTACCTGGTGCCCGAGGAGTTCGGCGGCCGGCTGCGGAACCTGGAGCAGCTCTTCCTGCTGACCCGGTCGCTCTCGCGCCGCAACCTGACCGTCGCGGTGATGTTCGGCTCCGCGGTCCTCGGCGTCAACCCGGTGTGGCTGTGGGGCGACGCGGAGCAGCGCGCGAAGGTCGCACGGGGCATCCTCGGCGGCGACCTCGCCTGCTTCGCGGTGTCCGAACCGGACCACGGCAGCGACCTGGGCACCAACGAGACCGCGGCGGTGCCGCACGCCGGCGGATACCTGTTGACCGGCGAGAAGTGGCCCGTCGGCAACGCCACCCGCGGCCGCTTCGTCACCGTCTACGCCGCCGTCGAGGGCGCGGGCTCATCGTTGCTGCTGCTCGACAAGGAGGAGCTGGACGACGGCAGTTGGCACAATCACCCCTTCGTGCGGACCGTGGGCCTGCGCGGACACGACCTCAGTGGCATCACCTTCCAGGACACCAAAGTGCCCGCCGGGTCGCTGCTCGGCCGCCCCGGCGCGGGCCTGGTCGAGATCCTCCAGGTCCTCCAGATCACCCGCACGGCGATCGGCGGACTCTCGCTCGGCACCATGGACTCCGTCCTGCGGATCGCACTGCGCCACGCGCGGGAGCGGATCCTGTACGGGCAGGAGATCTATCGGCTGCCGGTGATCCGGCGGCACCTGCTCGACTCGTACCTCGACCTGCTGATTGCCGAGTGCACGGCGCTCCCCGTGGCGCGCTCGCTGTCCGTCGCGCCGTCCCGGCTCAGCCTGTGGTCCTCCGTGGTCAAGTACCTCGTCCCGACACTCGGCGAGCAGGTCGTCCAGGAGTGCGCCCGGGTCCTGGGCGCACGCGGCTACCTGCGCGAGGGCGTGGCCTCCGGCGTCTTCCAGAAGCTCCAGCGCGACCACGCGATCGCGAGCATCTTCGAGGGCACCACCCACGTCAACCTGCACAGCATCGCCTCGCAGCTCCCGGCCGTGGCCCGGGTGGCCGACCGGCCTTCCCGCGGCGGCGAGGACGTGCTGCGGCAGCTCTTCGACTGGTCCGAGGAAGCACCCGTGTGGCACCCCTCGGGGCGGGAACTGCGGCTGACCAGCGCTGCCGAGGACGAGATCACCCGCGGATGGGCCCCGGCCGTCGAGGAGGCGCTGCGGATCGCGGAGCACGAGCTTCCGGAACCCGAGGGCACGGCGCTCGCCAAGGTCGTCGGCGAGTTGTCCGCGCGCCGGACGGCGTTCTACACGCACCTCGCCGCCGCATCGCTCGACGCGGCGACGACGGAGGGGCAGGACCGGGCCGCCGAGCACTGCGTCCACCACGCGGCGGCGTCCTGCCTCTACACCTGGCTCCACACCTTCGGGCAGGAGCGCGCGGAGACGGGCGGCAGTGGTTGGCTGGTGCTGGTGCTCCAGCGGCTGTTGCAGCGGCTGGAGCCGGAGGCCGTACTGGACGAGACGTTCCTGCCCTGGCTGGAAGAGCGGATCATGTCGAGTCTCGACGCGGGGGAGTACTTCTCGCTGCGGACGGTCAAGGAGGCCGCCGGGCAGTCGGGGGCCTGAGCAGCGCTCCGGATGCGCCGCCGCGTTCGAGGCTCTGGTGGTTCCTGTCGTCCGGGCGGGGTGCCGGCCCTTCCACACCCCACCCGGGATCCGTCCGGGGCCCTAGCGGCCGAGTCCGAGGGGTGCGGCGCCTCCCGCCGGGCTGGGCCGCCGCGCGTGGGTGAGCAGCCAGTGCCGTACGAGTGCATGGACCCGGTACGTGTAATGCAGTTGCCGTTCGATGTGGACCAGCGAGGCATCGGCGAGGTCTGCGAGGAGGTGAGCGACCTGCGTCGCATCGGGGTGGCCCTGCTGGACCCTGAGCACGTCGTCCAGGGAGAACGGGCTCTGTAACGCGACGAGTTCGTGCAGCAGTTCCTGGTGCGGCGCGGGGAGCAGGTCGTAACTCCACCGCACGCTCTCCGAGAGCGTGCGGTGCCGGGACAGGCGGCCCGCGTCGACCTGGTCCAGCAGGGGGAAGAGGTTGCCGCTCTGCACGAGCGACGTCAGCGGCAGCGACCTGAGCCGCTGGGCCGCAATGTCCAGGGCCAGCGGTATTCCGTCGAGCAGCCGGCACAGGCGGGTGACCAACGGCAGATGGTCGCTCAGGTCGAGGGTCGGCAGGCCGGCCTGCACCCGGCGCAGGAAGTGTTCCACCGCACTCGGTACGGCCGTCTCGCCGTCCTCCGGTCCGTCCACCCGCAGCGGCTCGACGTCCCAGGTCTCCGCGGCACCGACGGACGGCGTGCGACGGGAGGTGATCAGCAGATGGAGACCCGGATGCTCGCTGAGCAGGTTCCGCGCGATCCGAGCCGTGTGCTGGACGACGTGCTCGGCGTTGTCGAGCACCAGGAGCCGGGACCCGGTCCACGAGCCGCCGCGCAGGAAGCCGTCCTCACCGTCCAATTCCCGCACGATGCGCATCAGTTCACTGCCGGCGAGCGAGGAATCAAGGTGCTCGGGCGGGCAGTCGTGCAGGTCGGCGACGGCCACCCCCTCCCGGAACAGCGGGCGCAGCTGGACCGCGGCCGCGTGCGCCAGCCGGGACTTGCCCACCCCGCCTGCTCCGGTCAGGGCCACGAGCCGACTGCGCTGTACGGTGGCCACGACGTGCCGCAGGTCGGTCTGCCGGCCCACCAGCGGATCGTTGAGCAGCCAGGGCCCGTACCAGGGCGGCAGTTCCAGGGCGTGCGAAAGGTGCGACTCGGTACGTTGCTCGGGCAGTGCCGGCCAGCCGGTGCTGCCCCAGAAGGTCGTCTCGGCGGCGGTTGCGGTCGCGCCGAAGGCGGAGAGCAGCAGGTCCACCGAGGTGCGGCGCGGGTTGGTGTTGGAGCCGGTCTCCAGGTTGCGGATCGTGCGGACGCTGACGCCGGAGCGCTCGGAGAGCTCCTCCTGGGTCCATCCGGAGATCTTGCGCTGATTGATCAGGAAGTTCCGCAGCCGGTGGATGTCTTTTCTGTCGTGCAGAAAGTGGCCGTTCGGAACCAGCATAGTTAATCCTCCCCCAAGAATTATATGTACAGCGCCCGGCGTACCTCGCGGCATGCGAATGGATCACCAAGCATCGGCCCCGCTGGTCGACAGGGTGGTGCTGTGGAGGCGGCAAGCTGGACCCAAACGGGCTGGTTTGCCGAGCGTTGATGTGGATCCTACTCGATCAAACGCGCGAGTCCATAGCCCCGGGTTCCCCGTTGGGGCGGCGCTCCAGTACGCCGGTATGGGCCCGCGCCTCGATTGCCCAACTGCCGTTCGGACGTAGCGGGGTTCACCTGTGATGCTCACGAAAAAGGATTCCGTCACGGCATTGTCGAAGCTAAATCCGACGCGCCCCACCGAGCGACGTATGCCGTGCTCACGACATGCTGACGCGAACGCGGCCGACGCGTTTTGCTCGGCTGCAAGGTGTCGTCGCACCCCGTTGCTCCGGAGTGCGAGTAGCGGGTAGTTGGGGGCTTACGGGGGTTCGCCGACCGGGTGTGGTGCGGGAGCGGGGGCGGGAACGGGTGTGGCGGGCGACGTCGACGGCGCCGCGAACTGCCCGGGCGCCGAGACCGGGCGGGGCGGGGGCCGCTCTTGAGTGGCGAACCGTTGTGAAGCCGCTGACCGTCCGGTGTGCTCCCGTTCGGGAACACGGTGTCATGCGGGGAGATCACCTTCGGGATGACGACCCGCCACGCTTTGCATTCCTAGGGGCTTTGTGGCGGCCTTTTCTGGATGCGAACCCTCCTGAACGGCCTCCATCGCCACCGTTCATGGCGAACCATGTCGATGATGAGAACGATCTTTTTCATTGATATTTCATCGCGGTCTCTCCGGTGTCCTCGGCGTCATCGCACCCGTATTGAAGTGCAACGTGCGGTAGGCCGCCAGATGCAACTGGCCCTTGAAAATTACCGATACGGCCGTTCTGGCAGCGGGCCACGCCTGCCACACTCGCGGAGGACAGTCAACACCACTGCGGCGCTCGACATTAAGGATTCCCCCGATTCTCGTCCCAGGGTCCGTTTACCGGCCCGGGCGGCCGGCCGGCGTTTTCGCAGTCCGAGGGTGCTCGGCGCAGGGAGGGCGAGGAGCGGACCAAGCCGGAGCGTCGGGCGCGCTGGCGTCGCCTTGCCGAACCGGGCGGTGCCATGGACGATCCGGCCCTGGAATCGGCCAGGCGCCGGCCGGGGTGGGCACGTGAATTCGTGTGTGTTCGGCCTCTTGTGTCGGCTTTCGGAGATGCCAACTTCAAGGGAACCGACGCCGGATGCGCTCACCGCATACCGGAAGGGAGGAGTCCCCACGGGCCGGAATGCCGGGATGGGCGGTGAAGTGCGGAGCGGACGGGCGGTTCGCCGATTGGCCCCACGTGTTCTCGATGGCCCACAGGTGTTCTCGATGACCCGCCAAGTGGAGTGCGGGACGATCCTTGAAGGTGCCGAAAGGCGCCGCCGACCTACGTTCTTGATGAGTGCGCACAATGTGCGCTGTGTGCGGTATGGGCGATATCGCGACGCTGAAATGGCGCTCTCGACGTTGTCCTGAAGGGGCCTTCCCCTTCGCGCGCGGGCGACCAACCGCGGTACCGCGTGAGCATGTCCCGCTCGGCCCGTGGCCTGACGGCTGGCAGCCCTCCCTTTCCCGGCGCCGGAGCACGATGGCGATGGCGATGCGGTATCGGCCCGACTGGCCGCCGAAGCCGGATGAGCGACGCAGCCCCCAAGACGCCCCACGGAAGCCGCCGCACCCCCTTCTGGCCCGCTTCCACGCAGCTCAGGAAGGGGGCGGCGGCACTCGCCCGAAGCGCGGTCAGATGTCCCGGAAGATCTCGATCTGGGCCCCGATCGAGTTGAGGCGTTCGGCGAGGTCCTCGTAGCCGCGGTTGATGACGTAGACGTTGCGGAGGACCGAGGTGCCCTCGGCGGCCATCATGGCGAGGAGGACGACGACGGCGGGGCGGAGTGCCGGGGGGCACATCATTTCCGCGGAGCGCCAGCGGGTGGGGCCGTCGACCAGGACGCGGTGCGGGTCGAGGAGTTTGACCTGGGCGCCGAGGCGGGTGAGGTCGGTGAGGTAGATGGCGCGGTTGTCGTAGACCCAGTCGTGGATGAGGGTCTGGCCCTGGGCGGTGGCCGCGATGGCCGCGAAGAAGGGGACGTTGTCGATGTTGAGGCCCGGGAAGGGCATCGGGTGGATCTTGTCCAGGGGGGCCTGGAGCTTGGAGGGGCGGACGGTCAGGTCGACGAGCCGGGTGCGGCCGTTGTCGGCCGGGTACTCGGCGCCGCGCTCGTGGTCCAGGCCCATCTCCTCCAGGACCGCCAGCTCGATCTCCAGGAACTCCACCGGCACCCGGCGGATGGTCAGTTCCGACTCGGTGACGACGGCCGCGGCCAGCAGGCTCATCGCCTCGACCGGGTCCTCGGACGGCGCGAAGTCCACGTCGCGGTCGATCTTCGCCACGCCGTGCACGGTGAGGGTGGTGGTGCCGATCCCGTCGACCCGGACGCCCAACTCCTCCAGGTAGAAGCACAGGTCCTGGACCATGTAGTTGGACGAGGCGTTGCGGATGACCGTGACGCCGTCGTGCCGGGCGGCGGCCAGCAGCGCGTTCTCGGTGACGGTGTCGCCGCGTTCGGTCAGCACGATCGCGCGCTTGGGGGCGACGGTCCGGTCGACCTCGGCGAGGTAGGTGCCGTCGGTCGCGGTGATCTCCAGGCCGAAGTGCCGCAGGGCGGTCATGTGCGGCGTGACGGTCCGGGTGCCGAGGTCGCAGCCGCCCGCGTAGGGCAGTTTGAAGTGGTCCATCCGGTGCAGCAGCGGGCCGAGGAACATGATGACGCTGCGGGTGCGGCGGGCCGCCTCCAAGTCCATCGATTCCAGGTCGAGTTGGGCCGGCGGCACGATCTCCAGGTCGTTGCCGTCGTTGATCCACCGGGTGCGGACGCCGATGCTGCCCAGCACCTCCAGGATGCGGTAGACCTCCTCAATGCGGGCCACCCGGCGCAGAGTTGTGCGGCCCGCGTTGAGCAGGGTCGCGCACAGCAGCGCGACACAGGCGTTCTTGCTCGTCTTGACGTCGATGCTGCCGGACAGCCGGCGCCCGCCGACCACGCGCAGATGCATCGGTCCGGCGTATCCGAGCGAGACGATTTCGCTGTCCAGGGCTTCGCCGATGCGGGCGATCATCTCAAGGCTGATGTTCTGGTTGCCGCGTTCGATCCGATTGACCGCACTCTGGCTGGTGCCGAGCGCCTCGGCGAGCTGCGTCTGTGTCCAGCCACGATGCTGCCGGGCGTCACGGATGAGCCTGCCGATGCGTACGAGGTAGTCGTCTGCCATGGGGTGACCGTATCTCAGATATGAGATTGACGCGGCGCGCCATACCGTCCCGCTAGTTGTTCTACTAATATGCGAACAACTGGAGGTTGCCATGATGCGATCCGCACCCTCGGCCCCGCCCGCGCCCGTCCGTCCGCGGGGCTGGATAGCCGCCTTACCGTTCCTTCTCGTCACCGTCTGCCTCGGCGGCGTCTACGCCGTCGTCGCCGACCGGCTGCCCGAGCGGCTCGCCACCCACTTCGGCCTCGACGGCCGGCCCAACGGCTACGCGTCGACGCAGGGCCTGCTGTGGTGGTCCCTGGCCGTCCTGCTCGCCGCCGGCGCCGGCACCGCCGCCCTGTCGCGGCGAGCGCTGCCCGCGCGCGGCGGGCGCCTGCTCATCGCGGCGGGCTACTTCTTGGCCGTCGTCCTGGGCTACCCGGCAGCCGCGATCCTGTGGGGGAACGCCGACGCGGCCGACGCCGCCGCGGTCCGCATGCCCCTGTTGCAACTGGCCGCGTCGTTGGGGGCGGGCGTGCTCGCCGCCGGACTGGGCTGGCTGCTCGCCGGTCCCGACCCGGAAGGGCCCCGCCCGGAGCCCGGCCGGGTGCGTCGCCTCGACCTGCCCGCCGGCGTCCGGGCCGGCTGGACGCGCACCATCAGCTCCCTGCCGATGGCCGCCCTGGCGGCGCTGGTGGCCTGCGTCGGGGTCGTCCTCGGGGTGTCCGCCGGGTGGGTCGGCGGCGGCGCGCTGCTCCTCTGCGCGCTGTTGGTCGCGGTCCACTGCTCCGTGCGGGTGACCGTCGACAAGCGGGGGCTGACCCTCACCCCGCTGCTGTTCCCGGTCCCGCTGCGCCGCATACCGCTGGCGGGCGTGGCCGAGGCGACCAGCCGCCGGATCTCCCCGCTCGCCGAGTACGGTGGCTGGGGGTACCGCATCCGGCCCGGCGGCAGCGGTCTGCTGCTCCGTTCCGGTGAGGGCCTGGTGCTGCGGCGCACCAACGGCCGGGAGTTCGTGGTGACGGTCGACGACGCGGCGACCGCCGCCGCGCTGCTCACCACCTATCTCGATCGCCGGCGCTCCACAGAGGGGGACTGAGATGCTCTTCCGCGTCGACCCCGGCTCGTCCGTCCCGCTCGGCGACCAGATCGCCGCCTCGGTCCGCGGCGCCATCGCCGACGGGTCGGTCCCGGCCGGCGAACGCCTGCCCGCCGCCCGCGCGCTCGCCGCCTCCCTCGGCGTCAACGTCCACACCGTGCTGCGCGGTTACCAGCGGCTGAAGGAGGAAGGGCTGATCGAACTCCGGCGCGGCCGCGGTGCGGTGGTCACCGGCGCCGCCGCACCGGGCCGGGCGCGGCTCGGCGAGGCCGCCGAACGCCTCATCGCCGAGGCCCGTCACCTGGGCCTGACGGACGAGGAGATCGTGCGGGTGGTCCGGGTGGGGCTGGAAGGCGGATGACGCGGCCCGGCCGTGCCGATGCGGCGGTCGTCGGTCCTCCGGTCGGGCCCGGCGGTCGCCGGTCCCGCGCGGGCCGGCGGGGGCCGTACGCCCGGTCCCGGCAGGGCGGTTGAGGCCGCCGGAGTCCGGGCAGGTGGCGGGGGATCGGATCCGGGACGTCCGCCCGCGGCGGACGGGGCAGGGGGCGGCCATGCGGGCGGCGACGGACACGCGGGAACCGGTGCCGCCGGCCACCGCGGCGCTGCTCCGCACATTCCTGACGGGCCTTCAAGACCGTGTGCCGCTGCGGGCGTTGTGGGCGCACGGCTCGCTGGCCGGCGGTGACTACCAGGAGGGCCGCAGCGACCTCGACCTGGTCGCGGTCCTCGCACGTCCCGCCACGGCGCGGGAGGAGGCGGAACTGACCGGTCTGCACCGCCGGCTCGCCGCCACCGGCGGTCCGGCGGCCCGGGCGGTGCACTGCGCCTACCCCGACGTCGCCGCGCTCGACGATCCGACGCGCTGCCATCTCGGGTGGGCGCACGAGGAGTTGCTGCACCGGCCCCTCACCCCGGTCACCCGCCGCGAACTCCACCTCTTCGGTCTGGTCCGGTACGGCGACGGCCCGGCCGCCCTGCTGCCCCCGGTGACCGACGCCCGACTGACCGCCTTCGTCCTCGCCGACCTGCGCGGGTTCTGGCGGCCCGCGCTGGAGCGCCCCGCGTACTGGCTGCGCGACGTCTGGGTGGACCTCGGGTTGCTGACCCTGGCCCGGGCGACGGTGACGTTGCGGGACGGCAGCCTGATCACCAAGGGCGAGGCGCTGTCCGTCCTGGCCGGAATGGGTGCGCCGGCGCCGCTCCTCGCCGACCTCCGGCACCGGCGCTACGGCCCGCCGGCCACCGCGCCGGGTCCGACCGCGGCCGGGGCGTCGGCGGCCGACCGCGCACACTGGCCGGCCCGGCGCGCCGCACTCACCCGGGCCTTCCTGGGCCCGGCGATCGACCGGACGCTGGCCGCGTACGGGGGCGGTTGAGCAGCCCGCCCCCGAGACGGCCGCGCGCATCCGCCGCCTGACGCTCCGGCAGGCGTCGCCCGTGCGGGAATGCCGGGTCCCGGGCCGTCCGGGAGAACGGCGAGCGGCCGGCGCGGCGCCGTGGGGCGCCGGGCCGGCCGCTGCCGGTGGTGCGTCGGGGAGGGGCCGTATCGGCCGTATCGGCCGCCCGGCGCTGGCGGGTCAGTCCGTGCCGAACTCCATCGCGGCGCGGTCCAGCATCTCGTCGTCACCGGAGACCTCGCCGCGGGAGGCGATGGCCTCGGCGCCGCCCTCCGGCATGTTGCCGATCAGCCCGGTCGCGGCGGCCTGCGCGGCGCCGACCGCGGGGCTGGTGGTGCCGATCAGGCCGATGCCGGCGTACTGCTCCAGCTTGGCGCGCGAGTCGGCGATGTCGAGGTTGCGCATGGTGAGCTGGCCGATCCGGTCCACCGGGCCGAACGCCGAGTCCTCGGTCCGCTCCATGGACAGCTTGTCCGGGTGGTAGCTGAACGCCGGGCCCGTGGTGTCGAGGATCGAGTAGTCCTCGCCGCGCCGCAGCCGCAGGGTGACCTCGCCGGTGATAGCCGCGCCCACCCAGCGCTGCAGGGACTCGCGCACCATCAGCGCCTGCGGGTCCAGCCACCGGCCCTCGTACATCAGCCGGCCGAGCCGCCGGCCCTCGTTGTGGTACTGGGCGAGGGTGTCCTCGTTGTGGATCGCGTTGACCAGCCGCTCGTAGGCGGTGTGCAGCAGCGCCATGCCGGGCGCCTCGTAGATGCCGCGGCTCTTGGCCTCGATGATCCGGTTCTCGATCTGGTCGGACATGCCCATGCCGTGCCGACCGCCGATGGCGTTGGCCTCCATCACCAGGTCGACGGGGGAGACGAACTCCTTGCCGTTGACGGTGACCGGGCGGCCCTGGTCGAAGCCGATGGTGACGTCCTCGGGGAGGATCTCCACCTCGGGGTCCCAGAACCGCACGCCCATGATCGGCTCCACCGTCTCCACGCCGGTGTCCAGGTGCTCCAGGGTCTTCGCCTCGTGGGTGGCGCCCCAGATGTTGGCGTCGGTGGAGTACGCCTTCTCCGTGCTGTCGCGGTAGGGCAGGTCGTGGGCGACCAGCCACTCCGACATCTCCTTGCGGCCGCCGAGCTCGGTCACGAAGTCCGCGTCGAGCCAGGGCTTGTAGATCCGCAGGTTCGGGTTGGCGAGCAGGCCGTAGCGGTAGAACCGCTCGATGTCGTTGCCCTTGAAGGTGGAGCCGTCGCCCCAGATCTGGACGTTGTCCTCCATCATCGCCCGGACCAGGAGCGTGCCCGTGACGGCGCGGCCCAGCGGGGTGGTGTTGAAGTACGCCCGCCCGCCCGAGCGGATGTGGAACGCCCCGCAGGTGAGGGCGGCCAGGCCCTCCTCGACCAGTGCCGCGCGGCAGTCGACGAGGCGGGCGATCTCGGCGCCGTAGGTCTTCGCGCGACCGGGCACCGAGGCGATGTCGGGCTCGTCGTACTGGCCGATGTCGGCGGTGTAGGTGCACGGGACGGCGCCCTTGTCGCGCATCCACGCGACCGCGACGGAGGTGTCGAGGCCGCCCGAGAAGGCGATGCCGACGCGCTCGCCGGCGGGAAGGGAGGTGAGGACCTTAGACATAGGAAGAGTATGCATCCTCGCGCATGGTCATGCAAAGGGGGTGCGGGGGATGAATGGTGCGGAGGGGCGTTCGGGCGTGTCGCCGCACCGATCGGCCGGCGGGAAGGTGGTGGGGTGGCCGCCGTCGGGGCATGACCCGGAAGCGGTGATGTATTAGAGTTATCTCGACATCGAGATATCTGCCGAGAGGCGTACCGCTGCCGCGCTAGTAAGGCGCACCTAACTTAGGTTCACCTTAGCTGATCGGCAACGAACCTGTGACGGCAGGATTGCGGTGGTACGCGCGAATTCATTGAAGGAGACTGTCGTGTCGGCGAACAGCTTCGACGCCCGTAGCACGCTGCAGGTGGGCGACGAGTCGTACGAGATCTTCAGGCTGGACAAGGTGGAGGGCGCCGCCCGCCTCCCCTACAGCCTCAAGGTGCTGCTGGAGAACCTGCTCCGCACGGAGGACGGCGCCAACATCACCGCCGACCACATCCGTGCGCTCGGCAACTGGGACTCCCAGGCACAGCCCAGCCAGGAGATCCAGTTCACGCCGGCCCGCGTGATCATGCAGGACTTCACCGGGGTGCCGTGCGTCGTGGACCTCGCGACCATGCGCGAGGCCGTGAAGGAGCTGGGCGGCGACCCGGCGAAGATCAACCCGCTGGCGCCGGCCGAGCTGGTCATCGACCACTCCGTCATCGCCGACAAGTTCGGCACCAAGGACGCGTTCGGCCAGAACGTGGAGCTGGAGTACGGCCGCAACAAGGAGCGCTACCAGTTCCTGCGCTGGGGCCAGACCGCCTTCGACGAGTTCAAGGTCGTCCCGCCCGGCACCGGCATCGTCCACCAGGTCAACATCGAGCACCTGGCGCGCACGGTCATGGTCCGCGGCGGCCAGGCATACCCCGACACCCTCGTCGGCACCGACTCCCACACCACCATGGTCAACGGCCTGGGCGTGCTGGGCTGGGGCGTCGGCGGCATCGAGGCCGAGGCCGCGATGCTCGGCCAGCCGGTCTCCATGCTCATCCCGCGCGTCGTCGGCTTCAAGCTGACCGGTGAGCTCAAGCCGGGCACCACCGCCACCGACCTGGTGCTCACGATCACCGAGATGCTGCGCAAGCACGGCGTCGTCGGCAAGTTCGTCGAGTTCTACGGCGAGGGCGTCGCCGCCACCTCGCTCGCGAACCGCGCCACCATCGGCAACATGTCGCCGGAGTTCGGCTCCACCGCCGCGATCTTCCCGATCGACGGCGAGACGCTGAACTACCTGAAGCTGACCGGCCGCTCCGAGCAGCAGGTCGCGCTCGTCGAGGCGTACGCCAAGGAGCAGGGCCTCTGGCTCGACCCGGCCGCCGAGCCCGACTTCTCCGAGAAGCTGGAGCTCGACCTCGCCACGGTCGTCCCCTCCATCGCCGGCCCGAAGCGCCCGCAGGACCGCATCGTCCTCGCGAACGCCGCCCAGCAGTTCGCCCAGGACGTGCGCAACTACGTCTCCGACGACTCCGAGGCGGGCAAGGAGTCCTTCCCGGCCTCCGACGCCCCGGCCGTCTCCAACGGCGTCCCGTCGAACCCGGTCACCGTGACCGCCCCCGACGGCACGACGTACCAGCTCGACCACGGCGCCGTCACCGTCGCCGCGATCACCTCCTGCACCAACACCTCGAACCCGTACGTGATGGTCGCCGCCGCGCTCGTCGCGAAGAAGGCCGTCGAGAAGGGCCTGACCCGCAAGCCGTGGGTCAAGACCACCCTCGCCCCGGGCTCGAAGGTCGTCACCGACTACTTCGACAAGGCCGGTCTGACGCCGTACCTCGACAAGGTCGGCTTCAACCTCGTCGGCTACGGCTGCACCACCTGCATCGGCAACTCCGGCCCGCTGCCGGAGGAGGTCTCCAAGGCGGTCAACGACCACGACCTGGCCGTCACCTCGGTGCTCTCCGGCAACCGGAACTTCGAGGGCCGGATCAACCCCGACGTCAAGATGAACTACCTGGCGTCCCCGCCGCTGGTCGTCGCGTACGCCCTCGCCGGTTCGATGAAGGTCGACATCACCAAGGACGCGCTCGGTGTCGACCAGGACGGCAAGCCCGTCCACCTGGCCGACATCTGGCCGACCGAGGCCGAGGTCAACGACGTCGTCGCGAACGCCATCGGCGAGGACATGTTCAACAAGTCCTACTCCGACGTCTTCGCCGGTGACGCCCAGTGGCAGGCGCTGCCGATCCCGACCGGCAACACCTTCGAGTGGGACACCGAGTCCACCTACGTCCGCAAGCCCCCGTACTTCGAGGGCATGACGATGGAGACCACCCCGGTCTCCGACATCACGGGCGCCCGCGTCCTGGCCAAGCTCGGCGACTCGGTGACGACGGACCACATCTCGCCCGCCGGCGCCATCAAGGCCGACACCCCGGCCGGCCAGTACCTCACGGAGCACGGCGTCGAGCGCCGCGACTTCAACTCCTACGGCTCGCGCCGTGGCAACCACGAGGTCATGATCCGCGGCACGTTCGCCAACATCCGCCTGCGCAACCAGCTCGCGCCGGGCACCGAGGGCGGCTACACCCGCGACTTCACGAAGGACGACGCCCCCGTCTCCTTCATCTACGACGCCTCGCGCAACTACATCGAGCAGGGCACCCCGCTCGTCATCCTGGGCGGCAAGGAGTACGGCTCCGGCTCGTCCCGCGACTGGGCCGCCAAGGGCACCGCGCTCCTCGGCGTCAAGGCCGTCATCACCGAGTCGTACGAGCGCATCCACCGCTCGAACCTCATCGGCATGGGCGTCCTGCCGCTCCAGTTCCCGGAGGGCCAGTCCGCCGAGACCCTCGGTCTGACCGGCGAGGAGACCTTCTCCTTCACCGGCGTCGAGGAGCTCAACAACGGCACCACGCCGCGCACGGTCAAGGTCACCACCGACACCGGTGTGGAGTTCGACGCGGTGGTCCGCATCGACACCCCCGGCGAGGCGGACTACTACCGCAACGGCGGCATCATGCAGTACGTGCTGCGGAGCCTGATCCGCAAGTAAGCGGCACGGCACGGCAGTGAACGAGGGCCGCACTCCCCGGAAGGGGGGTGCGGCCCTCGCGTCGTGCCACGTCGGCCGCGCCGGCCGGCCGCCTCGGGCGAGGCGACCGGCCGACGCGGCCGGTCGGTCAGGAGAACAGCTTGGTGTAGATGTTCCAGCCGGTGCCGATCTGGACGCGTGCCTGGTAGGGGCTGG